>NZ_JBAZUD010000001.1:0-114387 GCF_041661565.1 Mesorhizobium sp.
GGGGTTGTCCTTGCTGATCGTGGCGGGCGGGGCGTCGTGCGGGAAGGGACCCATGGCATTCCTCCAAAGCTGGCTTGGCCTGAAAAGGCCATCTCACGCCATCATAGCCCGCAGCCGGCGCATGGTGCTTGCATTCAAACGCTTGAACTGATGATGTCATGCGTGAAGCGTGCATGACAGGAGATAAAACCATGGGTCAGACGCGCATTGACCAGTTCGATCGCAAGATAATGGCGCTGCTGCAGGGCGACGCGCGGCTGACCAACAACGAGCTGTCGGAGCGCGTGAACCTGTCGGCATCGCAATGCTCGCGCCGCCGCCAGCGGCTGGAAGAGGACGGCTACATCAAGGGCTACCGGGCGGTGCTCGACCGCGACAAGCTCGGCTTCTCGTTGGTCAACGTCATCTCAGTGACATTGGCCACCCACAACCGCGACAACGCCAGGCGCTTCGGCGAACTCTTGGCGCGGCTGCCCGAGGTGCAGGAGGCGCACGCGCTGACCGGCGAGATGGATTACATCTTGAAGGTGGTGACGCCCGATCTCAAATCATTGTCCGAGTTCGTCAACGGGGTACTTCTGCCGCACGAATCCGTACAACATGTGAAGACGGCGATAGTGCTGGAGACATTGAAGGAAACCGGCGCGTTGCCGATTTGAGCTTGCAGCGACTAAGCTTTCGACTGCTGGATCAGCCCATACAGATTGGTGCATCGCGCGCCGGAACGGCAATAGGCGAACACCGGGCCGTCGAGCTCCTCGAGGGCCTCGGCCTGGTCTTCGACATTCTCGGCGGTGATCTGGCCGCTGATCACCGGAATGTAGCGAAACGCCAGCCCGGCGGCCTCGACCGCGGCCTTGAGCGTGTCCGCCGAGGGCTGGCCGGGTTGCTCGTCATCCGGCCGGTTGCAGATGACGCTCTTGAACCCGGCTTCCTTGATGGCGGCGACGTCTTCAGGCTGGATCTGGGCCGAGACCGAATAGTCCTCGCTGATCTCACGATATTCCATGGCAATCCTCGCAATCTGGTTTGACAAGAGTCTTGCCACTCCCCGACGCAACCGGCAACTGCCCTGTGGTGGAATCCGGCCGGACTATCGCAGTTTCCGGCCGGATGAACGATGTCGGTCAGCTGCCGAGGATCGCGCCTTTGATCTGGGCGATGTTGTTGTGCATCATGTCGATATAGGTCGCTGCCGGGCCGTCGGGCCGCGAAAGCGCATCCGAATAAAGCGTGCCACCCACCTTGATGCCGGTTTCGCTGGCGATCTGTTCGATCAGGCGCGGGTTGGTAATGTTCTCGACGAAGATCGCCGCGGCCTTGTCCTGCTTCACCTGTTCGACGAGCCTGGCGACGTCGGCGGCTGACGGCTCGGAGTCGGTCGAGATGCCTTGCGGGGCCAGGAACGTCAGGCCGTATTCATGCTCGAAATAGCCAAACGCGTCGTGCGAGGTGATGACAACGCGCTTTGCCTCGGGGATGGACTGGATCGCCGCTTTCACTTCGCCTTCCAGCGCGTCGAGCTTCTTGATGTAGGCGGCGGCGTTGGTCTGGTAGCTGACACAGCCGTCGGAGTCGGCCGCGCAGAATGCCTCTGCGATGTTGTTCACATAGATCCTGGCATTGGCGATCGACTGGAAGGCGTGCGGATCGGTGACCGTCTTGCCGCCGCCGGTGCCAGCACCTTCGGCCGCGTCGGCATCAGCGAATTCCGGCTTGAAATCGATCGGCGTCACGCCCTTGGTCAGAGTGACGATCGAGGCCTTTGTGGCACTGGCATCGACCAGACGCTGCAAAAAGCCTTCGAAATGCAGACCGTTGACCAGCACGATGTCGGCCTTGGCCATGGCCACCGCGTCGGCCGGGCTCGGCTCGTAGACATGGGCGTCGCCATCGGGCCCGACGATGGTGGTCAAATCGATGCGGTTGCCACCGACATTCCTGGCAAAGTCGGCAATGACCGTGAAGCTGGCAACCACTTTCAGCGGTGCGGCGAACGCTGAAGACGCGCCAAAGGTAGTTAATGTTATAACGCTCATCGTCAGGGCGGCAACAATCGATTTCAGCATGGACGAGGGCTCCTTTGAGGGTGGGGATCAGGCCGTTCTGTGACGGTGATGGATGATGCGCGCGCGCAGGATGCCGCGCGTGCCGAACAGGATCGAGGCGAAGTAAACGACGCCCGCGGACAGGATGATGGCCGGGCCTGACGGCAACGACGCGTGATAGGACAAAAGCAGCCCGGCGATGCAGGAGGCAAAGCCGATCAGCACCGCCAGCACGCACATCGGCTCGACGCGGGCCGTCCAGAAGCGGGCAGCCGCCGCCGGCAGCATCATCAGGCCAACCGAAAGAAGTGTGCCGAGCGCCTGGAAGCCGCCGACGAGGTTGAGCACGACGAGGCCGAGGAAGATGAAGTGAACCGGGCTACCCAAGCGGCTGACCGAGCGCAGGAACAGCGGATCGAGGCATTCGGCGACCAGCGCCCGCCAGAAGATGGCGAGGCTGGCCAGTGTCATCACCACGATGCCGCCGATCAGGACCAGGGCCTCGTTGTTGAGCGCCAGGACGGTGCCGAACAGCACATGCATGAGATCCACGCTCGAGCCGCGAATCGACACCATCAGCACGCCGATGGCCAGTGAAATCAGATAGAAGGCGGCCATCGAGGCGTCCTCGCGCTGGATGGTGAAGCGCGACACCGCGCCGGCGCCGAGCGCGACGATGATACCGGCGATCAGGCCGCCGATCGTCATCGGCAGGATCTCCAGCCCGTAGAACAGGAAGCCGGCGGCCGCACCCGGCAGGATGGCATGGGCCATGGCGTCGCCCGACAGGCTCATGCGCCTCAGCATCAGGAAGACGCCGATCGGGCAGGCGCCGAGCGATAGCATCAGCGAGCCGAACAGGGCCCGCTGCATGAAGCCGAAATCGGCGAACGGCGCGATGAAAAGACCGTAGAGCATGTCCATCAGGCGGCCCTCGGACCGGCGCCATGGTGATGGTCGTGATCAGGCCCGTGGGCGTGGTCATGATGCTGATCGTGGACAGGGCCATGAGCGTGCCCGTCCGGCTCGCACCACGGCGCATTCTCTTCCCAGGCTTCGTGGAAGCGGCGCGCGCGCAACAGGTTTTCCGGCTTCAGCGTTTCGCGCGTCTCGCCCCAGGCGACCGGCTGTCGGGCCAAAAGCAGCGTCTCCGGAAAATTCTGGCGCACCAGCTCCAGGTCGTGGACCACCACCATGACGGTGCGTTCCTCGCCATGCCAGCGCTTGATGAGCGCGATCAGGTCGCCGACCGTCTTGGCGTCAACCGCGTTGAATGGTTCGTCGAGCAGGATGAGGTCGGCGTCCTGCAGCAGCACGCGTGCAAACAATGTGCGTTGCAACTGGCCACCCGACAGCGTGTCGATCGGCCGCTTCTCGAAGCCGCCGAGGCCGACCGCCATCAGCGCTTGGCTGACGGACTCGCGGTCCTCTTTTGTATAACGCCCCAGCAGGCCGCGTCTTGGCCAAAGGCCAAGCGAGACCAGGTCAACCACGCGGGCCGGAAACGAGCGGTCTAGTTCCGATTGCTGCGGCAGGTAGGCCGCGCGCACGCCCGGCGCGCGGACAACCTCGCCGGCCATTGGCTTCAGGACACCCACTATTCCCTTCATCAGCGTCGACTTGCCGGAGCCGTTTGCGCCGACCACTGCCGTCAGCGAACCCTTGCGGATCGTGCCTTCAAGGTGATGGATGGCCGGGTGGCTGTTGTAGCCCAGCGTCAGGTCGCGGAAGGTCAAGCAGGTCTGGGTCATGTCATCCCATGCCACGGTAAAATCGGCTGCAAGCAGCAACTCCTTCGCTATGTGATGTTATTACATTAGTCAACCGGGCGAGGAGGCGAGAGCGCAGTTGCCGGGTCAACTTGATGTGTATCTTTGCCATTCGCTGTTGGCACAAGGGGATTTCCCGAGCCGGCCTTGCCCGAAGCGGGGCGTGACTCTAAACAGGCGCCACCGAGAACAGGAAGGAACCCGCATGAGCATTCATCGAATCGATATCGGCCCCCGCATGAGCCAGATCGTCATCCACGGCAACACCGTCTACCTGGCCGGCCAGGTCGGCGAGCCGGGTGGGAATGTCGCCTCGCAGACTCGCGACATCCTGAAGACGATCGATGAATTGCTGGCCAAGGCCGGCACCGACAAGACCAAGATCGTTCAGGCGATCATCTGGCTGGCCGACATGAGCACCTTCGCTGAAATGAACGCGGAATGGGACAAGTGGGTGCCGCAGGGCAACACCCCGGCCCGTGCCACCGGCGAGGCCAAGCTCGCCACGCCGGAATATCTGGTCGAGATCATCATCACCGCGGCGATTTGAGCTTTTGCCCTCCGCTATGGCTCCGGGCGTTCGGCGTTCGAAAAGCCAGATCGTTGGCTTTTCGCCAGCCGTGGCTGGACACGCCTTACCCCTGCGACGGTCTGAACCTTGCCACCAACGTGTGGCTTTCGGCGGCGTAGGTGAAGCGGACATGGGTGACCGGGCGTTCCGCGCCCCAGGTGCGGCGCTCGACCACAAGGCATGGCGCTCCAGGGTCGATGTCGAGCGCCTGCGCCATTCCACTGTCGGCGCCAACCGCGCGGATGCGGTGCTCGGCCTCACTCCACGGCACGCGGCCGATCAGCCACGGGCCGGGCGCGATGTCGAGAAACTCTTCGTCGGCCGCTTCCGGCACGGCGGCGAGGTTGATCAGGCGCTGCTCGTGCGCGAATGGCCGTTCGCCGGCGAAATGCAGGCATTCCAGCGCCAGCACCGGCCCAGGCTCATCAAGTTCGAGCAAGGAGCGGTCCTCGGCATTGCTGCGCCTTTTGTGCCGCGCCACGCGCTCGTAGCGATAGGCCAGGCCCAGTGCCTCGACCTCGATTCGAATGTCATGGATTTCGAGCACCGCGGCCTGTGACCGGGGCCGGCGGACAAAGCTGCCCGAGCGGCGGCGGCGTTCGATCAGCCCGGCCTTGGCCAGCTGCGACAGCGCCTTGTTCACCGTCATGCGCGAGCAATTGTACTGCTCGGTCAGTTCGTGCTCGAACGGAACGCGATAGCCGGGCGCCCAGGTGCCAGACAGGATCTTTTCGCTGATATCGGACAGAATCCGCTGGTGCAGCGAGCCGGCAGCTTCCGGATCGGCAATGCCGGCCACGCTCATGCCGAGAGCGCCATCATCACAGTGCGGAACCGCTTGGCGATGGCTTCGCGCCGTGCGTGCCGGCCGCCGCTGACCTGCTTCTTGCCATGCACCCAGACGCAGTCGACCTTGCTGCCATTGGCGAAGATCCATGCGTCGAGGATCGCGTCGCCCGTTTTGCCCGCCAGCGAGGGGCTATCGGCGTCGAGCGAGACAAGATCGGCGGCCGCGCCGACCGCGATCTGCGAGGAACCGGCGCCAAGCGCGACACTGCCACCATCAAGCGCTCCCTCGAACAGCGCGCGGCCGGACGAGCCGCCGGCGACCGCCAGCACATTGCGGGCACGATGCGCCAGGCGCTGCGAATATTCGAGCTGGCGCAACTCGTCGGGCAGGCCGATCAGCACATTGGAATCCGAGCCGACACCGAAACGGCCGCCGTGCTCCCTGAACAGCCGCGCGGCGAAGGTGCCGTCGCCCAGATTGGCCTCGGTGATCGGACAAAGGCCGGCAATTGCGCCGCTCTTCGCCATGCCGATCGTCTCGGCGTCCGTCATGTGGGTGGCATGGATCAGGCACCAGCGCTGGTCGACATCGGCAGCCCCAAGCAGGAATTCGACCGGACGTGCGCCGGACCAGGCAACACAGTCCTCGACTTCCTTCACCTGTTCGGCAACGTGGATGTGGATTGGCCCGTTCGGCGCCAGGGCAGCAACCTGGGTAAGTTCCTCCGGCGTCACGGCGCGCAGGCTGTGCGGGGCAACACCGACGACGGCTTGATTCAACGCGCGAAGCGATTCGCCAGACTTCTCAACAAGCCGTGAGAACCGACTCACATCGTTGATGAACCGGCGCTGGCCTTCGTTCGGCTCGGCACCGCCGAAGGAGGAGTGCGCGTAGAACACCGGCAGCAGCGTCAGGCCGATACCAGTTTCGCCGGCCGCAGCGGCGATCCGTTCGGCCATCTCGGCGAGATTGGCGTAGGGTTGTCCATCGCGGTCGTGGTGCAGATAGTGAAACTCGCCGACGCGTGAAAAGCCGGCTTCCAGCATCTCGACATAGAGCTGCGCTGCAACCGCCTCGACCTGGTCCGGCGTCATCGACAGTGCGAAGCGATACATCACCTCGCGCCAGCTCCAGAAACTGTCGGCGGAAGGGCCGCGCAGTTCGGCAAGGCCCGCCATGCCGCGCTGGAAGGCGTGGCTGTGCAGATTGGGCATGCCGGGCAACAGGATGGGATGGCGTTCGTCACCGGCCAGCGCGGTGGTTCCGGGCTGCACGTTGGTGATGCGTCCATCGGTGAAGGCGATCCGCACATTGCTGTTCCAGCCATCGGGAAGCAGCGCCTGTTCCGCGAAGATATCGGCCACTTTCCCCTCCGGTTCTCAGTCTGTCGTGCGATGACGCCACTTGCGGTACGCTCTAATATGTATATACATAATCGTCGCCCATTGAAACGGAAAAGATGATGGCCGCAGAGAGCAAAAGCCGGGCAGGGGATATTCGTCTTTGGCGGAATGCGCGTCTGGCGACATTCGCCGAACGATCCGCCGGGCTTGGTGTCGTCGAACATGGAGCGGTGGCCGCGCGCGGCGGGCGCATTGTCTTTGCCGGTGCCGAGTCGGAAATGCCCGGGGCGCTGGCCCAGGGCGAGACGATCGATTGCGAGGGCCGCTGGGTCACGCCCGGCTTGATCGACTGCCACACACATCTGGTCCATGCCGGCAACCGCGCCAACGAGTTCGAGATGCGGCTGGCGGGCGCAACCTATGAAGAGGTCGCCCGGGCCGGCGGCGGCATCGTCTCCTCGGTCAAGTCACTACGCGCCGCCAGCGAAGACGAGTTGGTGACGCAATCGCTGCCGCGCCTGGATGCGCTTATCTCCGAAGGCGTCACCACTTTGGAAGTGAAGTCGGGCTATGGGCTCGACCTCGAAAACGAGAAGAAGTCGCTGCGCGCCGCACGGCGGCTGGGCGATGAGCGGCCGGTGACGGTCCGCACCACCTTCCTCGGCGCCCATGCGCTGCCGCCGGAGGCCGGGGGCGACAAGGACGCTTTCATTGATCTTGTTGCCAAGGAAATTCTCCCGGCGGTCGCCGCCGAAGGACTGGCCGATGCCGTCGACGGCTTTTGCGAAGGCATTGCCTTTTCGCCCGCGCAGATGGCGCGTGTCTTCGACGCCGCCAGGGCTGCCGGCCTGCCGGTCAAGCTTCATGCCGACCAACTGTCGAACCTCCATGGCGCCGAACTTGCCGCCCGCCATGGCGCGCTGTCTGCCGATCACCTTGAATATACCGATGAGGCGGGCGCCGTCGCCATGGCCAGGGCAGGAACCGTCGCCACGATCCTGCCCGGCGCCTACTACTTCATTCGCGAGACCCGCAAGCCGCCGATCGGCCTGTTCCGCCAGCACGGTGTCAAGATGGCCGTCGCCACCGACAACAATCCCGGCACCTCGCCGCTGACCTCGCTGCTTCTCACCATGAACATGGCGGCGACCTTGTTTGGCTTGACGATCGATGAATGCCTTGCCGGCGTCACACGCGAGGCCGCACGCGCGCTCGGCCTGCTGGCGGAAACCGGCACGCTCGAGGCAGGGAAATCCGCCGACCTGGCGATCTGGGACATCGAGCGCCCGGCCGAACTCGTCTACCGCATGGGTTTCAACCCGTTGCATGCCCGCATCTGGAGAGGACAATGACCGAACTGACCCTGAAGCCCGGCAACGCGACGCTGGCCGATTGGCGCGCCATCTATCGCGGCGCCGTGCCCAAGCTGGACGATGCCTGCCGGCCGAAGATCAAGGCAAGCGCCGAGGCAGTCGCGCGGATCGTTGCCAAGGGTGAGCCGGTCTATGGCATCAACACCGGCTTCGGCAAACTGGCCAGCGTCCGCATCCCGGCCGCGGATCTCGAGACCTTGCAGCGCAACATCGTGCTGTCGCACGCCGCCGGCGTCGGCGAGCCGATGCCGGTCGCCGTCTGCAGGCTGATGATGGCGCTGAAGCTTGCCAGCCTGGCGCAGGGCGCGTCCGGCGTTCGGCCGCAAACCATCGATCTGCTGGAGGCCATGCTGGCCAACGACGTCATTCCGGTGGTGCCGGCGCAAGGTTCGGTCGGAGCATCGGGCGATCTGGCACCGCTGTCGCACATGACGGCGGTGATGATCGGCGTCGGCGAATGCTTCACCCCGCATGGCCGTGTTCCGGCCAAGGTCGCCTTTGTCTCGCACGGACTGGAGCCTGTGATCTTGGGCGCCAAGGAAGGGTTGGCCCTGCTAAACGGCACGCAGTTTTCCACCGCCTATGCGCTCGCCGCTCTGTTCGAGGCCGAAGTGCTTTACCAATCGGCCCTGGTCGCGGGAGCCTTGTCAACCGATGCGGCGAAGGGCTCCGACGCTCCGTTCGATCCGCGCATCCATCTGCTGAGAAAGCATCGTGGCCAGATCGAAACGGCGGACGCGCTGCGCGACCTGATGGCGGGCAGCGCCATCCGCGAGTCGCACCGGGTCGGCGATGAGCGCGTGCAGGATCCTTATTGCCTGCGCTGTCAGCCACAGGTCATGGGCGCGGCTCTCACAGTGCTCCGCCAGGCCGCGGATACGCTCGGCACCGAGGCCAACGGCGTCACCGACAATCCGCTGATCTTCGCCGAGGACGACACAGCCCTGTCCGGCGGCAACTTCCACGCCGAACCGGTGGCGTTCGCCGCCGACATGATCGCGCTCGCCGTCTGCGAGATCGGCTCGCTGTCGGAACGGCGCATCGCCATGCTGGTCGATCCGGCGCTGTCCGGCATGCCGGCCTTCCTGACGCCGAAGCCGGGACTGAATTCCGGCTTCATGATCCCGCAGGTGACCGCCGCCGCACTGGTTTCCGAAAACAAGCAGAAAGCCTATCCCGCCAGTGTCGATTCAATCCCGACCTCGGCCAACCAGGAAGACCATGTGTCGATGGCCGCGCACGGCGCCCGCCGGCTGATCGGCATGGTCGAGAACGCAACGGCCGTCATCGGCATCGAATTGCTGGCCGCCGCGCAGGGCTGCGATTTCCACGCCCCTCTGGCATCGAGCGATGCCCTGGAGGCGGTGCGCAAGCTGGTTCGCGCCGAGGTGCCGCGCCTCGACAATGACCGGCATTTCCACCCCGACATGGAAAAGGCGATCGCCATGGTGCGCAGCGGTGCCGCCGTCATGGCAGCCGGCTCGATCGCACTGCCATCGATTTCAGGAGCTGCATCATGACGGGAACACCCTGGCTTACGGTAACGCCCGGCACGGCCCCACTGCTGGTATCGATCCCGCACACCGGCATCGATCTCGCGGGGCTCGAGAACCGGCTGGTGTCTCCCTGGCTCGGCCGCCGAGACTGCGACTGGTGGATCGACAGGCTCTACGATTTCGCGACCGATCTTGGGGCGACGGTGGTGCATACGGCCATCTCGCGCACCGTCATCGACGTGAACCGTGACCCTTCGGGCGCCTCGCTCTATCCGGGGCAGACCACCACCGGTCTATGTCCGACGGAAACCTTCGACGGCGATCCTCTTTACCGCGAAGGCGAAGAACCGGGACCCTCGGAAGTCGACGAGCGCCGCGAGAAATTCTTCGTACCGTACCATGCGGCCCTGCGGGCGGAGATCGCCCGGCTGCGCGGCTTTCACGAAAAGATTGTGGTTTACGACTGCCATTCGATCCGTTCGGTGCTGCCGCGCCTGTTCGAGGGCACGCTGCCGGTGTTCAACCTCGGCACCAATGACGGCAGTAGCGCCGACCCGACCCTGCAGGCGATGGTCGCCCAGATCATGGCCGAAACCGGCGAAAGCCACATCGTCAACGGCCGCTTCAAGGGCGGCTGGATCACGCGCCATTTCGGCCAGCCTCAAGATGGCGTCCATGCGCTGCAGATGGAACTTTCCAACCGCGGCTACATGCGCGAGCCCGAGGGCAAGGGCGAGCCCGACAACTGGCCGGTGCCCTACGATGCAGAATTCGCGGCACCGATCCGCGCTACGCTGCGGAAAATCCTCGAGACCGCGACGTCCTGGGCGCACGGCTGAAATTCGACCCTTTATGGAGTGACGCCATGAACAATCCTCGCCACAACATCCGTGAAGTCCGCAGCCCGCGCGGCACGCAGATCAGCGCTCGCTCCTGGCTGACCGAAGCGCCGCTGCGCATGCTGATGAACAATCTCGACCCCGACGTTGCCGAAAACCCCAATGAGCTGGTCGTTTATGGCGGCATCGGCCGGGCGGCGCGCACCTGGAATGATTTTGACCGCATCGTTGCCTCCTTGAGGACCCTCGCCGATGACGAGACCTTGCTGGTGCAATCAGGCAAGCCGGTCGGCGTCTTCCGCACCCATCCGGATGCGCCGCGCGTGCTGATCGCCAATTCCAATCTGGTGCCGCATTGGGCGACATGGGAGAAGTTCAACGAGCTCGATAAGAAGGGTCTGATGATGTACGGCCAGATGACGGCCGGCTCGTGGATCTACATCGGCACGCAAGGCATCGTCCAAGGCACCTACGAGACCTTCGTCGAGGCCGGCCGCCAGCATTATGGCGGTAACCTCAAGGGAAAATGGATCCTGACCGGCGGTCTCGGCGGCATGGGCGGCGCCCAACCGCTGGCCGCAGTCATGGCCGGCGCTTGTTGTCTGGCCATTGAATGCGATCCCGACCGCATCGATTTCCGCTTGCGCACCCGCTATGTCGACGAGCGTGCCGACACGCTAGACGAGGCGCTGGAGAAGATCGAGCGTTGGACCAGGGCCGGGGAGGCGAAATCGGTCGGCCTTGTCGGCAATACAGCCGACATCGTGCCGGAACTGGTGCGGCGCGGCGTGCGACCCGACATGGTGACGGACCAGACCTCGGCCCATGATCCGCTCAATGGCTATCTGCCCAAGGGATGGTCACTGGCGGAGTGGCGGGAAAAGCGAACGTCCGACCCGAAAGCCGTCGAGAAGGCCGCCCGCGCCTCGATGCGCGAACATGTCGAGGCGATGGTGGCGTTCTGGAATGCCGGCGTGCCTACGCTCGACTATGGCAACAACATCCGCCAGGTGGCCAAGGAGGAGGGGTTCGAGAATGCCTTCGCCTTTCCGGGCTTCGTGCCGGCCTATATCCGCCCGCTGTTTTGCCGCGGCATCGGTCCGTTCCGCTGGGCGGCTCTCTCCGGCGATCCCGAGGATATCTACAAGACCGACGCCAAGGTGCGCGAACTCACGCCCGGCAACACCCACTTGCACAACTGGCTGGACATGGCGCGCGAACGCATTGCCTTCCAGGGCCTGCCGGCGCGCATCTGCTGGGTTGGCCTCGGCGACCGGCATCGGCTCGGGCTCGCCTTCAACGAGATGGTGGCCAAAGGCGAGCTCAAGGCGCCTGTCGTCATCGGCCGCGATCATCTCGACTCCGGCTCGGTCGCGTCGCCCAATCGCGAAACCGAATCGATGAAGGACGGCTCTGACGCAGTATCGGACTGGCCGTTGCTCAATGCGTTGCTCAACACCGCATCGGGCGCCACCTGGGTCTCACTGCATCACGGCGGCGGCGTCGGCATGGGGTTCTCGCAGCATGCCGGCATGGTCATCGTCGCCGACGGCACGCCCGAAGCGGCCAGGCGATTGGAACGGGTGTTGTGGAACGATCCGGCGAGCGGCGTGATGCGCCATGCCGATGCCGGCTACGACATCGCCATCGAGTGCGCCAGGGAGCACCAGCTCAATCTGCCCGGCATTCTCGGCTGAACCGATGCGCATCCTGCGGGCAGAAGACCACCGTTCGATCCCCTGGAAAAACGGCGGCGGTGTCACGACGGAAATCGTCGTCTCGCCCGCCGGCGCCGGACTTGACGATTTCGACTGGCGCGTATCGATGGCGCGCGTCGAAGGCAGTGGCCCGTTCTCGCAATTCTCCGGCATCGATCGCACACTGGCCGTGCTCGAGGGCGAGGGTATCGTCGTCGAAATCGCCGGCCGTGCGCCGATGACGGTGAACCTTGCGACCCCTCCGCTGTCCTTCCCGGCCGACGTGCCGACAGCGGCCACGCTGATTGGCGGGCCGATCACCGACCTCAATGTCATGAGCCGGCGCGGGCGGGTGACGCATTCCGTCGAGCGCCTGACAGTGGCGACGCCAGTGGAAATCAGCACGAAGGCCACAACAACCCTCATCCTGTGCCTGACTGGCGGCGTCATCGTGTCCGGCACCGAACCGATCCGCCTCGGGCCGCTCGACGCGCTTCTGACGGGCCCCGATAGTGGCGGCCTGCTTGTCCAGCCTGCCTGGCAAACGGCTCTGTTCGTAATCCGGATAGGCGACACGCCCGGCGACGATTAACGCTTGTTTCCAAACATGATCGCGATACCTTCGAATTGTAGCGTAAGCTGCTGGCTGAATCACGAAAAGGCCTGAATCCCCTTCGTGATCTGTCTTGACTGGAAGCGGGGCGGTTGTCTTGAGTTTCTTGCGATGGATGACGCCCTGTCGTGGTGCGGAAACAATCTTGCGGCGATTGGGCTTATGCAACCAATTGCATTTTAATCGGTTTTAGGGCCATTGCCGTGGCGACGACGCCGCTCTGTGTCCGCATACGGAATTTTCAATGAATATCCAGACGAATCCTGCCCAAATCGAGAAGACGAGCGCGAGCTTCCCGGCGATAACGGAAGAACCCATCCGATCCAATTTCCTCCCCGAGGAACGCCTGCGGGTGCTTGGCGAGAGCCTGGCAAAAGGTGACCTGACGGATCTGTTCGGCTTGACGCCTTTCGATTTCCAGGCGCGCATCCGCGACAGCGCCAAGAAGATCCTGGAAGTCTATCGTTCGACCAATGCCGCGCAGGCCAGAGGCGAGACCATCACGCCGGCGGCGCAATGGCTGCTCGACAACAACTATCTGGTCGAAGAAACCATCTTCCAGGTCAAGCGCGACCTGCCGCGCCGCTTCTATCGCCAATTGCCTGGCTTGAAACTGCCCGATGGCGGCAACGTGCCGCGCGCGCTGGCGCTGGCCTGGACCTATGTGGCGCATTCGGACAGTTCCGTGTCCGCGACCATGTTCAAGGCCATCGTGCAGGGCTTCCAGTCGGTTGAGCCGCTGAGGATCGGCGAACTCTGGGCTCTGCCGTCGCTGCTGCGCTTCGTCCTCATCGAAAATCTCCGCCGGCTGGCGGTCAGGGTCAACCGCACGCGCCAGATGCGCCAGATCGCCAATGACGTGGCCGACAAGGTGCTGGCGACCGACGACAGCCCGGACCGGCAGGCGATCCTCTCGAATTTCAGCGCCCATGCGCACGACACCACTTTCGCCACCCAACTGCTCTACCGTTTGCGTGACGGGTCGCAGAATGCCGGCAAGGCCCTGGAGTGGCTGGAAGGCGAGCTTGAAAAGACCGGCTCGGACGCCGAGGAAATCATCATTGCCGAACACCACACGCTGTCCAGCGGCAATGTGACAACCGGCAACATCATCCGTGGCCTGCGTCTGATCAACGACGTCGACTGGACGGTGTGGTTCGAGGACGTCAGCCGCATCGATACCGTGCTGCGCGGACGCACCGATTTCGCCGCACTCGATTTCTTTTCGCGCGATCAATACCGGACCGCGATCGAGGAACTGGCCCGCCGCTCGGACCTTTCGGAATACCGCGTCGCCGAGAAGGCCATCGAACTGGCCGGTCATAACGTCGATGAAGTGGTGACGGACCCCGGTGAGGGCGGAGAGCTCCCGGTTTCATCCGCGCATACCGATGTCGGCTTCTATCTTGTTGGCCCACGCCGGCTGGAGTTGGAAAAGGTGATCGGCTATCGACCGACGATCAGCCAGAGGGTCAAGCGCGCCTTCACCAAGACGGGATGGCTGGGCATTGTCGTGCCGGTTTTCGCGCTGACGGTGCTGCTTCTCGTCCTGTCCGGCAACGCGCTTGCCCATCTCGGCCTGTCGGTGCCGTCGATCGTCCTCATGCTGGCGCTGTTTGCGGTTCCGGCCAGCGAGGGCGCCCTTGCATTCTTCAACACAGTGGTCTCGTTGTTCCTCAAGCCGACCCGCCTGATCGGCTATGATTACAGGCACGGCGTGCCGCCGGAAGCGCGCACCCTGGTAGTGGTGCCGTCGCTGATCGGCTCGCGCGACGATGTCGAGGAGAGCATTCGCAACATCGAAGTGCATTACCTTGCCAATCTAGCGGACGAGATTCATTTCGCGCTGCTCTCGGACTGGCCCGACAGCAAGACCGAAATCGATGTGGCGGATACCGAGATCCTCGGATTTGCCCGCGCCGAGATAGACCGTCTCAATGCCCGCTATCCCTCTCAGGGCGCGCCGCGTTTCTACATCCTGCACCGGCGCCGTCTCTTCAACGCCGCCCAGGGTGCCTGGATGGGGTGGGAGCGCAAGCGGGGCAAGCTGCACGAACTGGACCTTCTGCTGCGCGGCGACAGTGACACCACCTTCCTACCGCTCGGTGTGCCGCTGCCCGAGAACGTCGTCCATGTGATGACGCTCGATGCCGACACGCGCACCACCCGCGACGCGGTCGCGAGTCTCATCGGCAAACTCTGCCATCCGCTGAACCGTCCGCATTTCGATGCCACCAGGCGCGTTGTCACGGCTGGATACGCGATCCTGCAGCCACGCATCACGGCATCGCTGACCAGCGGCGACGAAGCATCGTTCTTTCAGCGGGTCTTCTCGGCCAATCGAGGGCTGGACCCCTATGTCTTCGCCGTATCCGATCTCTATCAGGACGTCTTCGGCGACGGCTCCTTCACCGGCAAGGGCCTCTACCATGTGGACGCGTTCGAGGCGGCGCTGAAGGGGCGGATCGAGGAAAACACCATCCTCAGCCATGATCTGCTCGAAGGCGCCCTGGCGCGCTCCGCGCTGGTCACCGATGTGGAACTTGTCGAGGATTATCCGACCCGTTACTCGGTCGACGCGTCTCGTCATCATCGCTGGGCGCGAGGCGACTGGCAGTTGCTCGGCTTCATCCTCGATCCGCGCTCCGGCGTGCCGGCATTGTCGCGCTGGAAGATGCTCGACAACCTGCGCCGCTCGCTGACACCGATCTTCTGGGTGCTGGCGGCGATCGCCGGCTGGACCCTGCTGCCCTTCACGCAGGCCGCGCAGTGGCAGGCCCTGCTGATCCTCAGCCTTTTCATGGCGCCGACATTCAACATCGTGAACGCCATCCTGCCCAAGAGCGGCGACCAGACGGCGCGGGGCCATTTCTCGGCACTGGCGCGCGATGTTGCCTTCGGCACCGCCATGGTGGCATTGAAGATCGTGCTGATGGCGCACAACGCCTGGATGATGGGCGACGCCATCGTGCGCACCCTCTACCGGCTTTTCGTCAGCCGCCAGAACCTGCTGGAATGGCGCACAGCCTCGCAGGCGCACAAAAGCGGCGACAACGATCTCGGCTCCTACTACGGCATGATGTATGGCGCGGTGATCATCGGCTTCGTCGGCCTCGCCATTCCGGTGCTGGCCGATTCGACCGGCGCCTTCGTCGCCTTCTTCTTCGCGCTGTTCTGGATCGCTTCGCCGGCGGTGGCCTCCTGGATCAGCCGTTCGGCCGAGACCGAGGACCGGCTGCGGATTTCGGCCGCCGACATCCATACTTTGCGCACCGTGGCGCGGCGCACATGGCACTATTTCGAAACCTTCGTCACTTCAGAGCACCACAACCTGCCGCCCGACAACTTCCAGGAAAGCCCGGCGCCGGTCGTGGCGCCACGCACGTCGCCGACCAATATCGGCGTCTATCTGCTGTCGGTCGTTTCCGCGCGCGATTTCGGCTGGATCAGCCTGTCCGACGCCATCACGCGCATCGACGCCACAATGTCGACAATCGAAGGAATGCCGCGCGACCGCGGCCATCTTTTCAACTGGTACGACACGACGACGTTGAAGCCGCTCTACCCGCTCTATATTTCCGCCGTCGACAGCGGCAACCTCGCGGGGCATCTGGTGGCGGTGGCGGCCGCCTGCGCCGAATGGGCCGAAGCACCTTCCGTCCATCTCCAGGGCGATTTCGAGGGGATTCTCGACACTGTCGCCATCCTCGGCGAAAGCCTTGAAGAACTGCCCGATGATCGCCGCCAGTTGCGCCCCCTGCGCCAGCGTCTCGCGGACCGTCTCGACGGCATGCGCCGCGCCGTCGACACCATCAAGGCACAGCCGGAAATGGCATCGATCCGCACCATCAACCTGGCGGTGCTGGCAGGCGAGATCCGCAAGCTGGCCGCGGCCATCCACACCGAGGCTGCATCGGCCCAGAGCGACGTTATCGTCGACTGGGCGGCAAGACTCGAAGCCACCTGCGAAGCGCATGTGCATGACGCGCACAGCGACGACAATGCCGTGGCCGCACTGCGCGCCAGGCTGCTCACCCTGCGCGAGCGCACGCGCCGCTTCGCCTTCGAGATGGATTTCTCGTTCCTTATGCGGCCTGAGCGCAAGCTGTTGTCGATCGGGTACCGCGTCGAGGAGCACCAGCTCGATGAAAGCTGTTATGACCTGCTGGCCTCCGAGGCGCGGCTGACCAGCCTGTTCGCCATCGCCAAGGGCGATCTCCCGACAGAGCATTGGTTCCGGCTTGGCCGGCCGATCGTCGAGATCGGTTTCCAGGGCGCGCTAATGTCCTGGTCCGGCTCGATGTTCGAGTACCTGATGCCGCCGCTGGTGATGAAGGAGCCGCAAGGCAGCATCCTCAACCAGACAAGCAAGCTGATCATCAAGCGCCAGATCCAGTACGGCCGCGAGAAGAACGTGCCGTGGGGCATCTCGGAAGCGGCCTACAATGCCCGTGACCGAGAGCTGACCTACCAGTACACCAATTTCGGCGTGCCAGGCCTGGGCTTGAAGCGCGGCCTCGGCCAGAACACCGTGATCGCACCTTACGCGACGATCCTGGCGGCACAGTTCAATCCGCGTGAAGCGGTGCGCAACTTGGCGCGGCTCCGGCAAATAGGCGCGCTCGGCCGCCACGGCTACTACGACGCGGTCGACTTCACGCCGCAGCGCGTGCCCGAGGGCACCGATCACGTCGTCGTGCAGAACTACATGGCCCACCATTCGGGCATGTCGATCGCGGCTGTCGCCGACGCCATATTCGAAGGCCGGCTGCGCGACCGCTTCCATAGCGATCCCGTCATCGAATCGGCCGAGCTGCTGCTGCAGGAGAGGGCACCGCGCGACATCCCGACCGCCACGGTCCGGACAGAGGCCGACGAACGATCCAAGGACGAGAGCGAGGTCGAGAGCCCCGACAGCCGCATCGTGCTGGATCCGTTGCGGGCGCTGCGCTCGACGAGCATGATGTCGAACGGACGCTACTCGGTGATGGTCACCGCGACCGGCTCCGGCTACAGCCGCTGGGGCGATCTTTCCGTCACCCGCTGGCAGCCGGATCCGACCGAGGACCGGATGGGATCCTACATCTTCCTGCGCGATGCGGGCACCGGCGACTGGTGGTCGGCAACGGCCGAGCCGAAGCGCGCGGCGGAGGAAAAGGCGCAGACCCTGTTCTCCGACGACAAGGCAAGCTTCCTGAAATCGGTCGGCTCCTTGCGCTCCGAGGTCGAGTGCATCGTCATTTCCGAAGGCAATGGCGAGGGCCGCCGCGTCACGCTCTACAATGACGGGGCATCCGACCGCCACATCGAAGTGACTTCCTTCGCCGAACTGGTCCTGGGCTCCGAGGCATCGGACAATGCCCATCCGGCCTTCTCGAAAATGTTCATAGAAACCGAGATCGCGCCGAACAACGGCGCGATCTTCGCCACGCGGCGCAAGCGCGAAACCAGCGAGCCCGATATCACCCTGGTGCATTTCGTCACCGACCCGTCCGGACCGGCGCGTGATGCCGAAGCCGAGACGGACAGGCGCGCCTTCATCGGCCGCGGCCGCACCATCGTCGACGCGGCCGCTTTCGATCCAGGCGCCAAGCTTCGCGGTCATTCGGGCTTCACGCTCGATCCGATCGCCTCGTTGCGCCGCCAGGTGCGGGTGCCGGCCAACAAGAAGATATCGCTGACCTTCTGGACCGTCGTCGGCGCCAGCCGCGCCGAGTTGGAGGAAGCCATCGCCCGGCTCGACCATCCCGAGAGTTTTGCCCGCCAGGCGATGCTTGCCTGGACGCGCAGCCAGGTCCAGACCCGTCACATGGGGCTCAGCCTGACCGACGCCGCCAACGTGCAGAAGCTTGCACGCTACCTGATCTATCCCGATCCGTTCCTGCGGCTTCCCGCCGAATCCATCGCGTCGGGGCTGGGCAAGCAGTCGAGCCTGTGGCCGACCAGCATCTCCGGCGATTTCCCGATCTTCCTGGTCAGGATCGGCGACGTCGCCGATCTGGAGATCGTCGCCCAGGCGCTTCGTTTCCAGGAGTATATGCGCACCCGCGGCATGATGATCGACTTCGTCGTCGTCAACGAGCAGGCGTCCTCCTATGTCCAGGACCTGCAGAGGGCGGTCGAGACGCTGTGTGAGAACAGCCGCTTGCGCGGCAAGGAACTCGGGCCTCGCCAGCACATTTTCGCCGTGCGCCGCGACCTGATGGACGAGACCACCTACAAGACGCTGCTCGCCGTGGCCCGTGTTGTCCTGCACACGCGCAATGGCACGATCTTCGACCAGATCGAGCGGGCCGAGGGGGCTGCCCTGCAGGCGCGCGACACGCTGCAGCCGGCGGGATCGCCGGTCGGGCGCGACGGATCCGCATCATCGCCCTTGCCGCAGACACTGGCCGTGCAGACGGTGCCGAACGTCAGCGCCGACGGCACCGGTCTCGACCGATGGAACGGCTTTGGCGGCTTCGACGGCGACGGCCGGCACTATGTCGTCAGGCTGGCCGGCCGCCGTACCACGCCGCAACCCTGGATCAACGTGGTCTCCAACGCCTCATTTGGCTTCCACACCTCGGCCGAGGGTGCTGCCTTCACCTGGAGCCGCAACAGCCGCGACTACCAGCTGACCCCATGGTCGAACGACCCGGTGTCGAACCGGCCGGGCGAGGGGCTCTACATCCATGACCTCGCCAGCGGCAAGGCGTTCTCGCCGCTCGCGGCCGTGGTGCGCGATCCCGCGATGATCTACGAGGCCTGGCACGGCCAGGGCTTCTCGACCTTCCGCGCCAAGCGCGGACCCTTGTCGATGGATCTTACCCATGTCGTCGACCCGGTCGATCCGGTGAAGATTTCGCGCTTGCGCATTCAGAATTCCGGGTCGGTGCCGGTGCGGCTGCGTGTCTATGCCTATGCCGAATGGGTGCTGGGCGGGCATCGCTCGCGCACCGCGTCGACCATTGTTCCGTCGCGGGACGCGGCCACCGGGGCGTTGCTGGCGCAAAATCCGTATGGGCTCGATTTCGGCGAACGGGTGGCCTTCCTGGCTTCCGACGGGGCCGCGCAGTCGGTGACGGCAGACCGTACGGAGTTCCTGGGCCGTCATGGCTCAAGCGAGATGCCGCAGGCGGTGCTGACCGGCGCCGTGCTGTCGGGCCGCGTCGAGGCGGGAGACGATCCATGTGCGGCCATTGCCCGGGACGTCGAGATCCCGCCCGGCGGCGGCGTCACGTTGCTCTGGCTGTTGGGCGACGCCGAGTCGGCCGATCAGGCTAGCACCTTGGTGCAGGAGCACCGGGCCAGGGATTTCGATCAACGGCTGGCCGACAACGAGCACGCCTGGCGCGGTTTTCTGGACACGATCCAGGTCCAGACCCCGGACAAGGGTCTCGATGCCATGGTCAATCACTGGCTGCCCTACCAGAGCCTCGCCTGCCGTATCCGCGCCCGCTCCGCCTTCTACCAGGCCAGTGGCGCGTTCGGCTTCCGCGACCAACTGCAGGATACGCTGGCGTTGCTGGCGCATGATCCCCAGCTTGCGCGCGACCAGATCCTCAACGCGGCGCGGCGGCAGTTCCCCGAGGGCGATGTGCAGCATTGGTGGCTGCCGCGAACCGGGGCCGGCGTGCGCACGATGATATCCGACGACGTCGTGTGGCTGGCTCACGCCACGGCGCGCTATCTGCTGGTCACCGACGACGTGACGATCCTCAAGGAGCAATTGCCCTTCATCGAGGGGCAGCAGCTGGGCGAGGGCGAGCACGATGCGTTCTTTACCCCGGAGATTTCGAAGAAGACTGTCTCCCTCTATGAGCATTGCGCACGGGCGCTCGATCTGGCCATCACGCGCAGCAGCCCGGCCGGGCTGCCGCTGATCCTCGGCGGCGACTGGAACGACGGCATGAACCGCGTCGGCGAGCACGGCAAGGGCGAGAGCGTCTGGCTGGGCTGGTTCCTGTTGAAGACGCTGGGCGACTTCGCCCCCATCGCCAAGAGCGAAGGCGACACCAAGCACGCTCAAGCCTGGGCCAGCCATGCCGATTCCCTCAAGCGGGCGCTTGAAAGCACCGCCTGGGATGGCGAATGGTATCGGCGCGGCAGTTTCGACGACGGCACGCCGCTGGGCTCGCGCACATCCGAAGAGTGCAAGATCGACTCCATTGCCCAGTCCTGGAGCGTGCTTTCGGGTGAAGGCGACCCGGCACGGTCGAAGACGGCGATGGCGCAGGCGACCAGGCTGCTGGTCGACGACGAGCTCAAGATCGTCAAGCTGTTCACGCCGGCCTTCTCGAAGACCGACAAGGACCCAGGCTACATCAAGAGCTATCCGCCGGGCGTACGCGAAAATGGCGGGCAATATACCCATGCCGCCACCTGGTTCGTCATTGCGCTGGCCGATATGGGGCAGACCGACGAGGCCTATCGCTGCTTCTCGATGCTCAATCCGGTCAATCACGCGATCGACGAGGCCTCGGCCGAGCTCTATCGTGTCGAACCCTACGTGGTGGCGGCCGACGTCTATGCCGGCGACGACAATGTCGGCAACAACAAGGGCGGCCGTGGCGGATGGACCTGGTATACCGGGTCGGCCGGCTGGCTCTACAGGGCAGCCGTCGAGGGCATCCTCGGCATTGAACGACGCGGCAAGCGTGTCCAGTTCACGCCGAAACTTCCCAGCCACTGGGACGGCTATTCCGCCACGCTCAAGATGCTTGGGGCTGAACTCAGCGTTCGTGTCGTCCGCGACAGCAAGGCGAACGCGATGTCGCTGGAGCTGAACGGGGCAAAGACCAAAGCTTCGACGGTCGAACTCAAGAGCGGTGAAGTTTCAGACGTCCTCATCAGGATTCCGGCCTGAGACAGTTGCTAGTCCCGGGCAGCGCCCGGGACGGAGATGTTTTGAGAACCTGACCCCGACGCGAAGTCCCGGGTCTGGTTCTAGAAAACATATTAAGATCAAAGATTTGAAGTGTTATACCCAAATTTCGTACCTGTCGGCGGAGCTGTCGCGCCTTTGCCGTTTGAGCTGGGCCGGCCCAATTTGTCTGGCGTTATACTGTTCAAACGGCCTTTTTCGGCGACAGTCATCCGCCCGACATTGTTGCTGATTAAAATTGTGGCAGCACGCGCCAGGTGCCATGATTTCGCCGCACGGGTGACATTTTACCTGTCTTCTCAAACCGTTAGGTGATCACGGCAGATTTCGGAACGTCGCCATCTTTTGTTCGCTTAAAAGGAACTGAAGAGGTACACGGCCATTGTTTTGCGACGTATCAACCGATACGAGTCAAATGATGCAGTGCACAACAAACAGCGTGGCGGAGTAACTGGGGTGACCCTTCTGCAAATCTATTGGAGAGCGCTCGGTTATCTGGCCGAAGACAGGAAACGCGTCGCGTTGATCTGTTCGGCCAACGTCGCTCTCGCCATCATCGCCATTCTCGAGCCGATCATGTTCGGCCGGGTAATCGATGCGATTTCGGACCGCGGCTCGGTGTTTAGCACGCTTGCCCTGTGGGCGGGCCTGGGCGCCTTCAACATCGTCGCCTTCGTTCTGGTGGCGCGCGGCGCCGACCGCTTCGCCCACAAGCGGCGCAGCGAGGTGCTTTGCCAGTCGTTCGAACGCGTCATCACCATGCCGCTTGCCTGGCATCACCAGCGCGGTACATCCAACGCGCTGCATACGCTGCTGCGCGCGGTCGAGACGCTGTTCAGCCTGTGGCTCGAATTTATGCGTCAGCATCTGTCCACCGCCGTTGCCCTTGTCCTGTTGGTGCCGACCGCCATCAGCATGGACCTGCGCATGTCGCTGGTCTTGCTGGCGCTCGGCGCCCTTTATGTCGGCATCGGCCGGCTGGTGATGAAGCGGACAAAAGCCGGTCAGGCGGCCGTGGAGCGCCACTATCACAAGGTGTTCGCGCATGTGACCGACTCGGTCAGCAACGTCGCTGTTCTGCAAAGCTACAATCGACTGGGCCACGAGGCGGAGACGCTGCGCGGTTACGTCAAGAACCTGCTTGACGCGCAGAACCCGGTTCTCGACTGGTGGGCCCTGGCCAATGCGCTGCACCGCCTGTCGTCGACGATCTCGATGATGGTCGTGCTGTTGATCGGCGCCTATCTCGTCACGCATGGCCAGCTGCGCATCGGCGATGTCATTGCCTTTACCGGCTTCGCCACGCTGCTCATCGCCCGCCTCGATCAGATGTCGGCCTTCGCCAACCAGATTTCGGAGGCCCGTGCCAAGCTCGAGGACTTCTACCAGCTCGAGGACTCCGCCGCCGATGCGGCCGAGCCGGACGGCCTTCGCGACCTCACGAATGTCACGGGCCACGTCCGCTTCGAGAATGTCGGCTTCGAATTCGCAAATTCGGGGCAGGGCGTCAGCGATGTGTCCTTCGAGGTTCAGGCTGGCCAGACCGTGGCCATCGTCGGCCCGACCGGCGCCGGCAAGACCACGCTCATCAATCTGTTGCAGCGCGTCTTCTCGCCGTCCAGTGGCCGTATCCTGATCGACGGTATCGACACGCGTAGCGTGACCCGCAAGTCGCTGCGTCACTCGATCGCCACCGTGTTCCAGGACGCTGGCCTGCTCAACCGTTCGATCGAGGACAACATCCGCGTTGGCCGCGCCGATGCGAGCAATGACGAAATCCATGCCGCCGCAGACGCGGCAGCGGCGCAGGACTTCATCCTCGCCAAGAGCAACGGCTACGACACGGTTGTCGGCGAACGTGGCGGCCAGCTGTCGGGTGGCGAGCGCCAGCGCATCGCCATTGCGCGCGCCGTCCTGAAGGACGCGCCGATTCTCGTGCTCGACGAGGCGACGAGCGCGCTCGACGTCGAGACCGAGGACCGCGTCAAGGAAGCGATCGACGAACTGCGCCGCGACCGCACCACCTTCATCATCGCCCACCGACTGACAACCGTCCGCGACGCCGATCTTGTCGTGTTCATGGACAAGGGCAGGGTGATCGAAATGGGTGGCTTCGCAGAGCTGTCGCTCCGCAATGGTCGCTTCGCCAGCCTTCTGCGCGCCGGCGGTCTGCTCAACGACGAGGAGGTCCGTCGCCTCAGCCGCACGGTGCAGCAGCAGGAAGAAGCGGCCTGAGAGACCATCTTTCCTTCTCCCGCAGGGGAGAAGGACCTGCGACACCACCGCTGGATTGCTCCGAGCGGACCGGCGGTCTATGTACAATCGCATGAGCGACACGACCTCACGCCCCGCTGGCTGGATGGATCTTGCCAACCCGACGCGCTTCGTCGGATTGGCGGACAGGCTGGTGCCGTGGCTGGCGGCAGCCTCGGTCCTGATCCTTGCCGCCGGGCTCTATATGAGCTTCGCCGCGCCCGAGGATTTCCAACAGGGCATCACCGTCCGCATCATGTATATCCACGTGCCTTTCGCCTGGCTCGCCATGATGTGCTACACGCTGATGGCAGTGTCGGCGCTCGGCACGCTGGTCTGGCGGCATCCGCTGGCCGATGTGGCGCTGAAATCCGCCGCGCCCATCGGTGCCGTGTTCACCGCGCTGGCGCTGGTGACCGGCTCGATCTGGGGCAAGCCGATGTGGGGCACGTGGTGGGTATGGGACGCGCGCCTGACCTCGGTCTTCGTGCTGTTCCTGATGTATCTCGGCATCATCGCGCTGACCCGCGCGCTCGACGACGCAAGCCGCGCCGCCTGGGCCGCCGCCATCATCACGCTCGTCGGCTTCATCAACATTCCGATCATCAAGTTTTCGGTGGAATGGTGGAACACGCTGCACCAGCCGGCCTCGGTGTTCAGGCTCGGTGGTCCGACCATCGATCCAAGTCTTCTCTGGCCGCTGCTGGTCATGGCCGTCGGCTTCACGGTGCTGTTCTTCACATTGCACCTGATGGCGATGCGCACGGAAATCCGCCGTCGCCGGGTCATCGCCATGCGCCGTGTTGCTGCACGGCAGGCGGAGCGGCAACCAGCCTAATCTAGCCTAGGCCATCCGCCCCCGCGCGGCCACCGGCAGCGTGTCCAGGACCGTTTCGCCGTCGATCAGATTGACCTCGTTGAACAAATTGGTGACGACGCAGCAATGATCGGGCACCACGCGCACACGA
Source organism: Mesorhizobium sp. (assembly GCF_041661565.1). Taxonomy (GTDB): domain Bacteria; phylum Pseudomonadota; class Alphaproteobacteria; order Rhizobiales; family Rhizobiaceae; genus Mesorhizobium. The sequence goes on from NZ_JBAZUD010000001.1 coordinate 24,627, forward strand.
TCGCCGATGCTGAGCTTGCCTTCGTTCGAAAGCGTCACGGTGCCATGCTCCTCGCTGAGGCCCGTCACCCGCGCTCCCGAGACGCCGAGCAGCTCGCCGAAATCGGGCAAGCCCAGCGTGTCGCTGGACAGCGCCTTGCTGCCGCTATCCAGGATGGCGCGCGTCGGCGTCGGATGGCTGACCACCGTCGACAGCACCGTCAGCGCGCAATCGTCCAGCGTGCCGACGCCCTTGGCGACCTGGTAGCGGTCGAGATAGATATAGGTGCCGGGCCGGTATTCGGTGACGACCGAAGCGTCTGCGGAGCGCCACATGTCCGGCGTGCCGCCGCTGGAGACGCGTTCGCAGGCCAGCCCTGACGCAGCCAGCGCGCGTTTGGCATCCGCCAGCCATGCCTCGGCTTCTTCGGCGCGGCCGGCGGCCGGATAGGTCATCAGCCCGCCAAAGGCGAGGCCGCCGGCCTTGTCGATCCGCCTTGCGAGCGTGACCGCCTCATCCGCCGACTGCACGCCGCACCGGCCCATGCCGGTGTCGCATTCGACCAGGACCGGCAGGCGATGGCCCGCATCGGCAAAGGTGGCGGCGAGCCCCTCGATCGTCTCCAGGCTGTCAGCGGTGACCGACAGGGTGATACGGCGGTGCAGGGCCAGGAGCCGCTCCAGCTTGGCGCGGCCGATTATGTTGTAGGGCAGAAAAATGTCCTCAAGGCCGGCATCGGCCATCACCTCGGCCTCACCGATCTTCTGGCAGGTGATGCCGACGGCGCCGGCCGCGACCTGCTTCTTCGCCCAGTAGGGCAATTTATGGGTCTTGATGTGCGGTCGCAGCTTCAGCCCATTACGGTCGGCATGGGCCTGCGCGCGGGCAATGTTGGCTTCCGCGCGCGCGGCATCGATCAGGATCGACGGCGTGTCGAGGTCATGGATGGTCGGCATCGTCTGTCACCTCTGTAGAAATCCGCAGGGGTTATGACGCTGAAAGCGCCTGATGTCACGCCGCCAGCGGGCCGGACCTGTGGTCCATGCCCCCGAACGCAAGAAGCCCCAAAAGGCAAGACGGATCGACACCTCGCCAGCGTTCGGCTATTCGATTTGCCTGACAAATCGACACCAGGGATCAGCATCATGAAACGCTCCGCCATCAACGACATCATCCGCGAAGCTGACGCCTTCATCCGCTCGTTCGGCTACATCATGCCGCCCTTCGCCTATTGGTCGCCCGAGGAGATGAAGGCGCGCCAGGCCGATTCCTCGGCGGTGTTCACCTCGCGTCTGGGCTGGGACATCACCGATTACGGCCAGGAGAAGTTCAAGGAGCTCGGCCTGTTCCTGTTCACCGTGCGCAACGGCCGCTACGAAGACATGAAGAAGGGCATGGGCATGCTCTATGCGGAAAAGATCATGATCTCGCGCAAGGACCAACTGTCGCCGATGCATCGCCACAACATCAAGGCCGAGGACATCATCAACCGCGGCGGCGGCAAGCTGGTGCTGGAACTGTTCATGCACGATCGCGATGGCGGCATCGACCCGAAGGCCGAGGTCACCGTGCCTGTCGACGGAACCATCCACAGGCTGCCGGCCGGCGGGCTGCTGAAGCTCGACCCCGGCCAGAGCGTCACGCTGCTGCCCGGCGTCTGGCATGCCTTCTGGGCCGAGGGCAAGGACGTGCTGATCGGCGAGGTCTCGACCGTCAATGACGACCTCACCGACAATGTCTTCCGCGAACCGATCGGCCGCTTTTCCAACATCGACGAGGATGTCGCCCCGGTGCACCTGCTGGTGTCCGACTACGAGAAGTGGCTGGGGTAGGGAACGCACGGGCGAGCCTGCCCGCCGGCAAGCGTCAATGACAGCAATCGGACACTGACGACACGCTCGTTCGGCACAGGCAGGACGAGGTGATCGGCACATCCGCCTTGGCCAGCGCCCCGGCAAGCCTGGCCTGCAGACCCGGCAGCTCGTCGCTCTCGCCGCGCCGCTGCAAACATTCGACCAGTCCGTGCAGGGACCAGACATTGTCGGGGTGCTGGGCGCAGCGCTGCACCGTGCCGCTGAGGCCCAGATCGTCGCGATAGACCTGCTCGGCCTCTCGCGCGTGGCCCTGGTCGAGAAGCAGCGCCGCCAGCGCATGGCGGGGAGGGTGCATCCACGCCCATGGCTCGGTGTAGGAGAGGTTGTCGTCCAGTTCGACAGCCAGCCGCAGATGGCCATAGGCCTCGTCATGCCGGCCCTGGTGGTACGCAAGCTCGCCGTCGAGCAGGGCGGCGCCAACAGCCAGCGAGGCGCGGGTCGGGTTGCTGAGGAACCGCCGCTCCGGCGCGATGCTCTCCACATGCCGGTGGAACCGCTCACGTTCACGCTCGGCCTCGGCGAATTGCTTCAGCGTCGCATGCGCGACGCCCTTGGCGTAGTGCTGCATGGCCGCCGTCAGCACATAGAGGCCGGGCTCTTGGACATCGGCTTCGTCGATGATCTCCCGCCAGCGGCCAAAGCGCACCAGCACATGCGATCTCATCGCATGGTAGCCTTCCACCGTCTGGGTGAGCTTGGGCCGCTCCGGCAGGCTGACCACCTCGCGCGTCACCAGCCCGCGCACCTTGTCTGCAGCCCGCAGCGCCGGCCGGTACTGCCCCGACAACATGCAGGTGAACATCATCAGATGCAGGTCGTGGCAGCAACCGAGCAGATAATAGGTCGGCTCATCCGCATAGGCGAGGTAGAGGTCGTTGGCGCGGTCCGCCTTCTCGCTGGCAAGCCTGGCCTTCTCATACGCGCCGCACAGCACGTAGATATGCCCGGGCATATGGTTCATGTGTCCGGCATCGGGGCACATCTGCCCAAGCAGGTCCGCCGAGCTCATGCCGCGTTCCGGCATGGTGGACATTTCCAAGAGGTGGATGTGCAGGTGAACGATCGCCGGATGCTGGGCGTTGCCGGCCTCTTCGGCGAGCCGGATCGACCGTTCGCAAACCTCCAGCGCCTCGACGACATCGGAATTCGGCGCCGGCGCACCGGTCTTGAGGTTCCACAGTCGCCGCACGGTACGCATCATCAGCGCCTCGACAAGCAGCGCCATCACGTCATGGTCGTCGGGGAATTCCTGGTAGACCAGCCGCATCGCGGCGGCATAGGCATCGTCCCACCGCTCGAATTCCTGGGGGCTCACCCGGTGCGGTTTCTGGAAGCGCGCGGCCAGCGCTTCGATCAGCCGCCTCTCGACCTCACTGGCGGAAGCCGCACTGGCGCGCGCCAGCCGGACATGCTCGAAGCATCGCTTGGTCGCGCGGTCCGCCTCGGCCTCGCCATGCTCCTTCCAGGTCAGATTGTAGAAAGGCCCGGCGGCATAGGCGATTCCCCAATGCACCATGGCGCAGTCGGGATCGGTTTCCAGCGCTTTCTCGAAGCACTTGATGCCCTCCTCATGGTTGAAGCCGTAGCACCAGTTCAAGCCGATATCGAACCAGCGCTGGGTCTCGGTGGAGCAGGTGGAGATGGGGCGGCGGTAGGCGCCGAGGTTGAAGCGGTCCATGTCTTCCATTCGATTCGCGTGGTTGCCCGTCGCCAGCTGAAGCGGCGATATCTTACCAGCCAGCCAGCTCGGGCAAGTCGTCAAGCCAGCTCTTCTCGGTCATCAAGGCATCGCCGGCCTCCGGTGTAGCCTCGCCGGCGCTTTGGATGAGCCAGTCCATCCACTTGCGATGGGCGGCGGGCTCCAATTGAGGCGGCAGAACCTTGGCCTTGGCCAGCATCCGCTTGCGGAAACTGGTTTGCCTGCGGAGTTTGGTCGTCGTGAACTTGATGGCCTTGCCTTGGCATTCAACAATCCACCTGTCGCCTCCAAGACTGACGAGGCGGTCGATGGCGAAACCGGGATCGACCGGCCTGTCCCGCCAGGGAAGCTCGATGGCATTCTTCCTCAGGTCGAGTGCCCATCGCCGGTAGGTCGTCCCGACAAGCTGGGGCGGCAGCACACCGGCCTGTTCGAGTATCTTCCTGCGGAAGGTAGGCTGCTTCTTGAGCTGACCAGTCGTGAATTCGACCCGATGCCCCCGAAACTCCACGTGCCACCGGATTCTCCCATTGCCGACATACTTCACCAGTCGGTCGATGACGAACTCGTCCTCGGCAAGCGCTACGCAGCCTTGGTTGATGCTTTGGAGGATGAACTCGGTGTCAGTGACCATTATGGAAGCCAGCGCAGGAAAACTGTCGCCGAGCTTAGCCAGTGGAACGCACCCGCGGCCACCATTCTTTTTCGCTCTGGCAATCTCACCTGCTTCAATCAGCCAAAAGGTGATGCGGGGCGCGATGATGTGCAAGGCGATAGCTTACGCACCGAAGATACCAAGGGTCGGAGTGACCGATGCTATAGAAACCCCAAATGGACCACTATCTAGATGACGAACTGGAACGCCCTGGTCGATCGTATCGCCGGGCCGCACGATCCTGAGGAAGAAGGCTGGAACCTTGCGCGATGAAACGATCTTTGCGAGGCGGGCGTATGGCCGGCGGTAATTCGTGAGGCCGCACAATGATTCAGGACGAAGACCTGAAGCGCGGCGGGCTTCTCTTTGTGTCGCGCGGTCGGCTACGTGCCTTTCTCTTTTGACGCATCCTTCGTGAGGAGTAGAACAAGGATGATGCTGGCCAGGTGCGGATCAATGGCGGTTCGGAAAACGAGTTCGATCATGGATGGTCCTATCTGCCCGAGGGGGGCGATTGTTGGTGCTCGAGAACCACGCGTTTTCATGATTCCCTGAAGGAATCGTTTTCTGCGAATGGTTGGCGTCACCACTCGGTATGTGGATGCTGTGATCTTTGCCTTCGATAGCTGCCGTGCGCCTGTCTATAGGGTCTATCCTCGGCAAGCCCGCCGATCACCCGGCGGGCTTTTCTTTGTGGCCAGCCGCGCCAATGATAAGTGTGGGAGCGAAGGGGAATAGATGACAATCGTTCGACGCGGCTTCGAAGCCCTCCGAAGCAGGCTTACAGGAATCGGTTTCCTTAGCCTAAGTGCAAGCTGGAATCCGCCAGTTGCACAACGGACAGTGATTTTGCGACTGTTCAATCTCTTGGAGAACCGGCGCGCGCTCTACGTGCCGTCCAACTTCGAAATTCCCGGTGACGTGGATCGATCAATCATCGAAATCCGCCATGAGCTTACGCAAGTCTTGAACGACCTGCCGGAGAACTCGCGGGCCGCGCGGCGCGTCCGACATCTGCGCACCGCCTGCCGGCGCTTTTTGGAAGATGCGCCGCCTGATTACCGAAACATCGCCTATCGCCTTCGCGACGCCTTCGACCATGGGTCACCAGCCCGCTGGCACGATCACGGCGAGCGCGCGCTGACGCCCGGATATTTCGTGGCGTTAGGAGAGTTGCGGGCCACATTTGGATTGCAGCTTTCGGCGCTCGCGGCCGAATTCGAAATAGACGTGGAGGAAGACCTTGCCTCGATCTTCCCCGTTGCGGTCGAGCGCAATAGCCATGAACCTTAAAATGGTGCCGGAATACCCCAACAGAATCGCCCGCATTGGTTCGGTCCTTGCATTGCTCGGTTCACTGATCTGGGTTCAATGGCCAATCAATTATGCGAGCTTCAACATTGCGGCGGTTATCCTGCTTATTGCGACATTCGTGACATGGGTAAGCACCGAAATCTCCGACTATCGAGAGGGCGAGATATTTAATGATAATATTAAGTCGGATGATGTGGATAAGTTAAATTCAATCATAAAGATCATCGATAGGAATCAGTTCTACATTTTGAAGCAAAAATCTATAGAAACTTATATGGATGCTGACGATTATAAAGGACTTCAAAGTCTAATATATTATAAGCAGAATGATATATTCCATTTTCATAATGTTAAGATTCAAGCTATATATGAGAAATTCTCAAACGAAGCGCTCGAATTTTACATGAGTTTTTTCGGCCTATATACATACGATGGGCACGGCAGATCGACGTGGCGTCCATCAGGGGATCGATACGTCAGCGACGAAGTCTACAAAGAGATACAACATGAAATTGCGGTGTTGAATCGCAAGGCGTCGAGTCTCGCGGAGCGATGGGAAGAACTGATCAACCTGTCGCGGCAGGAATTGAAGGGTGCTTCAAAAGCTATTGAGCGTTACGAACTGTGAATCGCCCATGGGAGATAGAATATGGGTGCAATCATTGCCCTTGTGCTTACGGGCTGCGCTGCTGTCGGTGTCTATAAGTTTTTCACTAAACGGGATTTCAGGCAAAGTCTCGTTGACGAGTTCGCTAGATCGCCCATTGAGACAGCCTTCGTCTTTTCGTGGTGCGGGTGCGGGCTATTGTTCTTTTGGGGGGTCTTTGTCCCTGCACTCGGGACCATCAAAATTCCGATATCGGGCAAGACGTATGAACTTTGGGCAGTGGCCGGCATCGCTTTCCTTGTCGGTTTCGCGATCATAGGAGCCTATGAGTGGCTGAAGACGCCTCGTCATCCGAGATGACCCATGAGGATCATCTGCCGGAGTGTAACACTTAGCACTTTCTAATGTTGCCTAAGTGATTGAAAAGAAATGAAAAAAGAGGCTTGGCTGGGGAACCTGGATTCGAACCAGGACTAACGGAGTCAGAGTCCGTGGGTCTACCGTTAACCTATTCCCCAGCAGGCGCGATCATGGATCGCGCGGGCCGAGCGGCTGAGCCGCTTGAGCGCTGCCTTGTAGCCGCCAGCGGAAAATAGTCAAGCCTGCTCTGCGCGCCTTGTCAGTTGTTTTGACAGCCGGGCGCACGGGCGTGGGGATTAATCCAATCCGCGCCTCAGGTCTCCGTCCGGCTGAATTGCGAGCGTTCGAAGAACAGCACGACGCCCAAGCCCAGAATCAGCGGGATGATCAGGTAGAACAGCCGGAACACGAGCAGCGCAGACAGAACGCCGACGGGATCCATGTCTGAAAGTCCGGCCAGGAAAACCACCTCGAACACGCCGAGCCCGCCCGGCGCGTGCGAGATCTGCGCGATCGAGAAGGAGACGAGGAAGACGCCAAGCACGACGAAATAGCCTGGATTGTTGGCTTCGGGCAGGGCGAAGAAGATGATCGCGGCCGCGGCGAGCAGTTCGATCGGTCCGATCAGCAATTGCCTGGCGACGATCGGCAGCGCCGGATAGTGCAGTTGAAAGCCGCCGATCTTCAGGGGATTGAGATGCAACCAGCTGCCGAAGATGTAGGCGCCGACCAGCATCAGCAGGGCAATTCCGGCCGCCATTGCCAGGCCGTGATGCGGTGCGCCGGAGAAGCGGTCGATGATTTCGGGCTCCAACACCAGCACCAGGCCGCCGACCAGCACGCTGGACAGCACGAAGGTGATCCAGCAGATCGCCACCAGGATGCCGACATCCTGGCCGGTCAGGCCCCTCGTGCCGTAGGCGCGGTAGCGGATGACGGCGCCGGAGAACACCGAGCCGCCAATGTTGTGCGACAGCGCATAGGTCGTGAATGAGCAAAGGGTCACGAACAGCCACGAGACCCTCTTGCCGATATGCAGCAGCGCGATGTGGTCGTAGCCGGCGAGCGAGGCATAGGCGATCACGGAGCACAAGGCCGCGAGCAGCCAGCCGCGCGGGGGAATGGCCGATATGCCGTCCCAGACATCGTCGAGCGAGATGCCGCGCAGTTCGTGCCACAAAAGCAGCAGCGAAAAGATCACCGCGGCGATGCCGACGACCGGCCAGAAATAACGTCTCCAGTTCATTGCCTGACTGCCATGCGCCTGGATCGCTTCCTTCTTTGTCGGTGGCCGGAGGCCGGCTGTTCCGGATTCTGCCCTGCGTTTCAGGAATGCCTCATTGAAGCCGGCTATTCAACCGCGAACGTTTTTCGCACAGGCGGCCCTCAAGAATTGGCCGTGCAGGATGCTGTAGAACGCGAGCGACCAGCGTCGCGACTGCCCATCCCGGCTTGCGAAAATTCGCCGGAGGCAGCGGGAACGGCGGCTGTCGCTCCGAGCCGGCAAAATTCGCCGCGCGGCTCTTGGTGATCAGGCGCGGCACTGTTAGTCTGGCGGCAACTTAAATCACTCAAGCGCCCGCAGCGTCCATCATCGGTTCGCGCGGCGCCGGAAGGAACGACAGTGGAAGACCGCGACACCGGCGCCGACGCGCCGGAGGTGGGCGCGTCCAGCGCTTCCCCGGGGCCTGCCGGCCCAGGGGCAGCCAGTTGGCAGCAACGCCGGCCGACGGGGCCCCGCTTCGCCGACGGGCATGCTGGCGACGCGGCCCAAAACCAGAAGGGCAAGCCCAAGAAGCGGCGCAAGCGCAGGCGCGGGCGCAAGGTTTTCGCGCGCGACGAAGCGCGCCCCGCAACGAACCGATCGCCGCCGCCGGGCGATGCCCCTGTCCCCGCGGCGAAGACATCAGCGCCACCCGTGGCAGCTGCCCCGCCTGACGCTCCGGCACGGCCCGAACAGGGCGTCCGGCGGCCGCCGGCGTACGAGCTTCCCGTCTTCGCCGCCCTTGACCTCGGCACCAACAATTGCCGGCTGCTGGTCGCCGTGCCGACGCGGCATGGCCAGTTCCGCGTCATCGACGCCTTTTCGCGCATCGTGCGCCTGGGCGAGGGGCTGACCGCCAATGGACGGCTCGGCCAGCCGGCGATGGACCGCGCGGTCGAGGCGCTGAAAGTCTGCGGCGACAAACTGCGCAACCGCAAGATCAGGAAGGCGAGGCTCATCGCCACCGAAGCCTGCCGCACGGCCGACAATGGCGTCGAGTTCCTCGATCGCGTCGAGCGCGAGGCCGGGCTCAAGCTCGAGATCATCGACCGACAGACCGAGGCGCGGCTGGCTGTTTCCGGCTGCGGCTCGCTGGTCGAACGCGACACGCAGGGCGTCGTCCTGTTCGATATCGGCGGCGGATCGTCCGAGATCGCGCTGATCGATCTCAGCGGTCGCCGTTCGCCAAGGCTCGCCAACCATATCGTGTCGTGGACCTCGCTGCCGGTCGGCGTCGTCTCGCTGGCCGAGCGCTTCGGCGGCCGCACTGTGACGCGCGAGATCTTCGCCGCCATGGTCGACGATGTCGCCGCCCGGCTGGCGACTTTCGATGGCCGTGATCGGTTGAGCCATCTGAAGGCCAGCCCGAATTTCCACCTGCTCGGCACGTCCGGCACCGTGACGACGCTGGCCGGTGTGCACCTCGACCTCGAGCGCTACGACCGCCGCCGCGTCGACGGGCTGTGGATGGATCGCGACAGCGTCGACCGCATGGTGGAAAAGCTGGTTGGCTGGGACTTCCAGCAGCGCTGCGCCAACCCTTGCATCGGTGCGGATCGCGCCGACCTGGTCCTGGCAGGCTGTGCTATATTGGAAGCCATTCGCGCGGTGTGGCCATCGGAGCGGCTGCGGGTCGCCGATCGCGGCCTGCGCGAAGGCATATTGAGCGAGCTGATGGCCGATGACGGCGTCTGGCGCAATGATGGGCGTGGCAGGGCATGATCCAGATGCGTTCGGCGAATTGGCAACCAGGCGTAAGCGTTGGCTTGGTGACGGGTCGACCCCCACTCCGTCGAGCTTTGCTCGACACCTCTCCCCCGGTCGACGGGGGAGAGGAAAATCGCAAGCTTATGCTGCCTGGCTCCCTTGCTCTCCCTCCGGAGGGGGGAGAGGTGGCTCGGCGAAGCCGAGACGGAGTGGGGGACGGCGGTCCTCAAATGTGCAACCGCCGAAAGATCATGCTCGGGCAAGAAATCAGCAAATGACCAAGAAACCGGAAAAACCAGGATCGGCCAGCATTCGCGTCTTGAAGACGCGGATCAAGAAGAAGAGCGGCCTGAAGGAATCGTCGCGCCGCTGGCTGCAGCGCCACATCAACGATCCCTACGTCCAGCGCTCCAAGGCCGACGGCTATCGCTCGCGCGCGGCCTACAAGCTGATCGAGATCGACGACAAGCATCACCTGTTGAAACCCGGCCTGAAGGTGATCGACCTTGGCGCGGCGCCCGGCGGCTGGTGCCAGGTCGCCGCCGCGCGCACCAAATCGACCGCCGACAAGCCGCATGTCATAGGCATCGACTATCTCGAAATGGACGCCGTGCCCGGCGCGCCGGTGCTGCTGATGGATTTCCTCGATCCGGAAGCACCGCAGAAGTTGGCCGAGGCGCTCGGCGGCGATCCGGACATCGTGCTGTCGGACATGGCGGCCCCCACCACCGGCCACAAGCGAACGGACCACATCCGCACCATGCATCTGTGCGAGGTGGCGGCCGATTTCGCGCTGTCGGTCCTGAAGCCGGGCGGCCACTTCCTCGCCAAGACCTTCCAGGGCGGCGCCGAGAACGAGCTGCTCTCGATGCTCAAGAAGAATTTCCGCTCGGTCCACCACGTCAAGCCGCCGGCATCACGCGATGAGTCGGTCGAGCTTTACCTGCTGGCCAAGGACTTCAAGGGGCGAGAGTCCGGTCCGCCGTCAGGCGGATCGGAACGTCCAGTGGACGTTTCGAAGGACTCGAGCGCCCGGAGCCATAGCGAAGGGCCGGGGGACGCCGAAGCCTAACCCTGCCCACCAACTGCCGGTCCGCCGTCAGGCGGATCGGAACGTCCAGTGGACGTTCCGAAGGACTCGAGCGCCCGGAGCCATAGCGAAGGGCCGGGGGACGGCGAATAGCACGTTCCCTTCTCCCCCTGCGGGAGAAGGTGGCCTCGCAAAGCGAGGTCGGATGAGGGGTGTTCCAGGGAACACAAACGCCTCACTCCGCTGGAACACCCCTCAACCGTCTCGACGCTGCGCGCCGATCCACCTTCTCCCCCCTGTCGGAGAAGGAAGAGACGGTCCCGCTTACTGCCCCGGCGGGGTCACCGGCTCCAGTGTCTTGGGCGCTGTCAGCCGGCCATGGCCGGAAACGGCGTTGCCGGCGTCAGGGGCCAGCCGCATGAACGACAGGCAGGCCGCCGCCGAAATCACGGCGACGATGAAGAAGGCGGTGTGGAAATCGCCCAGCGTCAGCGACCTGTCGTTCAGGCTCGTCGACACTTCCAGTATGCCGCCGGCAACCGCCACGCCGAGCGCGATCGACAGCTGCTGGAAGACGGCGGCGATCGGCGTCGCCTTGCTGGTATCGGCCGCCGAAATCTCGGCATAGGCCAGCGCGTTGATGCCGGTGAAGAACATCGATCGGATGAAGCCGCCGACCAGAAGCATGGCCAGCATCAGAAGGTAAGGCGTGTCGGGCGTGAACAGGCCGTTGACGGCGATCGACGCCGCGGCGACCAGCGAGCCGATGATCAGTACCCGGCGGAAGCCGACGACGCGGAAGATCAGCGCGGTGACGAACTTCATGCCGATGGCGCCGATCGCCGAGACGAAGGTGATCATGCCGGATTGGAACGGCGTCAGCCCGAAGCCGATCTGGAACATCAGCGGCAACAGGAAAGGCACGGCGCCGATGCCGATGCGAAACAGGCCGCCGCCAAGCACCGACGAACGAAACACCTGGTTGCGGAACAGTTCGAGCGCCAGCAGGGGATTCTTGGCATGGCGCGCATGCAGCAAATAGAGCGCGCCCGACAGCAGCCCGACCGCCACCGTAAGGACTCCGATGGCTGGCGGCAGATAGGGCAGGCTGACCACCGACAGGCCGAACACCACGCCCGAGGCCGCGAGCCCGCTCAGCACGAAGCCGATGAAATCCAGCGGCGGGTTCTGCATGGGCTCGGTCTTCGGCAGGAAACGCGTCGCCAGCCAGATGCCGATCAGGCCGATCGGCACATTGATCAGGAAGATCCAGTGCCAGGTGAAGTAGGTGGTGATGAAGCCGCCGACCGGCGGGCCGACCAGCGGCCCGACCAGTGCGGGAACCGTCAGCCACGACATGGCCGCGACGAGATCGCTCTTCGGCGTCGCCCGCACCAGCACCAGGCGACCAACCGGCGTCATCATGGCGCCGCCAATGCCCTGCAGGAAGCGGGACACCACGAAAGCCGGCAGTGAACCCGAAAAGGCGCAGGCGATCGAGCCGGCGATGAAGACCGCGATCGCGGCGCGAAAGACGTTCTTGGCGCCGAAACGGTCGGCCATCCAGCCGCTGATCGGGATGAAGATCGCCAGCGACACGAGATAGGCAGTCAAAGCGAGCTTGAGCGCGATCGGGCTGGTGTTGATGTCGATGGCGATCGCCGGCAGCGATGTCGCGATGACGGTCGAATCCATGTTCTCCATGAAAAGAGCGACCGCCAGGATGAGCGGGATGGTGCGATTCACAAACAGGCCCGTGTCAAAAATCTGTTTCCGGCTGGAGGGGCAAGACCGGAATGAAGGGCGGTTATCATGGCCGGCAACCCATGTCGTGTTAATTTACGGTCACTTTTGTGCGACCGTGCCGCGGATGGTGTTGTGCGCTGCATGATCGGCTTTTCATCGGCGCCGCGACGTGTTACCAGCCAGCGCCAATCCTGAAAGGGAAGAAACGAGTCGGCGCTGTCCATCCCGGTCCAGCGCTTTTTTGTATTCCGAGGGCTGGCCATGGCAAAAATCATTGAAACGTCCACCGGCGCGCTGGCGCTGACCTTTGACGACGTGCTGCTGCAGCCCGGTCATTCCGAGGTCATGCCGGGCGAGACCGATGTGCGCACCCGCATCGCCGGCGACATCGACCTCAATGTGCCGATCCTGTCGGCGGCCATGGACACCGTCACCGAGGCGCGTCTCGCCATCGCCATGGCTCAGGCCGGCGGCATCGGCGTCATCCACCGCAATTTCTCGCCGGCCGAGCAGGCCGAGCAGGTGCGGCAGGTCAAGAAGTTCGAATCCGGCATGGTCATCAACCCGGTCACCATCGGTCCCGACGCCACTCTCGCCGATGCGCTTTCGCTGATGCGCTCCTACTCGATCTCGGGCATTCCGGTGGTCGAGAATGGCGGCACCGGCGGCCAGAAGGTCGGGCGGCTGGTCGGCATCCTGACCAACCGCGACGTGCGCTTTGCCTCGGACCCCGGGCAAAAGGTCTATGAATTGATGACCCGTGAGAACCTGATCACGGTCAAGGAGAATGTCGACCAGGACGAAGCCAAGCGGCTTCTGCACCAGCACCGCATCGAGAAGCTGGTTGTCGTCGACAAGCAGGGCAATTGTGTCGGGCTGATCACGGTCAAGGACATCGAGAAGTCGCAACTCAACCCGCACGCCACCAAGGACTCCCAGGGACGTCTGCGCGCCGCGGCCGCCACCAGCGTCGGTGATGATGGTTTCGAGCGTGCTGAACGCCTGATCGACGCCGGAGTCGATCTGCTGGTGATCGACACCGCCCATGGCCACTCGCAGCGTGTGCTGGACGCCGTGGCGCGGGCCAAGAAACTCTCCAACTCGGTGCGCATCCTGGCCGGCAATGTCGCCACCGCCGAAGGCACGCAGGCGCTGATCGATGCCGGCGCCGATGCCGTCAAGGTCGGCATCGGCCCGGGCTCGATCTGCACCACCCGGATCGTGGCCGGCGTCGGCGTACCGCAGCTCTCGGCCATCATGTCGGCGGTGGAGACAGCCCAAAAATCGGGCGTTTCCGTCATCGCCGATGGCGGCATCAAATATTCCGGCGATCTGGCCAAGGCGCTCGCCGCCGGCGCCAGCGCGGCCATGATCGGCTCGCTGCTGGCCGGCACCGACGAGAGCCCGGGCGAGGTCTACCTGCACCAGGGCCGCTCGTTCAAGGCGTATCGGGGTATGGGTTCGGTCGGGGCCATGGCGCGCGGCTCCGCCGATCGCTACTTCCAGGCCGAGGTGCGCGACACGCTGAAACTGGTTCCCGAAGGTATCGAAGGGCAGGTCCCGTACAAAGGACCTGTGTCTGGCGTGCTGCACCAGCTTGCGGGCGGGCTGAAAGCCGCTATGGGTTATGTCGGCGGCCGCGATCTTGCCGATTTCCGCGACCGCGCCACCTTTGTACGCATATCCAACGCCGGACTTCGTGAAAGCCACGCCCATGACGTCACGATTACCCGCGAAAGCCCGAACTATCCCGGCGGAGCCTGATCGGTACGGGCTAGCGCGGAGCCTGACGGAGACGATCCTGCGGCTGTCGCGGCATGCCGCGGCGCTCTGTTTCCTGTCGGCGGCGGTGTTCATCGCCATGACGGCGCTGGAGTTTTTTTATTTCCGCGAGTTGAGCGGTGGCCTGCCGACGCTCGACATGCGCGTTTCCGGTTTCACCCCGGACGAAGGCATGGCCTGGCTGACGGCTCTCGGCCGGCGCGGCGGCGAGATCATCCTGGTCTGGCACTATCTGACCTTCGATCTCGTGTTCCCGGCGCTGCTGTCATTGACGCTGGTCAGCCTGATCCTGGCCACAGGGCGGCGGCTGAAAAGCTTCCGCGTGCTTCCGGGACATGTCCAGTCGATCCTCGCACTGATGCTCGTGCTGCCTTACACATTTGCCGACTACGCCCAGAACATCGCCGTGGCGCGGCTTCTGTCCGATTTCCTGTCGGCGAACGCGGATTCCCTGTCCTTCGCCTCGGCGCTGATCGTCGCCAAATTCACGCTTCTCGCCATCCCGGTCATCGCCATTGCGGTATTCACCCTGGCAAGCCAGAAACGCGCGTCCTGATGCTGGACGGAAAAACAGGCCGGGCAGGGGAAGTTACATGAGCCAGACCACGATCTTCTGGCCGATGCTGGCCCATGTGCTGCTGATCTACATCGTCTACGGCGTGCTGGGGCGTCGCAGATATTTCGCCGTCAAGTCGGGCGAGGCCAAGGTCGGCCAGTACAAGATGCGCTCGACCGAGCCGGCGTCCAGCGCAACTGTCGCCGCCAATCTCGTCAACCAGTTCGAATTGCCGGTGCTTTTCTACGCACTGTGCCTGACCTTGCACGTCACCAACGGCGTCAATTATCTGACCCTGGCCCTGATGTGGATCTTTGTCGCGACGCGCTATTTCCACGCCTGGGTCCATTTGACCAGCAACGACCTGCGGGCGCGCAGCCGCTCCTTCTTCGTCGGAGCGGTGGTTCTCCTGGCGGCATGGATCTGGCTCGCGCTCCACCTGCTCGGCGTGGTGTGAGCCAGGGGCTACGGTCGTAAGCTGAGCAGGGCAGACGCAAACGGCGATTAGAGGTCGAAAACCGCGATCTTGCGCCTGTCGAACTTGATGCCGATCTCGCCGCGCACAAGCTTGAGCGCCGTTTCGCCGAACACGGCGCGGCGCCAGCCCTGCAAGGCCGGAACATCGGCCTCCTCACCCTCGGCGGCAATACGGTCGATGTCGTCGCTCGAGGCCAGCACCTTCGAGGCGACGCCTTCGTTTTCGGCCACGATCCTCAGCAGCACTTTCAGCAGTTCCGCCGCGGCGCTCGAACCCTCGGGCGGCTGGAAATTCTTCGGCAGCTTCGGCATCTCTTCCTTGGGCAAGGCCAGCGCCGTGTTGACCGCGCCAAGCAGCGCCGTGGCGGTAGACGACCGTTCCCAGCCCTTCGGCGTCGTGCGCAGCTTGCCAAGGGCGGCCGCGTCGCGCGGGCCCTGCTGCGCCACCTCGTAGATGGCATCGTCCTTGAGCACGCGGCCACGCGGCACGTCGCGCTCGCGCGCCTCGCGCTCGCGCCATGCCGCCACCGCCTGCACGATCGCCAGTTCCTGCGGTTTGCGCAGCCGCATCTTCAGCCGCTTCCAGGCGTCCTCGGGATGCGGATCATAGGTCTCGCGCGAGGTCAGCACTTCCATCTCCTCGTTGAGCCAGTGGGCACGGTTTTCCCGCTCCAGTTCGGCGCTGAGGTGCCGATAGACCTCGATGAGATGGGTGACGTCGGCCAGCGCGTAGTCGAGCTGCTTGTCGGAAAGCGGCCGGTGGCGCCAGTCGGTGAAGCGCGATGACTTGTCGAGCCGCGCCCCGGTGATCCGCTGCACGAGCTGATCATAGGACACGCTGTCGCCGAAGCCGCACACCATTGCCGCGACCTGCGTGTCGAACACCGGATGCGGCACGAGATCGCCGAGGTGGACGATGATTTCGATGTCCTGCCGTGCGGCGTGGAAGACCTTGACCACCGCCTCATTGGCCATCAGCCTGAAGAATGGCTTCAGGTCCAGGCTGGGGGACAGCGGATCGATCAGTGCCGTCACCCCCGGCGCTGCCATCTGGATCAGGCACAGGATCGGCCAGAAGGTCGTTTCGCGAATGAATTCGGTGTCGACTGTGACGAAATCCGACTTTTCGAAAGCGGAGACCACGGTTTCGAGTTCGTTCTGGGTGGTGATGACGTGCATCAAATCGCTTTTGGCAGGAGTAAAGTCTTCCTAGATTTCAGCCGGGAGCGCTTTCGTCAAGCGTCGGCGCCATCGTTACGATCCCGTCGGACCTTCCGGATCACCGTTTCTCCTGGCCAGGCGCGCGAAAATGGTCGAAGTGCGCAACAGCGCGATGAAGCGGCCGCGCTCGCCTGCCGGCACGCCCGACCGGGCTTGCATGCGGTAGAGGATGACCGCGATGAAGATCGCGTAGACGACGGCGCTGAACACGAACAGCGCGCTCGGCCCGAAATACTGCATCGCCGTCGAGGCCGCGAACGGGCCGCCAATGGCGCCGAAGGAATAGAACAGCATCAGCGCCGCGTTGATCAGCACGAACTCGCCCGCGTCGGCGCGGTCGTTGGAATGCGCCGCCGACAGCGAATAGAGCGGCATGGCGAAACAGCCGAAGATGAAGATGATGACGAAGTTGAGCAGCGGATTGCTGCCGGCGACGAACACAAGCGCCAGGGCTGACAGCATCGCACAGCAGGTCGTGATCAACAGCACCCGGCGCCGGTCCCAGCGGTCGGAAAGATAGCCGAGCGGATACTGGATGATGGCGCCGCCGAAGATGCCGACGCTGACGAAGGTGACGACATCGGCGACCGACATGCCGATCTGCTCGGCATAGACCGGCGACAGCGTGCGAAAGGCGCTGTTGGTGACGCCGACGGCGATGCACCCGAAGCAGCCGAGCGGCGAAATCCGCCAGACGCGCGCCAGGTCGAGCTTGACCTCCTCGGGCGGCGTCGGATTCGTGCGGTCGCCGAGCGACACCGGCACCAGCGACAGGGTGATCATGATCGACATGATGGCGAAGATGGTGAAGCCTCCGGCGCCGAAGACCGGGATCAGGAACTGGGCGGAGGTTACCGAGCCGATATCGACCATCCGGTAGATCGCCAGCACGCGGGCCCGGTCGTGGTTGCCGACACCGGAATTCATCCAGCTTTCGACGATGGTGAACAGTCCGGCGAAGCAGAAACCACCGACAAAGCGCACCGCGCACCACATGATCGGATCGAGAACCAGCACCAGCAGCAAGGTGCCGACCGAGGCGATCGCAGCCAGTGCCGAAAATGCCCTGATATGGCCGACCGCCTTCATGATGCGGGTGATGGCCAGGCAGCCGAGCAGGAACCCGGCGAAATAGAACGTGCCCATCAGCCCGATCAAGGAGGCCGGAAACCCTTCCTGCGCGCCGCGCAGCGCGATCAGCGTGCTCTGCAGCCCATTGCCGCCCAGCAGGATGCCAGCGGCGAGGAGAAGCGGGATCAGTGGGCGGATGGAAGACATGAAGGGGTGATCACGTGTCGGTGATCCTTATTGGACCATCACCTTGGCCAATGCCAGCGGCAATTGCCGGTGGCGTTGAGCCAACAAGGGCAACGGCTGGTTCCGACAGAAGGCAGCTTGGCTGTATTCCGTCGCGCTTGCTATATTCCCCAGTGCTTGTCACGCAGGGTGGGGATTTCACATGTCAGGCTATTTCGGCACGGAGGTTCAGCAGCGCCTGCAAGCTCAGGCCGAGGCGAGTGTCGATTTCATCAGAGCGACTCCCGGCGCGTGCCAGACTGGGCGCACGATGGGGTGCGATGATCCCGATCGGTTGGGCTGGGAACTGATCGACAAGATCCTCAATCGCGACGGCGTCTGTGGCTTTCGCATGATACCGGCAAGCAAGGCGGACGAGCTCAAGTCTCGACTGGCCAAGGTCGGCTTCCGCCTCGATACCTGGGACGTGTTTGTGGCCGACCAGGCAAGTGCCCTGGCGGCATCGGAGGCAATTATCGACCGCGGATTGCCCGGCGGGCTTGTCGATCAAGACCAGCCGGCCGAACCGGATGGTGCGTATATGGCCCGCATCCAGGCGCATATGGCGGCATCGGGCGTAGTCCCATTTTCAGGGTCGCTGCTGGCCGGAACCTTGGGGCCGGCAACCACGGTAGTGGTAGGCGAAGAGACGGGAACTGTCGCGGCAACCGCGCATGGGTACCTGGCGCACAATTCCTATAGCGCCTATCACCGATATGCATGGGGTGGCTTGGTTGCGGTCTCGGAATCGCAGAGGGGCCGAGGGCTCGGTAATTACATCAACGCTCGCATGATCCTCAGTGTGTTTCGCGATCTGCATGCCACACACATTTATGAGCTCGTCTCAGCATCGAACATACCATCCCGACGAATGGTGGAATCATGCGCACTTCGTCCGGATCCAGCGGTCGTGTGTGGGGTCGCCACGCCCAGTGATGGTGCGCGCTTCACCCGCTGATCGCCATCAGCGATCCATGTTGGGTCACCGCTTGTTGTGAGCGATGACCGCAACGGCTCAAAAGCCAAAGTTCGCGCCGAGATGCTACCAAGCGCCGTTGCCTTGACAAATCCGGCCTCGCATGCGCTTTTCGCGCAAATTTTGAGGCCGGGCCTGATGCTTCGGCCTGCAACTCCATACCCCGGACTTCAGCAATGACAATGCATCGTTACCGCAGCCATACCTGTGCCCAGCTGAGAAAGACCGACGTCGGCTCGACCGTTCGCCTGTCGGGCTGGGTGCACCGTGTGCGTGACCATGGCGGCCTGCTCTTCATCGACCTGCGCGACCATTATGGCCTGACCCAGATCGTCGCCGATCCCGATTCGCCGGCCTTCAAGGTCGCCGAGACCGTGCGCGGCGAATGGGTCATCCGCGTCGACGGCGAGGTCAAGGCGCGCTTGCCGGAGACAGTCAACGCCAACCTGCCGACCGGCGAGATCGAAATTTTCGCCCGCGAGATCGAGGTTCTGTCGGCGGCCAAGGAATTGCCGCTGCCGGTGTTCGGCGAGCCGGACTATCCCGAGGATATCAGGCTGAAGTACCGCTTCCTCGACCTGCGCCGCGACACGCTGCACAGGAACATCGTGGCGCGGACGAAGATCATCGCCGAGATGCGCAAGCGCATGGGCGAGGTCGGTTTCACCGAATTCTCGACGCCGATCCTTACCGCGTCTTCGCCGGAAGGCGCACGCGACTTCCTGGTGCCGTCGCGCATCCACCCCGGCACTTTTTATGCTCTGCCGCAGGCGCCGCAGCAGTACAAGCAGCTGATCATGGTGTCGGGCTTCGACCGCTATTTCCAGATCGCGCCGTGCTTCCGCGACGAGGATCCGCGCGCTGATCGTCTGCCCGGCGAATTCTACCAGCTCGACCTCGAAATGAGCTTTGTCGAGCAGGACGATGTGCTGTCGACCATGGAGCCGGTGATGCGGGGCGTCTTCGAGACCTTCGCCAACGGCAAGCCGGTGACGCAGAAATTCCAGCGCATCCCCTACGACGTCGCCATGCGCAAATACGGTTCCGACAAGCCTGATCTGCGCAACCCGATCGAGATGCAGGCCGTCTCCGACCATTTCCGCGACTCCGGCTTCAAGGTTTTCGCCAACATCCTGGCCAATGACCCGAAGGCCGAGGTTTGGGGCATTCCGGCCAAGACCGGCGGCAGCCGCGCGTTCTGCGATCGTATGAACTCCTGGGCGCAAGGCGAGGGCCAGCCGGGCCTGGGCTACATCTTCTGGCGCAAGGAGGGCGACGAGACCGAGGGCGCCGGCCCGCTCGCCAAGAACATCGGCGAGGAGCGTACCGAGGCGATCCGGCTTCAGCTCGGCCTTGCCGATGGCGACGCCGCCTTCTTCGTCGCCGGTGACCCGAAGAAGTTCGTGTCCTTCGCCGGGGCGGCGCGCACGCGCGCCGGCGAGGAACTGAACCTTGTCGATCGCGAGCGCTTCGAACTGTGCTGGATCGTCGACTTCCCGTTCTTCGAATGGAACGAGGAGGAGAAGAAGATCGACTTCGCGCACAACCCGTTCTCGATGCCGCAGGGCGGCATCGACGCGCTGAACGGCGAGGACCTGCTGGGCATCAAGGCGTTCCAGTACGACATGGTCTGCAACGGCTTCGAGATCGCGTCTGGCGGCATCCGCAACCATCTGCCCGAAACCATGGTCAAGGCCTTCGAGACGGTCGGGCTGGACCGCGACACGGTGGAAGAGCGTTTCGGCGGTCTTTATCGTGCGTTCCAATATGGCGCGCCGCCGCATGGCGGCATGGCAGCCGGCGTCGATCGTGTGGTCATGCTGCTGGTCGGGGCAAAGAATCTGCGCGAGATCACCATGTTCCCGATGAACCAGCAGGCCTACGACCTGCTGATGAACGCGCCCTCGGCGGCGACCCCGCAGCAATTGCGCGAGCTTTCGCTGCGCGTTGCGACGGCCAAGAAGGACGCCTGATCGCAACGTCTGGCAGGGCTTAATCAACCGCCGGAACCGATTCTTTCAATTCGGAAATCCTACAAAAAAGCCCGGCATCGCTGCCGGGCTTTTGCGATTGCGACCGGATCTATCAGTCCTCGTTCGCCTTGACATGAACGCCGAGCGTCTTGGGCAGGTCGAGCGGGTTGGACATCGCGCCCGCCATGATCAGCGCGAAGGGAACCGATGACGGCGGCGCGGCCGAGATCTCTAGGCTCTTCGGGTCATCGAGATACTTGCCGACCGCAGCGGTCACTTCGGCCGTCAGTTCCGGGTTGTTGAGCTGCGCCATGCCGAACGGCACGATCGCCTTGGCCTGGTTGGCGATGTCCTTGCCGGACATGCCCTGCTGCTTGCCGACATAGTCCAACACCTTGTTGGTCAGCGAATCGTCGTCGAAGCGAAACGAGGCGCCGTTGAACGACAGCTGCTGCATGAGGCCGAGCGCGGCCATGCCTTGCGCCGAACTGTCGGCGCCTTCCGGCTGCGCCGCCATCTTCTTCTGCATCTCCTGCAGCGACTTGATGAAGTCGACCGTGTAGCCGCCGAGATTGAACTTCATGCCCAGCGTGCCCGCATTTGCAACGGAAACGTCGTATTTCGTCAGTTCCATCTTGCCGTCGGACGGCTGCCAGGTGCCGGCCATCTGGAAGTTACCCGAGATGTTCTGGTAGCCGAGCGCGTTGATGACTTCCTTGGACTTGGGATCGTCGACAAGCGTCAGGTCGGCGTTGAACTTTTCCGTGGTGCCAGTGAATTCCATCGCCTTGCCGTCCGCGGGCGGTGTGATCTTGACGGCAAGCCCGTCCATCGAGAAGGCGGTCTTGTCGGCGACCTTGACCGTCATGTTCGAGAGTTCGGCTGATTTGTACATCATCAGCGAGCCCAGCGGGCCTGTGGCGCCGTCAGCGGGGACCGTCATGCCGTGGATGACGAAGGGGCTGAGATCGAGGGTGACGCCGTCCTTGCTGTGGCCGAACGCCGATGTCGTTACGGTGGCGATCTCATAGCCGCCATTTGCCTCCGTGACACCTTCCAGCTTGACGTCGCCGATGGCGAGAGGCTCCTTTTCCGATGCCGGCTTAACCGATACGCTCTGCAGCACCATGCTCGTTTTGTCGCCTGTCACGCCGGTCCAGGAAATGTCGACGCCCTGGGTGGCCAGAGTGGCCTTCAGCCGGTCGGCGACCGCCGTGTCCTGGGCGAGGGCGGCGTTGAGAGGAAGTGTGAGCAGGAAGGTCGAAAAAGCGAGTTTATGGAGAGTTGAGCGTTTGATTGTCATCGCGATATCCCTGAGAGTATCCTGAAATTGTTCTTCAATTCTTTGCGCCGTCACCCTTCCGTGACGAACTGGACCGGAAAAAGGCGTGTCCCGGCACAATGGTCAAAAATCACGGCGAAAGGCAAACTTGATCCCATCGTCTTTTCGCAAGCGGTGAATTTGTCATGAATGGCCCGCCGCCTGATGTCACCGCGCTTCCCTAGAGGCCACGTGTAACGGGCTGATGTTGGGCGGCGTCGCCCGGCACAGGGTTTCATGTTGCACAAACGCCCGCATTTCGGCCGGGCTCTTGCCGCGAATCACCCGCTCGGCTAGGTCCAGCCCATGGGAAAAAGGCTTTTGCCGCCTCAAGATGGCGGCGGCGATCACATCGAACCGATCGATCTGAAGAAAGCGCTGGAAGAGCGCTACCTCGCCTACGCGCTGTCGACGATCATGCACCGGGCATTGCCCGATGTGCGCGACGGGCTGAAGCCGGTCCACCGGCGCATCATGCACGCGATGCGCCTGCTGCGTCTCAATCCGGATCAGGGCTTCGCCAAATGTGCCCGCATCGTCGGCGAGGTGATGGGCAAGTTCCATCCGCATGGCGACCAGTCGATCTATGACGCGCTGGTGCGGCTGGCGCAGGATTTCTCGATGCGCTACCCGCTGGTCGACGGGCAAGGCAATTTCGGCAACATCGATGGCGATAACGCCGCCGCGATGCGCTACACCGAAGCCCGCATGACCGATGTGTCGACGCTGCTTCTGGAAGGCATCACCGAGGATGCCGTCGATTTTCGGGCAACCTACAATGAAGAAGACGAAGAGCCGGTGGTGCTGCCCGGCGCCTTCCCGAACCTGCTTGCCAATGGCTCGTCCGGCATCGCGGTGGGCATGGCGACCTCGATCCCGCCGCACAACGCGGCCGAATTGTGCGATGCAGCACTGCATCTGATCGAGCATCGGGACGCGCCGGTGGCGAAGCTCATGGACTTCGTCCAGGGTCCGGATTTCCCGACGGGCGGCATCATCGTCGATAGCCGCGCCTCCATCCTCGAAGCCTACGAGACGGGCCGCGGCGGCTTCCGTGTCAGGTCGAAATGGATCCAGGAGGATCTGGGCAGGGGCACCTGGAGCATCGTCGTCACCGAAATCCCGTATGGCGTCCAGAAGGCGCGGCTGATCGAGAAGATCGCGGAACTGCTCATGGCGCGCAAGCTGCCGCTGCTTGAGGACATCCGGGACGAGAGCGCCGAGGACATTCGCGTCGTGCTCGTGCCGAAGAGCCGTTCGGTCGATCCCGGCATCCTTATGGAATCACTGTTCAAGCTGACCGAGCTCGAAAGCCGGTTTCCGCTCAACATGAACGTGCTTTCGCGCGGCAAGGTGCCCAACGTCCTGTCGTTGAAAGGCGTGCTGCAGGAATGGCTGGAGCATCGCCGCGACGTGCTGGTGCGGCGCTCGAAACATCGGCTTGGCGAGATCGAAAGACGCCTGGAGATTCTCGCCGGCTATTTGATCGCCTATCTCAACATCGACGAGGTGATCAGGATCATCCGCGAGGAGGACGAGCCCAAGCAGGTGATGATGGCCCGCTGGTCGCTCACCGACACGCAGGCCGAGGCCATCCTCAACATGCGCCTGCGCGCCCTGCGCAAGCTCGAGGAATTCGAGATCCGCAAGGAGTTCGACGGCTTGAGCGCCGAAAAGAAGCAGATAGAGGCTTTGCTGGCATCGGATGCCAAGCAATGGGCGACGATCAAGTGGGAAGTCACCAACATCCGCGACAAGTTCGGCCCGGAGACCGAAATCGGCAAGCGCCGCACCCAGTTCGCCGACGCGCCCGAGCATGACCTGACAGACATCGCGCATGCCATGATCGAGCGCGAGCCCGTGACCGTGGTCGTCTCGGAAAAGGGCTGGCTGCGGGCCATGAAGGGCCATTTGACGGACTATTCCACCTTGACCTTCAAGGAGGGCGACAGCCTCAAACTCGCCTTCCACGCCCAGACCACCGACAAGGTGCTGGTGTTCACGACGGGTGGCAAATTCTACACCATCGGCGCCGACCGGCTGCCCGGCGGGCGCGGCCATGGCGAGCCGATCCGCATCATCGTCGACATGGACAACGACCAGGATATCGTCACCGCCTTCATCCACGATCCCAAGCGCAAGCTGCTACTGGTTTCGCACGACGCCAATGGCTTCATCGTGCCGGAGGAGGAAGTGGTCGCAAACACCCGCAAGGGCAAGCAGGTGATGAACGTGAAAGCCCCGGACGAGGCCAAGCGCTGCATTCCGGTCACGGGCGACCATCTCGCCATCGTCGGCGAGAACCGCAAGATGCTGGTGTTCGCGCTCTCTGAGATTCCGGAGATGAGCCGCGGCAAGGGCGTGCGGCTGCAGAAATACAAGGACGGCGGCCTCCTCGACCTCAAGCCGTTCACGCTGGAGAGCGGCCTCTCCTGGCAGGATTCCGCCGACCGGACGTTTACGCGGTCGCGCGAGGAACTCGTCGAATGGATCGGCGCCCGTGCCTCTGCCGGACGCATGGTGCCGAAAGGTTTCCCCAGGACGGGCAAGTTCGGATAGCTGAGCGCCTTTTCCTTCCCCCCTTGTGGAGGAAGTGGCCTCGCCAAGCGAGGTCTCGGCGCTGCGCGCCGATCCACCTTCTCCCACAAGGGGAGAAGGACGCTGCGCATCACCATTTGGAGTATCGTCACGATTGCTGCACTATATCAGTGCATAACGGCGAAGGGTGTTTGGGAGACACGGGCGTTTGAAGGAATCCAAAATCCAGAAGCCGGAACGCCAGCAGCGCCTGTTCGGCCTGTCGACGCCGTTGCGGTCCGCCGTCATTCCGCCGCTCTCGGCGGCGCGCTGGCTGCTGGTGCTGATCGTCGCCGCCGGCGTCTATTTCTTCCACGGTTTCCTGTTTCCCGTGCTGGCAGCGCTGGTCATCGCTTTTGCCAGCTGGCCGCTCTATAGGCGGCTGCTGGCCGGCGTCGGCGGCAACCGCACCATCGCCGCGACCTTAGCCATTCTGTTCATTCTCGCCTTCCTGGTGATACCGATCGCACTTGCCGGCACATACGCCATCAACGAGGTGCGGGAATGGGTCGGTTGGGCGATCGAGACCAACCGGCACGGCGCGCTGACGCCGCACTGGATCACCGCGCTGCCTGTCGTGGGCGAGTGGCTGAACGAACAATGGATGGCGAATTTTGGCCATCCCGGCGGCATTGGCGAACTGATCCAGCTGGTCAGCGGCGCCAATATAGGCAGCATCTACCGCGGTGTGTTGGCAGCTGGCGGCAGCGCCTTCGGCCTGCTGTTGACGCTGCTTTTCATGATGATCGCCCTGTTCTTCGCCTATCGCGACGGCGAGCATTTCGCCGGCCAGGTCGATCGTCTCGGCGAGCGTATCCTGCCGGCGCGCTGGGAGCGGATTTCTAGGGTCGTGCCGGCGACAATCTCTTCGACCGTGACCGGCATGACCGTCATCGCCATCGGAGAGGGGCTCGTGCTGGGTATAGCCTACTGGTTGGCCGGCGTGCCATCTCCGGTGACGCTCGGAGCCCTGACCGGCGTCATGGCGCTTATCCCGGGCGGCGCGCCATTGTCCTTCACCCTTGTATCGATCTACCTCGCCGCCAGTGGCTCGCCGATGTCCGGCCTGGCGCTGTTCCTGTGGGGCGCGGTCGAATTGTTCATCGTCGACAAGACGTTGCGTCCGAAGCTCGTCGGCGGGCCGATAAAACTACCGTTCCTGCCGACCTTTTTCGGTCTGATCGGCGGCGTCAAGACCATGGGCTTCCTCGGCCTGTTCATCGGCCCGGTGCTGATGGCCCTGCTGGTCGCGATCTGGCGCGAGTGGCTACGCGAGGTTGAACTGGTCGACGAGCTCGCCCCGGGCTTGCCGGCCGAGGACAGTCCGCGCATCGAGGTGTTGCCGATGCCAGGCGCGGCGGAGAAAACCAGCGCCTGATATTACCCAATGCATGTCGTCGCCGGGAACCTGAGGCTTCCGAACGAACAGGTCGGCGTCAAACCGCTTCGCTGTTGTAGCGTTCCCAGCCTTTCGGGCCGAGATGCTCCTGCGGCATGAAACGCATCTTGTAGTTCATCTTGCGCGAGCCGTTGACCCAATAGCCAAGGTAGACATGGGGCAGGCCCATCGCCCTGGCGCGGGCGATGTGGTCGAGGATCATGAAGGTTCCGAGGGAACGCTCGTCGAAATCGGGATTGAAGTAGGAATAGACCATCGACAGCCCGTCGGCCATCTTGTCGGTCAGCGCCACGGCGATCAACTCGCCCTGTCCCTTGCCGGTGATGAACGTGTCGGGGCCTCGCCGCCGGTACTCGATCACCTTGGTGTCGACATGGGTATCCTCGACCATCATGGCATAGTCGAGCACCGTCATGTCGGACATCCCGCCACGGCGGTGGCGTGCGTCAAGATAACCGCGGAAGAGGGAATATTGTTCGGTCGAGGGCTCGGCACTGTGCATGGCGCCGACCAGATCGGAGTTGTGCTGCAGCACGCGCTTCATGTTGCGGCTGGCGACGAACTCCTGAGCGAGGATGCGGACCGAAACGCAAGCGCGGCACGTCTCGCAGGCAGGCCTGTAGGCGATGTTCTGCGAGCGCCGGAAGCCGCCTTGCGTCAGGAGATCATTCATCTCCGAAGCCTTGTCGCCAACCAGATGCGTGAACACCTTGCGCTCGAACTGACCGTCGAGATAGGGGCATGGCGACGGCGCGGTCAGGAAGAACTGCGGCGACTGGGTCGGGTGGTGCGTCATCGAGCCTTGGAAACACTCCTTCGAGTCGCTCTACCTTTGGCGCGGAAAGCAAAAAATTCAACAGGATTGTGAAGGCGCGACCAAATCCCACGCCTTCACATGTGGGCCGATGCGGCGGTACGGCGTTCCGGAAATGGCGTCAACGGCCGGTGCGGCTGACGACCGTACCAAGCAGAAGGTCGTGTAGCGTGCGCTTGCGATCGGAGAACAAGGTCACCAGCAAGACCAGTGGCGACAGGATGACGTTGCCGGCCCAGAACAGGACCGAGTGGACGACCGCGGTCAGGCCATCGATCGGCCGGCCATCTAGCCTGTCGAGCCGGATGCCCATCATTTTCATCCCGGTGGTGGCCTGGTCGGCGCTGCCCAGCGTGTTCCAGATATACAGGATGGCTACGGCTGGCACGAGAGCGCCATAGAGCATCCAGCCAAGGCCAAGGGTCACAAGACCAAGGAAAAACACCAGGATGGCGAACGGAATGGTGAGCAGCCCGACGATGATGTAGTCGATCACGAAGGCCAGGATGCGCCGCGTGCGCACGCCGTCATAGGCCCTCACGTCGTCCAGCCTGGTGGGGATTATTTCGCCGTCGAGAACGCGCGCGTTCATGTCATTTCCTCGTAACAACTAGGCCCGACATAGGCGCGGACCATTCGATGATGAAATGGTGAATGGCCGAGGCGGAATCAAGGTCGCGCGTTTTCGCCGATGCGAAGCGCAAAAGCCGCGCTTGGCGAGCTGAACCGGTTGAATTCAGCGCGTGGATGGCATTAGCTCGTTGCAGCGCAGCAAAAGGCGTCAGGGGCAGAGGGGCGGGGCACTATGGACTATGACATGCTGGTCATCGGCAGCGGCCCCTCCGGCCGCCGTGCAGCGGTGCAGTCGGCCAAGCTGGGCAAATCCGTGCTGGTGGTCGACCGCGGCCGGCGCCTCGGCGGCGTCTCCGTGCACACAGGCACCATTCCATCGAAAACACTTCGCGAAACGGTGCTCAATCTTTCGGGCTGGCGAGAACGCGGCTTCTACGGACGCGGCTACCGGGTCAAGGAGGACATTTCGGTCGGCGATCTGGTCCAGCGCCTGCACAAGACGCTCGATCATGAGGTCGAGGTTCTGCAGCATCAGTTCATGCGCAACAACGTCAGGAGCGCGCGCGCCGCGGTCAAGTTTCTCGGTCCCAACAGGGTCAGCCTGACGACGGACAATGGCGACTACAGCGAGGTGGGTTTCACCCATGCGCTGGTGGCCGTCGGCACCAGGCCGCATCGTCCCGCCGACGTTCCTTTCGACAAGACCAGGGTCTTCGACAGCGACGAGATGTTGGAGCTCGACCGCCTGCCGCGCACCCTGACGGTGATCGGCGCCGGCGTCATCGGCGTCGAATACGCCACGATCTTTTCCGCGCTCGACGTGCCGGTGACACTGGTCGAGCCGCGCAACTCCATTCTTGATTTCGTCGACCGCGAGATCGTCGACGATTTCATCCACCAGATGCGCGATCGCGGCATGACGATCCGGCTGGGCAGCGCGGTCAAGGAAATCCGCTCCAAGCCGGAAGCAGCCGAGGTGGAACTGGCCGATGGCCGCACCATCCGTTCGGAGGTGGTGCTCTATGCGGCCGGCCGGACCGGCAATGTCGGCAGCCTGGGCCTCGATGTGGTCGGGATCGAAGCCGACTCCCGCGGCCGCATCAAGGTCGATCCGCAGACCTTCCAGACCAGCGTGCCCAATATCTACGCCGCCGGCGATGTCATCGGCTTTCCGAGCCTCGCGTCGACGTCGATGGAGCAGGGCAGGGTGGCGGCATGCCATGCCTTCGGCGTGCCGTTGCCGCCGCCGCCCGAAACATTCCCGTACGGCATCTATGCGGTGCCGGAAATCTCGACGGTCGGCCAGTCCGAGGAACAGGTGCGCCAGAGCGGCGGCGCCTATGAGATTGGCGTGGCGCGCTTCCGCGAGACCTCGCGCGGCCACATCATGGGCGTCGACACCGGCTTCCTGAAACTGCTGTTCTCGATCGAGACGCGTCGCCTGCTCGGCGCGCACATCGTCGGCGAGGGAGCCACCGAACTGATCCATATCGGCCAGGCGGTGATCAATCTCGGCGGCACCGTCGACTTCTTCGTCAACAACACCTTCAACTATCCGACACTGGCGGAGGCCTACAAGATCGCCGGACTGGATGCCTGGAACAGGATGGGGCGAGGGTAAGCCTGCTCTGTCCGCCGCTCTCAGCCCCGCATCACCGGGCCGGCGCCGCAGTCAGCCTTGCACGGTCGAAGCCGCCAGCCATTGCCTGACGATTGCCGCGTCCGTGTCGCCGAATTCGTGTCCCGACGCGACGATCCGCGCATCGACTTCGGCCCCATGCCGGCTTAGCAATGTCACCAGCACCGGCGCGAAGGGTGCATAGACAAGATCGGTGGCGCCGGCGATGATCAGCACTTTCGCCTTCGCCAGATCCGTCGCCGGCACGTCGTCCAGCACCGGCATCGGCCGCAGCAGCGCGGCGCGTTCGACAAGGCCAGGATGCAGCAGCATCAGGCTCGAAACGAGATTGGCGCCATTCGAATAGCCGAGGAACGTCGTGCTGGAGAGGTCGAGCTCATGCCGCGCCGCGGCGTCGGTGACGAAGCCGGCGAAGGCGTCGGTTTCAGCGCGGATGCTTTGCTGATCGAAACGCGTCGGCGTGATGCGTGCGAACCATCGAAAGCCATCGTCTTGGGCGATGCGGCCACGCACGGCGACCAGCACGGCGCGCGGCGCGATCTCACGCGCCAGCTGCAGCAATGTCGTCTCGTCAACCCCAGACCCGTGCAGCAGGAAAAGGCATTCGCTGGTGCGATTCCCGGGCCTGTAGACCCGATAGGGAAACGCCAGATCGAGCCGCAAAGCGCCGTCCGGGAGGTTCTTATCGGTCATCGGTACATCCCGTTGGTGGCGGTTCTGGCAGTCGGTTTGCCGGCTTAAAAACGTAATATTTTCAATCACCTCGAAAAGTTGATTGAACCGGGCGCATTGCAGTCCGTTTCTGGCGCGATATCATTTCGCGGAAGGAATCGAAGCGGTGCGCCTGGGCGGTCGCATTGCCCGCATGAACAAGCAGCTTTGAGGCCTTTTGTCGATGACCACCCAGATTTCGCCGGACCGCGATGCTCGTGTCCCATACCGTGACACGCGCATCGATGTGTTGCGAGCGCTCGCCCTGCTGACCATCTTTGTCGATCATGTGCCAGGCACCGCGTTCGAGCAACTGACCTACAAGAATCTGGGCTTTTCGGACGCGGCGGAGGTTTTCGTGCTGATCTCCGGCATCTCGGTGGCGCTTGCCTACGGCACAAAGTTCCAGCCCGGGAACCGGCTGCTGCTAACGTTGAAGATGTGGCGCCGCGCCGGGGTTCTCTATGCCGCACACATCGTCACCACCATGATTGTCATGGCGATTTTCTGCGCGGCGGCCGTGTCCTCCAAGCGCCCTGACCTTTTGACGCTGATAAACATCGAACCGCTGATGAAGAATACGCCGCAGGTGCTGGTCGGCATCGCGACCCTCGGCCATCAGCTTGGCTACAACAACATCCTGCCGGTCTACGCGGTGCTGCTCCTTTTGGCGCCTCTCTTCCTGTTCGTCATCGGCACCCGGCCCATGCTGGCTCTGGCCGCGTCCGGTGCCCTGTGGCTGGCGGCCGGGATCTATCAGATCGCGCCTCCGAATTACCCCGAGCCGGGCTTCTGGTTTCTCAATCCGCTTTCATGGCAGTTTCTTTTCACCATCGGCCTGGTGGCCACGTTGCATGTGCGTCGCGGCGGCGCCATTCCGGTCAATCGCTGGCTGATCGGCGCGGCCCTGGCCTATACCGTCGCGGCCCTGGTCTGGGTTCACAGCCCGCTTTGGGGACAAATCTCCTGGTTTGGCCTGCCTCCGGTTCTGACGGGTTTCGACAAGACATTCCTGTCGCTGCCGAGGCTGCTGCATATCATGGCGCTGAGCTACCTGGTCGTGGCGTTGCCGGCCGTCTCGGCCTTGTTTCGCACGGGACGCGATCATCCACTGGCGATACTGGGCAAGCGATCGCTGCCGGTCTTCATTGCCGGTACGGTGCTCGCCCTGACCGCCCAGGTGCTGAAACAGATCAATCCGGGCGGGTTTGCCTATGACAGCCTCTTGATTGCCGCTGGCATCGCCGTGCAATTCGCACTCGCCTACTATCTGGAATGGCTCTCCGGTCTTGGCTTGTCGGCGAAACGCCGCCCGGCGTGGACTGAAGCGCCGCCTGCCCATGCGACCTTCAGCATGTCACCCGTGATGGCGGCAGCCAGCCGATGATGGCCTTGGGGTCCAGCCGGCTTAGGCGGGCGAAGGACCGGACGACGACCGCACAACCAGATCAACAGGCAGCAATTGCCGGCTGAGCGACCCGTCGTTTTCGAGGATCGCCTTGACGGCACGGCGTCCCATTTCGGCGATCGGCTGGGCGACCGTGGTCAGCGGTGGCTTGGAGTCCGCTCCTTCGGGCACACCGT
The DNA here is from genome assembly GCF_041661565.1 of Mesorhizobium sp. Taxonomy (GTDB): domain Bacteria; phylum Pseudomonadota; class Alphaproteobacteria; order Rhizobiales; family Rhizobiaceae; genus Mesorhizobium. Next base: position 55,761 of record NZ_JBAZUD010000001.1, read on the forward strand.
CGAAGCCAACGATCGAAACATCGCCTGGCACGGCGATATCGTGTTGCCGCAACCAGTCCAGAGCGTGCAGGGCGATCTTGTCCGACATTGCGAGGATCGCGGTCGGCCTGGAGCCCGCGAAGATATGGTCGAGCCCGGCCCAGACACTTTTCTCGTCGTTGACGGTTTCGCAGATAGGCACATTCGAGACGTCGATGCCGAAACGGACGAGTTCCCCGAAATAGCCGCGCAGGCGGTCGCGAGTCGCTGAAAAAAGGGCCTTCTCGACCTGTGCCTGGGTAACCGCGCCGAAGCGCCCGTCGACGCAGGGCAGGGTGAGCACGGCAAAGCGACGATGGCCAAGCTCGGCCAAATGACGCGCGGCGAGGCCAGCCCCTTCGATGTTGTCGACACCGATGGCCGCAACCGCTTGGTCGTCCGAATCGAGATCGAGCGCCACGAAGGGCAATTTGCGTTCGCGTGCCAGCTGCACTAGGCGCGAGTCGCCCTCCATGCAGAAGACAATGAATCCGTCGACGAGGGCGCTCTGGATGTTCCAGGCGAGTTGTTCGCTGTTGGCGGCCGACACCAGCGAAATCCCGGCACCCGTCGCGTCGCATGCCTGCGAGATGCTGGCCATCATCACTCGCGCGAAAGGGTCGTCGAAGAAATAGGACAGGGGCTCGCCGGTGGCGACACCGATGGCGTTGACCTTGCCGGCGCGCAGCAGACGGCCCTTCGGGTCGGGGCCGGCATAGCCCATCGCCTCCGCCGCCGCCTTGACCCGCTCGCGGACCTCCTCGCGCACAATGTCCGGACGCGCGAACACGTTGGAAGCAGTGCCGTGCGAGACGCCGGCGGCCTTGGCGATGTCCGCCAGCCGAACCGGCCTTGTCTTTCCAGAGGTCAATGGCGTCATCCTTGTCTCCTAGGCCGCTTCATCTAGCACTTTCGTTGGATCGGTTCAAATTATGGCTTGAAGGACCGTCGGACCAGGAGTATCGTTGAATCGATTCAAGGGGGTTTTCGCGCTTTGGATTGGATCGATTCAAATTCGAAGGAGTGCGCATCATGCATCCGGTGAGTTATCTGTTCGAAGACATCTACCGCAATTACTGGGGCATCTCGCCGGCCAGCCGGCCGCAGAAGGGTCGCCTGGCCAGGATGTGGCGGCGCAATCGTGAGCCGCCGCTGCTCCAGCCCGGGCGTCGGCGAGACGTTTGATCAGGAGCGTCGACGCGGCAGCGCCGACGCCGCCATCGCCAGCCAGCCGGCAATCAGCAGCGTGCCGCCGATTGGCGCCGACATCGGAAACAGTCTTGATCCGAGGACGTCGCGGGCAACGAGATCGCCTGCGAAAAGCAGGAGTCCGGCGAGCAGCACAAGGCTCGCAACCCAGAGGCAGCGCTTCGCGCCGATCAAGCCAACGGCGAGGAAGACCGGCGCATGCATCAGAAGGAACGACGCGGCCGTACCTGTAAAGGCGCCGCCGCGATGGGCGGCCGCAGCCGAAAGCGCCACGCCCGCCGCGCCGACGACACCGCCGGCGAACACCAGGATACGGCTACCATTTGTCTGGGTTGGGTTCATGGCGGGGCGGTTCCTTGTCTGGCCGGTCAACGAGCCTCTCAAGGCTCTCCTGCTTCCAGCGCCATATGACGCGTCCGCCGCGATTGGACAATCCAGTTGTAGACCGCGCCGCCCGCCATCAGCACCGATGTGCCGAGGAACACCGCCCGCATGCCCAGATGGCCACCGACGAAGCCGCCGGTCAATGGTCCCGCGACCTGCCCGACATATTGCGCCGAGATTGCCAAGCCAAGCACATTGCCGCCGACGCCATCGGGAATGTTGTGGCGGATGACGCTGGTGATGCAAGGCAGCAGGCCGCCCAGCGCCAGCCCCATAAGAAAGCGCAGGCCGATCAGCTGCCAGCTGTTGGTGACGAAGGCCTGCGGAATGAGCAGCAGTGCCGAGACGGCCAGCGCTCCGACGACCACATTCCAGTGGCCGACGCGATCCGCCAGCCTGCCAAGCCAGGATGCCGACAGGATGGTGCCGAGCGCCGCCGCCGCCATCACAACGCCGGCGACGAGCGTCACCCGGCTTTGATCTTCGATAAGTTGCTGGACATAGACAGTTATGATCGGCTCGATCGACATGGTGGCGAAGGCGAGCAGCATGCCGGTTGTCAGCATGGCCACCACGGGGCGCTTGTCTGGGATCTGCGACCAGCCGCTTCTCGGCTTCGCCGCCGATGTGGGCCTGGCGGTCTGCGGGCGCGGGTTTTCCTTGATCAGGAAGGTCGTTGCCAGGAAAGCGAGGAAGATGACGCCGCCCGACAAGAGGAAAGTCGCGCGGATGCCGATTACCGGCGGCAGCGCGCCGCCGAGCAGGGGGCCGACCAGCGAGCCGGCCGTGATCCCAGCGGAAAGCACACCCAGCGCCCAGCCGGAGCGATCCTTCGGCGTCTGCATGGCCACGAGTATGGTAGAACCCGAGGAATAACCTCCGGCAAAGCCGATCAGCAGGCGCAGCAGCACCAGTTGCCAGACGGACTGCACCATGCCGGTCAGCGACATGCAGATGGCCATGCCGAAGCTGGCGCGAACCAGCATAACCTTGCGGCCATAACGGTCGCCGAGACGTCCCCAGAGGGGTGCCACCAGTGCCGCCGCGAAGAAGGTCGCGCCATAGGCGATGCCCGACCATTGCACGATCGCAGCATGGCCCTTGGCGCCGAGCTGCTCGATATAGAGCGGCAGGAACGGCAACAGCAGCGTCATGGCGACAAGGGTGGAGAACGATCCGGCAAAGCACACGAACAGGTTGCGCCGCCAGTGGACATTATAGGTGCTGTCGGTCGTCGTCGTGTTCTGCTGCATGTCACATGTCCTGCCGCGCACCGCATGGCCTGTTGTCGCGGGTACCAACTTGGGATACCAAGATGGTATTCGTGATGGACGCTAGGCTGGCCGCTGTCAATGCGACCCTCGCAAGCGTGATCGAAAAACGTGGACCGGCAGGAAGATCGCCGGCCGACGGCACAGGAACGGAACCGGCAATGTCGCAGATGCAGAGCGTGGAAAAACAGCTTCGGCACATGATCCTTGGCCTCGAGATCGGCCCTGGCGAGAAACTGACCGAGCGCTGGATCGAAAGCCGCTTCGGTGCGTCGCGAACGCCTGTCAGGGCGGCCCTGCTACGGCTCGAGACCGAAGGCTTGGTCAGCAGGGACGGCCGCGGCTGGACGGTTTCGCCCATCAATCTGGCCGAGCTGGAGCAGATCGCCGTCTACCGGGAAGCCGTAGAAGTCGCCGCGCTTCGCCTGACATGTGCCCTCGAAGACAGGAGCGCCGTCGATGTCATAGAGGCCATGCTCGAATCCTGCGACAACGACACGCCACGCGAGGAGTGGCATCGCGTCGGCATGGATTTTCACATCGAGCTGGCGCGTCTTTCGGGCAATGAATTCCTGTTCCGGGCCGTTCGCGATTCCATGACGCGACTGTCGCGGGCGCGCTGGCTGGAGGTTCGAGACGAAGCAGCGCTTGCTCGCGCATGGGCCGAACATCGCGCCATTCTGGCCGCTGTGCGCCTCGGCGACACCGACAAGGCGACGCGCCTGCTGTCGAGCCACATCGTCGGCAGCCGCGATCGGCTGGTGACATCGCTCGCCAATGACCGGCGCGGTCTTCGTGCCAGGGGATTTGCCGTCGTCGCCGCCTAGCTGCCATGGTCGGGGGGCCGGTGTCCATGCGGGCAAAAAGGCCCATCCGGGCCTGACGCGCACTTTCGCCCTCGCTTCACGACCGCCGATGGCGTAAGGAGCGGCCATGGAAAACAACCGATTTGAAACACCCGTGACCGTCAAATCAGTCACGCCGGGGAGCACCCAGCTCTTGCGAACGGCCCGCGAGGCTTCCGACTACCTGCTCAACAGCTGGCCGGGAAAGCGCAGCCCCAAGCACCGCGCGGCCCTGCAGGCCTGCCACGATGCGTTGGCGGGCGACAAGCCGGCAATGAATGCCAGACGGGCTTTCATCGCGGCAGCGCGTGAAGTGGATGTCTTCGTCAGCGACAAGGCGCCGGCCTGACATAGACGCAGCTGAGCGACGATCAGGATTGAGGCACGGCCCGCGCTCGCGGGCCTTTTGCCGTCATTCCGCGGTTTCGGCGTCGGTCTCGTCCTCGGGCTTCGAACGTTCCCGCGCGGCAACCTTGGCCGCCAGCTTCTCGGCTTTCTTCGCCGCCTTCTGGCGGTCGCGTTCCTTGCGCTCCTGGTCGTAATTTGGTGGTCGCGCCATATCGGCTCCTTTTCACTGCCTCGCGGCTCTGATCCTGCCTAGGAGCATTGGCTTTCAAACACAACACCAGAAGCGCCCGCCGCGCCGATGATTTGCCGGGCTTCGCAAGATCCGGGCTTGCAAGACACGCGGCACAATGGTGTAGGAAGTGCCAGGGGCCGCTGTATTGAGAGTCCCGGCTTATTTTATCAAGTGAAACATGGCCAAGATTGCGCGAACGACGGCAAAGGTCTTCTACTATGCGCGAAACGCCGCGCGCGATATCGCCCCGCAGGCATTGTTTCGCCGAAGACTGACCGCTCGCCTGGAAAAGGCCAGGCTGCCCGATGCTGCAGTACGCCGGCGGCTGAATCACTACAACAAGCTGCAGAATGCGTTTACGCCCAGCGCGAATGCCGTGGCCGTCGGCAAGCTGCCTTTCACGCCGACCATGTATTATTACGACCTGAAGGAATTCGCCCGCTATTTCGATCCGGCGTTGCTTATCGATCTGGAATTCGGGGACGTAATCGACGTGCCGGAGGTTCCGTCGATCGTCAAGGATAGGCCGATTTGCGCTAACGACAGCAATGCGGTCCTCATGAAGCTCGACAAGTTTCGTCATTTCCAGATGCCCGCCGACTCGACTCGTTTCGCCGACAAGCTTCCGGCCGTGGTCTGGCGCGGCGATCTCAACAACCCCATACGCACAAGGTTTCTGAATGCCGTACGTGGCCTGCCGTTCTGCGACGCCGGCTCGCACAAGCCGAACGCGCCGGCCGAGTACAGCAAGCCCTTCCTCAGCATCAGCCAGCATCAGCGTTATCGCTACATTGTCTCGCTCGAAGGCAATGACGTGGCGACCAACCTGAAATGGATCATGAGCTCGAAGTCGCTTTGCCTGATGCCGCCGCCGACATACGAGACATGGTTTGCGGAAAGCCAGCTCGAAGCCGATGTCCATTATGTACCGCTCGAAGCCGACTTCTCCAATCTTGCGGAACGCGTGGCGTATTTCGAACGCCGTCCCGAGCAGGCCGAACGCATCATCGCCGCTGCGAATGCCTATTGCAGGACATTCGCCAACGAGCAGGCCGAGCAGGCGATCTCCCTGCTGGTGCTCTACAAATATTTGGTGCTCAGCGGCCAGATCAAACCCGACTCGGAAGTCTGGCGCTACATCACGGGCTGAAGCGATTGCGAAATAGTGTGAAACGGTTTTCCCCGAAAAAGCGCGTAACGCTTTCCCTTGGGAATTGCGTTAGATGATGGAGTTGCCCGGCGGAAGGCGCCGGCCGGGCCTCCTCGTCGAACCCCGCGGTCACACGCCGCTTCGGTCGATAACCAGATCGGCGGCGCCGAACCGGTCTTTTGCCGTCAACTGCTGGTGCCAGTAGGGGTAGAGCAGCGGTGGTCGGCTGACCGCGTCCAGGCGGGTGCGTTCGTCGTCGGTGAGCACCAGGTTCGCGGCCGCGAGATTATCCTTGAGCTGCGCCTCATTGCGGGCGCCGATCACCAGCGAGGAAACCGCCGGCCGGCCGAGCAGCCAGGCCAGTGCCACCTGTGCCGACGACACGCCGCGCTGCGTGGCGACATCGGCAAGGACCTCGACGATCCGCCATAGCCGGTCCTCGTCGCGGATCGGCGGTTCCGACCAGCCAGCCAACTGGCGGGCGGTGGGGCTGTCGCGGTGGTACTTGCCCGACAGCAAACCACCGGCAAGCGGGCTCCAGACCAGCACGCCCAGCCCCTGGTCGACCGAAATCGGCAGCAGTTCATATTCCGCCTCGCGCGCTTCCAGCGTGTAGTGGATCTGCTGGGTGACGAAGCGCGGCTGGTGACGGCTGTCGCTGATGCCAAGGGCCTTCATCACCTGCCAGCCGGAATAGTTGGAACATCCGACGTAGCGGACCTTACCGTGGGCGACCAGCGTATCAAGCGCGGCGATGGTCTCTTCCAATGGCGTCACGCCATCCCATTCATGCAGAAAGTAGATATCGATGACGTCGGTCTTGAGCCGTGCCAGGCTCTTTTCGCATTCGCGGATCAGATGATGGCGCGACAGGCCTTCGTCGTTCGGGCCCTTGCCGACCCGCATCCGCGCCTTGGAGGCGATCATTACGTCGCCCTTGCGTTTGTCGCCGAGTGCTTCGCCGATAATCTCCTCCGACAGCCCGTTCGAATAGACATTGGCGGTGTCGATGAGATTGACGCCGGCATCGATGCAAATGTCGATCATCCGGCGTGCTTCATCGACATCGGTTTTCCCGACAGCGGCGAACGGGCCGGTGCCACCGAAGGTCATGGTGCCCAGCGTCAATGTCGAAACCTTCAAGCCGGAACGGCCGAGAGTGCGGTATTCCATAACAGTCCTCGCGAATGCTTTGAGTTGGGGCGGCGCGCCGGCGGCCCGAATGCGACCAGGGATTTGTAGGACAATCTGGTCGGCTTGTCGTCATGCGGTTGCACGGATCGAGCATATCCCGCTTGTTCCATGGCAGTGGCCACCGAGATCAAGGCTGCAATAAAACCGTCACCGCCGGTCTATATTGCATTCGGCCAAATGCTTGTCTTCGGGCCGCAGCCTGCGGTCTTTGGGGGCTCGAAGTGCCGGATTTGCAAGCGGAGCAGCTGATATGACCGAGCCAAGACAGAATTCGCCCGCCATGGACTGGCTTGAAGCCGAGCTTGCCGACACGGTCGACGAAGACTATGAGCTTGAAATGTCGGAGCCGGCGCTGTCGTTGGAAATCGCCAAGATCTACAAGAGCGCGCATCCGCCATCGATCGACCGCATGCGATACTTCCGCGACCTGATCAGCCTGCAATCCGAACTGATCAAGCTGCAGTCCTGGGTCTCTTACCACAAGAAGAAACTGGTGGTGATCTTCGAAGGCCGCGACTCCGCCGGTAAGGGCGGCGTCATCAAGCGCATCACCCAGCGCCTCAATCCGCGCATCTGCCGCGTCGTGGCGCTGCCGGCGCCGACCGAGCGCGAGAAATCGCAATGGTATTTCCAGCGCTATGTGCCGCATCTGCCGGCGGGCGGAGAGATCGTGCTGTTCGACCGTTCCTGGTACAATCGGTCGGGCGTCGAGCGGGTCATGGGCTTTGCCGAACCGGAGCAGGTCGAGGAATTCTTCCGCGACGTGCCGGAGTTCGAGCGCATGCTGGTTCGCTCAGGCATCACCGTGGTCAAGTACTGGTTCTCGATCACCGACGAGGAACAGCAGATGCGTTTCCTGATGCGCATTCATGACCCGATGAAGCAGTGGAAGCTCTCGCCCATGGATTTGCAGTCGCGCGTGCGCTGGGAGCAGTACACCAAGGCCAAGGAAGAGACGTTCGCCCGCACCAACATTCCCGAGGCGCCCTGGTTCATCGTCGAGGGCAACGACAAGAAGCGGGCGCGGCTGAACTGCATCGCCCATCTGCTCAAGCAGTTGCCGTATGAGGAGGTGCCGCATGAGGAGATCACACTGCCCGAGCGCGTCTTCAATCCCGAATACGAGCGCCAGACGCTGCCGCGCGAGCTTTACGTGCCGGAGAAGTATTGAGGGGTTCTTCTTTCTCCCCGTATAGTGACGGGGAGAAAGAGCTGGATTTACGCCCGCGTGATCACAACATGCGTGGCAAGCGCCGCCCGTGCCCAGCAGCACCGGCTCGATGGCCAGATGCAAAGCCTTGCCTGGGAAGCCGGGGCTACCCCTTCAGCAGCTGCGCCACTTCGGGCGCGAAATAGGTCAGGATTCCGTCGCAGCCGGCACGCTTGAAGGCGAGCAGCGATTCCAGCATCGCCTTCTCGCCGTCGATCCAGCCATTGGCGGCGGCGGCCTTGATCATCGAATATTCGCCCGACACCTGGTAGGCGAAGGTCGGCATCTGGAACTCGTCCTTCAGCCTGCGGATGATGTCGAGATAGGGCAGGCCGGGCTTGACCATCAGCATGTCGGCGCCCTCGGCGATGTCCTGTTCGGCCTCGCGCACCGCCTCGTCGGAATTGGCGTGATCGATATAGTAGGTCTTCTTGTCGCCCTTGAGCAGGCCGGCGGTGCCGACCGCCTCCCGGTAGGGGCCGTAGAAGGCGGAGGCAAATTTGGTCGCATAGGACATGATCGCCACGTCCTGGAAGCCATTGGCGTCGAGCGCGTCGCGGATGGCACCGATACGGCCGTCCATCATGTCGGAGGGTGCGATGATATCGGCGCCGGCCGCCGCCTGGATGACCGCCGCCGCCGTCACCTGTTCGACCGTCTCGTCGTTGACGATGATGCCGTCGCGCAGGATGCCGTCATGGCCGTGGCTGGTGAACGGGTCGAGCGCAGCATCGGTGATGATGCCGATCTCGGGCACGGCGTCCTTGATCGCGCGTGTGGCGCGGTTGATGATGTTCTCGGGGTCGAGGATGTGCGAGCCGGTCTGGTCGCGCAGCCCCATGTCGACATTGGGGAAGGTGGCGATCGCCGGAATGCCGAGCTTTGCCGCACGCTCCGCCTCCTTGACGGCGAGGTCGAGCGACAGGCGGAACACGCCGGGCATGGCGGCGATCGGCTCGCGCACCTGTCTGCCGTCGACGACGAAGATCGGCCAGATCAGGTCGTCGACCGTCAACCGGTTCTCCTGCACGAGACGGCGCGACCAGTCGGCCTTGCGCATGCGGCGCAAGCGGCGGCTGCCTGTGACTTCGTCGACGCTGCGTGCGCCGGCTGGTTTCGTCGGGGTGAATCTGTTCATCGCCAAAACTCCGGATCGGCGGCTTTTACCACGAGCCCCCGCCGCTGACCAATGCGACACGATTGTGCCAGCGATGCGATCGAGTTCTATCGCGGCTGCCCATTGCCCGACAGGATCTGCGCTGCGCCACGCATGGCGACGCGAAAGGCCTCGTCGAAACTGACGCCGCGCACCTGCCAGGTGTAGGTCTTGCCCGCCATCTCCAGCCGCCAGTCGGCGATCCAGCCCAATTCCCTGTCGCTCCACACGATGCTGCCGGCGAGCGCCTTGTCGGCACCGGCCTGCTTCGCGGCGGCGTCCAACGACGTCAGCGCGGTGTCGCGCATCGTGATGTCATCCAGTCCTGCCCGCGACAGCGACGCTGCCTTGGGAAAACCCACCTGCATGGCCAACGGCGTGGCGGCATTGCCAAACGATTCGCGCATCAGTTCACCGCGCTCGTTGTCGGCATCAAGCGCAAAATGCCGGGCGCCCTGTCGGGTCGACAGGAACACCGCCAGCCGGGGCCGCTCCGCCAGCCAGGGCTTGTCGCCGAGCAAGGCCAGCACCCCGTCGATCGCAGCCGGCTTATAACGGCAATAGAGGTCGTGCGGCCGGTCATGCGTGCCTTGCTCGTCATGAATGGGAATGCCCTCCATACGGTCACGGTAGCGGAAGCCGGCGACGAACCCTCCAGGCTTGTCGCTCAGTGCCGCCATCTCCGGTTTCGCCAGCAGGCGCTGATCACCGGAAACCCGGAGCAGCACAGCGTCGAGACAGCTCTTGAAACCGGCTTCGCGGTTCACTTCGCCCTGGCCTGTGACGATGGTTTGCGATTGATAGAGGTCGTCAAGGCTGGTTGCAGCGGTCGGACGAGCGGCTATGCCGGTCAGCACGATAACCAACAGCGCAAGGCACCAAAATCGAGCCATGGAATGCTCCGTCGGGATGACCGTCAGCGCGGCGCCATGCGATGCCGTCGCCCGGTTTTTGCGGCGTTGTCGGCATTGCGAGTCGATTTCTAGCACTGACCGCCGGTCCGGGCAAAGCGCCAGCAATGCCTTGCCCGGCATTGACGCACCCATGCGCCACGCTCTAGCACTTCAGTCCCGGCGGCGCGGGGGAGGGATTCTTTTACGATGGATTTTGGCGGAGGCGACGAGATCCGTTTCGAACATCTGGGCCGGGCCGGCGTCGTCACGCTGACGCGGCCGCGCGCGCTCAATGCCGTGACGCACAGGATGGTCGGGGCGCTGGCGGCCGCGGTTTGCGCCTGGGAGAACGACCCAGCCATCGACGTCGTCGTCATAAAGGCCGAAGGCAGGGCGTTTTCGGCTGGTGGCGACATCCTGCATGTCTACGAGGCCGGCCGGGCGGGAAAGCCGCCGGTCGAGTTCTTCGCCGATGAATATCGCCTCAACGCCCGCATCAACAGTTTCAGGAAACCGTATGTCGCACTGATCGACGGCATAGTGATGGGCGGAGGGGTCGGCATCTCCTTCCATGGCTCGCACCGGGTGATGACCGAGAATGCCCAGTTCGCCATGCCGGAGGTCGGCATCGGCTTCTTCCCGGATGTCGGTGCCAGCCATCTGCTGCCCGATCTCGGCGGCTCCTTCGGCATGTACCTGGCGCTGACCGGCAACCGCATCCGCTACGGCGACGCGCTGTGGGCGGGCCTCGCCACCCACACCATCAAGGCGCAGGATCAGGCCGGATTCCTTGACCGGCTGACGCTGACCGGCGATCCGGACTCGGTGCTGAGCGCATTCTTAGTGCAGGCAAGGCAGGAGACCGACAGACCGACGCTCGAAGCAATCATGCGCCACTTCTCGAAACCATCGCTGAAGCGCGTCATCGACAGTCTCGAGCGCGAGGCGGCGACCGACGCGTTCGCGGCATTGACGCTTGGGACGATCCGCACGCGTTCGCCGACCAGTCTCCACATTGCCTGGCGCGCGATCAGCGCCGGAAAGACATTGTCGATGGACGCGTGCATGAAGATGGAGTTCCGCATCCTGAACCGGATGCTGGACGGCCACGATTTCTATGAAGGCATCCGCGCCGCCATCATCGACAAGGGCTCGACGCCGCAATGGAGGCCGGCGAGCCTCGGCGAGGTCAGCGAGGCGGATATCGATGCCTATTTCGCCCCTCTTGGCGAACGGGAACTCGATCTATGAGCGACGTGAATTCCAGACGCGTCGTTCTCCAGCCCTCCGGGGTGGAAGTGATCTTCGCCTGGTTCCAGCGCCTGATCGCCGGCTACTGCCTGTTTTTTGGCATCCTGTACTGGATCAAGCTGATCGGCTTCTACCCTGGCTCGCTCTGGCGTTTCGATCTGATGCCCGTGCACTGGCAGGTGGCTGCGGTGATGCTGGCCGTGTTCTTTCCGTTCGCGGCCGCCGGCCTCTGGATGCTGGCGTCCTGGGGGCCGGTGATCTGGTTCATCTGCGCGGTCACCGAGATCGTCATGTATGCCGGCTTCCCCGAGCTTTTCGGGCACCGCCTGCTGATCGTCGCCTCGCATGTGGGCGTGGCGCTGCTTTACATCGTCTTTCGCATCGTCATCTACCTGCAGAAGCGCCCGGCGCGGGCATGACGCCTGCCATGTCTCGGCGCGGTCTGGCTGCGCCCCGAATCCGACCCTCGATCGTTGCCTAAATCTTTAGGTTAATTATCCTTGCTCGGGTGACCGTTCGTTAAGTCTCTTTCGAAACCTCTTACCGGTAAGCTCTTGTTAGCCCTAGCGTTTAAGTCGAATTTTATGAGTATTCGATAGTGTCGCAATCAAGGTGAAAAACAAAAAATCACCAGGGCGACAAACGAGAGGCAAAGACAATGATCAATTCGCGTCCGGCGGCGAAGACCGCCAACGTATCCGACGATCGCCGCGAGGCAATCCGTTCGCTGTACATGGAATCGCTGCAGCTTGTGGAACGGCTGCACCGCCGTCTGCTTGACGTGATCAAGGACGAATTCGACCGCAATGGCCGCTCCGACATCAATGCCATCCAGGCGCTGCTGCTGTTCAACATCGGCAATTCCGAGCTGACCGCCGGCGAACTGCGCTCGCGCGGCTACTATCTCGGCTCGAACGTCTCCTACAACCTGAAGAAGCTGGTCGATCTCGGCTTCATCAACCACCAGCGCTCGCGCATCGACCGCCGTTCGGTCCGCGTCAGCCTGACGCCGAAGGGCAACGAGGTGGCTGAGGTCGTCGGCGGCCTCTATGAGCGCCATGTCGGCTCGATCGAGCAGGTCGGCGGCATCAACACCGACGAATTCAAGCAGATGAACCGCGCCCTGCAGCGCCTCGACCGCTTCTGGAACGACACGATTGCATATCGGATGTGAGACGTTCCGGCCGCATCGATCTGGTCCGCGCCAAACAGGCGCGGCCTGTCGGCTGCCGGGTCACGGTTGATGCCGAATGCCGTCAGCCTTTTCTTTCGGCGGTGGCTATTCCGGGGTCAAATAGGCGAGGGCCCTATCGGCGACGCGCCCGCCGAAGAACGGGCTCTTTCAACCTCGCGCGTAGGGGCTGGCTCCTCGACCTCATAAGTACGATCGTCCGCCGGGCAGACAATCAACGTCCGCGTCTGGATTCAGTTGCCAGAGCCGTGGGGCCAGTGCCGGGCTGAGGAGGCGCTTGTCCATGTCCGATCGGGTGTCGGTACCGAAAAAGCACTTGCCTTCTTTTTCGCCGCGCCGGCCAATGCCATTTCGGCCCCAAGCCACGTTGCCGCCATATTCCAATGAAACCGAGGAGGCTGGTGATGCCGTTCACCCGGAACCCGTATCGTGCCTCGCGCGTTCGTTGCCGTCCTGATGCGGACATGGTTGGCTAATTGTTAAGATTGCCAACTTTAGAGTGCGGGCAAGATCGGCCCTGATCGAACGCTACAAGAATGTCTGGAACGTCCATGAAAACCAGCCGCCGTTTTTTCCTCTCCGGAGCCTCGCTGCTCGCCGCCGCCGCGGTGGCTGGGCGTGCAAGCGCGCAGGATGTGATCGGGGATATCCTGAAATCCTCGTCGCGCGGCAATTGGGATGACCAGTTCGACGCCCGCGCCAGCGAGGGCGGCAAGGTTGCGTCGACGCTGCCGATCTTCAGCCTGCAGACCGTTGCCTTCACCGAGCAGGCGGTCGCGCAATATCAGAATATAGTCGGGCAGGGCGGCTGGGTTGAGGTCCCCGCGACCAAGAAACTCGAACTCGGCGTCAACGATCCCGATGTCGTGCCGCTGCGCAAGCGCCTGATGGTCTCGGGCGATCTGTCGCAGAGCGCCGGCGTCTCGACGTCTTTCGACTCCTATGTCGATTCCGCCGTGAAGCGCTTCCAGCTGCGCCATGGCTTGCCGGCAGACGGCTCCTTGGGCAAATACACCTACGCGGCGATGAACGTTTCGGCGCAGATAAGGCTTGGCCAGTTGCAGACCAATCTGCAGCGGCTGCGGGAGAAGGCGGGCACGCTGGGCAGCCGATACGTGCTGGTCGATATTCCCGCGGCGCAGGTCGAAGCCGTCGAGAACGACCGCGTCGTGCTTCGCCACACGGCGATCGTCGGCAAGATCGATCGCCAGACGCCGATCGTCAATTCCAAGATCAACGAAATCATCGTCAATCCATACTGGAACGCGCCGGTGTCGATCGTGCGCAAGGACATTATTCCGCTGATGCGGAAGAACCCGGACTATCTGAAGAGCAGCCATATCCGCCTGTTCGCGCCCGATGGCAGCGAGGTGGATCCGATGAACGTCGACTGGTCCACCGATGATGCCGCGAAGTACCGGTTCCGCCAGGATCCCGGCAATGAAAACGCCATGGCGTCGGTGAAGATCAACTTCCCGAGCCCGGACGGCGTCTACATGCACGACACGCCGCAGCAGAGCCTGTTCGGGAAGATGATGCGTTTTGATTCCTCCGGGTGCGTGCGAGTCCAGAACGTGCGCGACCTCGTCACCTGGATCCTGCGCGATACGCCCGGCTGGGATCGCCAGCATTTCGAGGCGGCAATCAAGACCGGTGAAAACACGCCGATCCAGGTCACCAATCCGGTACCGGTGCACTTCCTCTATCTTTCGGCCTGGTCGACAGGTCCGGGCGTCGTGCAATTCCGCGACGACGTGTATGCGCTCGACGGCGCCAACGAGCTGCAGATTACGTCTTCTCTCTGACACGTCAGATGGTTTCGCAAAGGCCGCCTCCGGGCGGCCTTTTTCTTTTGTGGACGGATTGGAGCGGTTTGCGCATGGTCCGGCAAACACTAGGGCTGGTCTCATGCAGGTCGCCGTCTTCATCCTCGTCGTGCTGGTCTTCGTGGCGGTATCCGGCGCTCTGGCGCGGCTTGTGCGGGTGCCGCTGCCGGTGCTCCAGATCGCAATAGGCGCAGCACTCGCCTGGCCCGTGCGTGGCATCCATGTCGAGATCGATCCGGAGCTGTTCCTGCTGGTGTTCATTCCGCCGCTCTTGTTCGCCGATGCCTTTGGCGCACCCAAGCGCGAGCTGATCGCCCTGCGCTGGCCGATCCTCGACCTCGCCATCGGGCTCGTCTTCTTCACCATTGTCGGCTTTGGCTATGCCCTGCACTGGCTGGTGCCAAGCATTCCGCTGGTTGTCGCGTTCGCGCTGGCCGCCGTGCTGTCGCCGACCGATGCGGTGGCTGTCTCGTCGATCGTCGACAAGACTGTCGTTCCGGCGCGGCTGATGCATATCCTGGAAGGCGAGTCGCTGCTCAACGACGCCTCTGGTCTCGTCATGTTCCGCTTCGCGGTGACCGCCGCGCTGACCGGCGGCTTTTCGTTGACGGCCGCCTCCCTGAGTTTCCTCTATGCCGTGGCGGTGGGCGTCCTTTGCGGTGCCGCCGCGTTGTTCGCCGCCGCCAAGGCGCTGCAACTGCTCAACCGTATCGCCGGCGTGCCGGCCGAGGCGCAGGTGCTGGTGATGATCCTGCTGCCTTTCGTCGCCTATCTGGGCGCGGAACATTTCGGGGCCTCCGGCATCCTGGCGTCGGTCACCGCCGGCCTGCTGACCGGCGGTACCGGGATCTTTCGCCATCTCGGCGTCTCGGCGCGCATCCAGACGATGTCGCTCTGGGCGACGCTTTCCTTCGTCTTCAACGGCGCGCTGTTCATCGTGCTCGGCGTGCAGCTTCCCGACATCATCCGCAAGGTGCCGCCCGAACTCACCGGGCATTATCCTGTTCTCCAGCCGGTTCTGACCGTGGTGGCGCTGACCCTTTGCCTGATCGCACTGCGCTTCCTGTGGATCTGGGTCGGCGACATAGGGGCGGCGGTCTCGGCGCGGCTGGGCAAGCGCCAGGTCGAGCCGTTCGGGCTGCGCGTGCGGCTGGCCGGTTCGGTGGCGGGCGTGCGCGGCGCGATCACACTGGCCGGCATATTGTCGCTGCCGCTGGTGTTGCGGGACGGCTCCCCATTCCCGGCGCGGGACCTGGTCATCTTCCTTGCCGCGGGCGTCATCATCTGCTCGCTGGTCTTCGCCAGCCTTGCCCTGCCGACGATCGCGCGCGGACTGGTCGAACCGGGCGAGGATGCGGGCGCCGCCGAGGAGCGGCTGGCCCGTGTGGGCGCCGCCAAGGCGGCCATCGCCCACATCGAGCGTATCGCAGCGACCGACGCAGAGGACGGCGGTGAGGTGCCCGGTGCCCGGCTCGCCGCGGCCGAAGGGATTGTCGCGGCATACCGCCGCCGCATCGCCGCCTCCGACGAAGCCGTCGAGGCGCGCGCCGAGGCAAGGGAGGCTGGCCGGCTGGAGCTGGAACTAAGGCTCGCCGGCATCGAGGCCGAACGCGCGGCGGTTCGTTCCATGCTGCGGGACGGCCTGATCAACGATCATACGGCGCGAGAGCTGTTCACCGAGATCACGCTCACCGAGGCTCTTCTGAAGGGCAGGCAGACGCGGAAATAGCAATCGCCATCCCGGTTGGCCTGGATTTGAAGTTTCTGCCGCAAACCGGCCAGCAAATTTCGCGCCGCAAACGTGGCGAGGGCAAAGCAACTGTGTTAATGGCGCGGCGAACCCGACGCATGCCGCCAGAAACGATGAGGTGGTTCTGGGATCACGACATGCTCGAACAGAAACCGACCTCCGGCCCTTAGGGAATTCAAGCCATGGCAACAGCAGCGGCAGTGTCGAACAAATTCGAATCCTTCTTCGAAACCACGCTGGAAGATGCCGATCCGGAGATCTTCGGCGCCATCCGCAACGAACTCGGTCGCCAGCGCCACGAGATCGAGCTGATCGCCTCTGAAAACATCGTCTCTCGCGCCGTTCTGGAAGCGCAGGGGTCGATCATGACCAACAAATACGCCGAGGGCTATCCGGGCAAGCGCTACTATGGCGGCTGCCAGTTCGTCGACGTGGCCGAGGAACTCGCCATCGAGCGCGCCAAGAAGCTGTTCGGCTGCAACTTCGCCAACGTGCAGCCGAATTCCGGCAGCCAGATGAACCAGGCGGTGTTCCTGGCGCTGCTGCAGCCCGGCGATACATTCATGGGCCTCGACCTCAATTCCGGCGGGCACCTGACCCACGGTTCGCCGGTCAACATGAGCGGCAAATGGTTCAAGGTCGTGTCCTACGGCGTGCGCAAGGAAGACCACCTGCTCGACATGGACGCGATCGAGAAGAGCGCGCACGAGAGCAGGCCGAAGCTGATCCTGGCCGGCGGCACCGCCTATTCGCGGGTCTGGGACTGGAAGCGGTTTCGCGAGATCGCCGACGCGGTCGGCGCCTATCTGATGGTCGACATGGCCCATATTGCCGGCCTCGTCGCCGGCGGCGTGCATCCGTCCCCGCTGCCGCACGCCCATGTGGTGACCACCACGACGCACAAGTCGCTGCGCGGCCCGCGCGGCGGCATGATCCTTTGCAATGACGAGGACATCGCCAAGAAGATGAACTCGGCGGTCTTCCCCGGCCTGCAGGGCGGACCGTTGATGCACGTCATCGCCGCCAAGGCGGTGGCGTTCGGCGAGGCGCTGAAGCCGAGCTTCAAGATCTACGCCGAAAGCGTTGCCGCCAATGCCAAGGCGCTGGCGGCGAGCCTCAAGGAAACCGGCCTCGACATCGTCTCGGGCGGCACCGACAACCATCTGATGCTGGTCGATCTGCGCCCCAAGAACGCCACCGGCAAGCGGGCCGAGGCCGCCCTTGGCCGCGCCAACATCACCTGCAACAAGAACGGCATTCCCTTCGACCCGGAAAAGCCGTTCGTCACTTCGGGCGTGCGCCTCGGCACGCCGGCCGGCACCACGCGCGGCTTCGGCCAGGCCGAGTTCCGTGAGATCGGCAAGCTGATTTCCGAAGTTCTGGACGGTCTCAAGGTCGCCAATTCCGACGAGGGCAATGCCAGTGTCGAAGCCGCGGTCAAGGCCAAGGTGGTGGCGCTGACCGATCGCTTTCCACTCTATCCCTATCTCGGCTAGGATCGGGGCACGGACGACCTTGCCGCGACGACAAAGTCGTCGCGGCAGGGCCCGTGCGATCGACAGGGAGCCTTGATGATGCGGATATCTCGCCTAGCCGACCTTAGCGCCGTCGGCACCCTGGTTGTCTTGATAGGCTTGTCGTTCCCGGGTATGGCCCTGGCACAAACCACACCGACGCAGGTTGCCCCGGCGGCGCCTGCCCAGGCCGAACCCAAGCTCGAAACGTTCGGCCGATGGTCGACATTGGTCGACGAGGTCGATACCGGCCAGGATATCCGCAAGACCTGCGCCGCCTCGACCGCTTTTGTCGGCACCGGCGGCGAAAGCGGTACCTTGACGCTCATCATCTCCAACGGCGATGCGCTGCCGCCGGACGCTTATCCATCCCTGACGATCGCCGTCGACAACAAGGGCCTGCCGACCGGCAAGACCGTCGCGGCGACTTTCGGCGATGACAAGGGCCGTGTCGGCGTCAAGGTTCATTCCGACGCCCCGATCAACGGCAGGCTCAGCTGGACCGCGGACAACCAGGCCAAGACCAGCCTGGCGCTGCTGCGCGCCATGCGCCGCGCCTCGGCGCTCGATGTCGCCTTTGGCGACATGCCCGTGGCAAGCATATCGATGGACGGTTTCACCAAGGCTTATCGCAACCTCGGCGCGTCGTGCGGCTTCCCGACCGCCGACGTGGCGCCCTGACGGCATCGGCTGCCGGCGCTTGCGGCACTGGCAATCCGCCACGCGCCTCGCTACATCTGGGGCGCGGGCGGCTGTCTCTGATACTTTGCCATCGCGGCAAAAACCTCTAAGCCTTTCGCTTCACCAGATTCGCCAACCAAAGGCTTCTCCATGCGCTGTCCCTATTGCCAGTCGGAAGATACGCAGGTGAAGGATTCCCGCCCCGCCGAGGACGGCGCGGCGATCCGAAGGCGACGCGTCTGCCCCGATTGCGGCGGCCGCTTCACCACTTTCGAGCGTGTGCAATTGCGTGATCTCGTCGTGGTCAAGAAATCCGGTCGGAAAGTGCCGTTCGACCGCGACAAGCTGCTGCGCTCGGTGGAGATCGCCGTCCGCAAGCGCAATGTCGATCCCGAACGCATCGACCGCGCGGTGACCGGGATCGTGCGCCAGCTCGAAAGTTCCGGCGAAACGGAGGTTGCTTCGGGAGAGGTCGGCCGGCTGGTCATGGAAGCCCTGAAGTCGCTCGACGATGTCGCCTATGTGCGCTTCGCCTCGGTCTACCGCAATTTTCGCGAAGCCAAGGATTTCCACGAATTGCTGGGCGAACTGAAGGTCGACGAGCCCAAGGGCGATGGCCATAAGGGCGAAGAGGACGCCGGCTGAGCATGATTGCGGCTGACAAGACCGGTCAGGCAGCCCTCGATCGCCGCTTCATGGCGGCGGCGCTCAGGCTGTCGCGCAAGAACGCGGGGCGCACCGCGACCAACCCGTCGGTCGGCACGCTGATCGTGCGCGATGACGGCAACGGCCCGATGATCGTCGGCACCGGCGTCACCGCTGTCGGCGGCCGGCCGCACGCCGAAACGGAGGCCCTCGCAGAAGCCGGCGCGCTCGCGCGTGGCGCCACGGCCTATGTCACCCTGGAGCCCTGCGCCCATCACGGCCGCACCCCGCCTTGCGCCAATGCGCTGGTCAATGCCGGCATCGCGCGTGTTGTCGGCGCTGCCAGCGATCCCGATCCGCGGGTGTGCGGCAAGGGCTATGCGATCCTGCGCGCCGCCGGGGTCGAGGTGCTGGAGAAAGTGCTGGCGGCGGAAGCCGCCGAACAGATGGCCGGCTACCTGATTCGATCGTTGAAGAAGCGGCCCGAAGTGATTCTCAAGCTTGCGCTTTCCAGTGACGGAAAGATCGGCCGGCAAGGCCAGGGCCAGGTGTCGATCACCGGAGAAATCGCGCGCCGCGAGGTGTATCTCATGCGGGCCGAGGCGGACGGCATCCTGGTCGGCATCGGGACTGCGCTCGAGGATGATCCCGCGCTGACGGTGCGCTTGCCAGGACTGGAAAACCGTTCGCCGGCCCGCATCGTGCTGGACCGGCAGCTCAGATTGCCGGAGACCTCCAAGCTGGTTTCAGGCGTGGACCGGGTGCCGCTCTATATCGCTGCTTGCCTGGAGGCCGATCCGCAACGGCGCACCGCGCTCGAGCGCGCCGGGGCGCGCTTCATCGGCACCGAAACGCATGAGGGCGGCGTGGCGCTGCCGGAACTCCTCGAGGACCTCGCCGCGCTCGGCATGGCGAGCGTACTTGTCGAGGGCGGGGCGAAGGTGGCGGGCGCTTTCCTGGCCGATGGGCTGGTCGACCGCATCGTCTTGTTCCAGGGGCCGGAAGCGATCGGCGACGACGGCATTGCATCGCCCATCGATGCCGACCACATCCCGCCGGGCTTTCGCAAATTGCGCGAGATGCGTTTTGGCGAGGACAGCTACGCCGAGTGGGTGAGAGACATCTAGGGATCAACACGATGTTTACCGGAATTGTCACCGACATAGGCGCTGTCGCGGCCGTCAAGCCGCTCAGGGAAGGCGTCGGTTTGCGCATCGACACCGTCTATCAACCGGAAACCATCGCCGTCGGCGCTTCGATCTCCTGCGGCGGCGTCTGCCTGACCGTGACGGCCTTGCCCGAAGGCGGATCGAATGCGCGCTGGTTCGAGGTCGAGGCCTGGGAAGAAGCACTCAGGCTGACGACGGCGAACAGCTGGAAGGCGGGCACGCGGATCAACCTGGAGCGGGCGCTGAAGATCGGCGACGAACTCGGCGGGCACATCGTCTCAGGCCATGTCGACGGCACCGCCGAGATCGCCGAGCGCAAGGATGAGGGCGACGCGGTGCGGTTCACGCTGGAGGCGCCGCGCGACCTGGCGAAATTCATCGCGCCGAAAGGCTCGGTCGCGCTCGACGGTACCTCGCTCACCGTCAACAAGGTGGAAGGCACCCGCTTCGACGTACTTTTGATCCACCATTCGCTGACAGTGACCACCTGGGGCGAGCGCAAGGTCGGCGATCGCGTCAATCTCGAGATCGACACCATGGCCCGCTACGCCGCGCGGCTGGTCGAGGCCGCGAAAGAAGGCCTGTAAGCCTCAAATTGTCAGTATTCTGCGAGCCGTCCAGCTGTGAGAGACTTCGAAGCTCCAAGACCAGCAAGACCTGTTTTCCAACGATGTCGAGGAGCCGATCCGCGCGATATTGGATCTGGCCTTCCGACAAAGCTTGCGAACTCCGCAGCTTCGGCCTAAGTCACCGGCAACCCCCCGGAGACTTTTATGGCAGGCACTTCCCAACACGGCAAAGCCTTCATTCGTCCGAAGGCGAAGGCGCATCTGCTGATTGTCGAGGCGCGCTTTCACGACGACCTTGCCGACGCGCTGCTCGACGGCGCGACCAGCGCGCTCGATGAAGCGGGCGCGACCTACGACGTCGTCACCGTTCCAGGGTCGCTCGAGATTCCCGCGGTGATCACCTTCGCGCTGGATGGCGCGGCCGAAGGCGGCACCGACTACGACGGTTTCGTTGCGCTCGGCACCGTCATCCGTGGCGACACCTATCATTTCGACATCGTCGCCAATGAATCCAGCCGCGCCCTGATGGACCTCTCGGTGCACGAGGCTGCCTGCATCGGCAACGGCATCCTCACCACCGAGAACGACACCCAGGCGTGGACCCGTGCCAAGCGTTCGGAAGGCGACAAGGGTGGCTTTGCCGCGCGCGCCGCGCTGACCATGATCGCCCTCAAGGAACAACTCGGAGAGCGATCGTGAGCGAACCCACCGCGCCCGGCCAGCCAGCGATCCGCCAGGCCAACAAGCGCGGCGCCGCCCGACTGGCCGCCGTCCAGGCGCTCTACCAAATGGACGTCGCCGGCAGCGGCGTCTTCGAGATCACCGCCGAATACGAGGCTTTTCGCCTCGGCAAGGAAGTCGACGGCGCACTCTATCGCGAGGCCGACGCGCAGTGGTTTCGCGCCATTCTCGCTGGCGTGGTCGAGAACCAGACGACCGTCGACCCCATCATTCGCCAGGCCCTGACCGAGGACTGGCCGTTGTCGAGGCTCGATTCGACGCTTCGGGCGATCTTGCGCGCCGGCGTCTACGAGCTGATGAAGCGTGAGGATGTGCCGGTGGCGGTCATCGTGTCGGAGTATCTCGACATCGCCAAGGCCTTCTACGAGGAAGACGAACCCAAGCTGGTCAATGCCGTACTCGACCGCGTGTCGCGCCGGGTGCGTGGCGAGGGGCGCGGTAAAGACGCATCATGACAGCCACTGCCGTCGAGGCGGCCAGGGAGTCGCGGCGAACCGCGCTGATCCTCGCCGCGTCGCAGGCGATCGTCGGCTCGGCGGCGCCGATCGCCATCTCGATGGGCGCTCTGGCCGGGCATTATCTGCTTGGTGCCGATAAATCCCTGGCGACGGCGCCTGTCACCGGCTTCAATGTCGGCGTGGCGCTCGGTGCGCTGCCGGCTGCGGCCATCATCCGCCGCCTGGGTCAGCGTGGCGGCTTCATGACCGGAACCGTCGTCACCGCATCTGGCGGGCTGGTTGCGACACTGGCGCTTTTCCAGGGCAGCTTCTGGCTGTTCGCCTTCGGCCTGCTGCTGATCGGCGTCGGCGGAGCCTTCGTCCAGCAGTTCCGCTTCGCCGCCGCCGACAACGCGCCGCCGGAGTTCAAGGCGCGGGCCATTTCCTTCGTTCTGGCTGGCGGCATCGTCACCGCGATCCTGGGACCGCAGATCGTTATCTTCACGCGTGAATTGTTCGCACCGGTGATGTTCGCCGGTTCGTTCATATCCATCCTGCCGCTGGCCGTGGCAGGGGCCATCATCCTGTCATTCCTGCGTCTGCCGGCGAAGGCGGCCGGCAATGTGGAGGTCGCCGACAATCATGCCAGGCCATTGGCTGAAATCGTCACCAAGCCGCGTTTCATCGCCGCGCTGTTTTGCGCCGTCGGCACCTACGCGCTGATGAGCTTCGTCATGACCGGCGCCCCCCTGGCCATGGTCGGCTGCGGCCTGTCGGAGGACGATGCCACGCTAGGCATCTCCTGGCACGTCATGGCGATGTTCGCGCCGAGCTTCTTCACCGGCTCGCTAATCCATCGCTTCGGCGCCGAGCGCATCGTGGCGACCGGCCTGGTCCTGCTCATGGGCTGTGCCGTCATCGCGTTGTCAGGCCTGGAGCTGTGGCGGTTCTGGACCTCGTTGATCCTGCTTGGCCTTGGCTGGAACTTCGGCTTCATCGGTGCGACCGCGATGGTCGCCGCCAGCTATCGGCCGTCGGAAAAGGGCAAGGTGCAGGGCTTCCATGACTTCGTCCTGTTCGGGTCCGTCGCCTTCGCTTCGCTGATGTCGGGCATGGTCTACAATGCCTGGGGCTGGGAGATGCTCAACTGGTTGATCTTCCCGGTTGTCGTCTTGTGTTTCGTGGCCCTTGGCGCGCTGAAGCTGAAGGGCTCGCGCAAGGCCGACGCCTGAAACCCGGCTGAACTGGCATCACGGTGTCAGGATGGCTTCGGGCGAAATCGACGCCTTAGAACAAAATTATTGCGCTGGTCCCCATTCTTATGAAACCGTGTGCCCCGACTGGCCGTTGAAGCCATGCTCATATGCGGCCACCGCATTCCGGTTCATAGCAAGGGGTTTTCACGATGTTTTCAGTCAAGGTTCTGGCCGGCGCGGCATTGGCGCTCGGCATCACGGCGGTTTCCGCCAGTGCCCAGGTGGTTGTCTCCTCCAAGATCGACACCGAAGGCGGCGTGCTGGGCAACATCATCCAGCTCGTCCTCAACGCCAACAACATCAAGACCACCGATCGTATCCAACTCGGCGGCACGCCGGTGGTGCGCAAGGCGATCACCGCCGGTGAAATCGACATCTATCCCGAATACACCGGCAACGCCGCCTTCTTCTTCGAAAAGGCCGACGATCCCGTGTGGAAGGATGCGGCCAAGGCCTATGAGGCGGCCAAGAAGCTGGACTATGACGCCAACAAGATCGTCTGGCTGTCGCCATCGCCGGCCAACAACACCTGGGCGATCGCGATGCGCAAGGAAGTCACCGACGCCAACAAGCTCGTCACGCTGACGGATTTCGGCAAGTACGTCTCCGGCGGCGGACAGGTGGTGCTGGCGGCCTCGGCCGAGTTCGTCAATTCGGCGGCTGCGTTGCCGGCCTTCCAGACTACTTACGGCTTCAAGCTGAAGCCTGAGCAACTGATCACGCTCTCGGGGGGCGACACGGCGGCGACCATCGCGGCGGCCGCCAACCAGACCAGCGGCGCCAACGCGGCCATGGTCTACGGCACCGATGGCGGCATCGCGTCTTCCGGCCTGGTCGTGCTCGAGGACGACAAGGGCGTGCAGCCGGTCTACCAGCCGGCGCCGATCATCCGCGAGGCCGTGCTTAAGGAACATCCTGAGATCGAGACCTTGCTGAAGCCTGTCTTCGCCAAGCTCGACCTCGTCACTCTTCAGGAACTGAACGGGCGCGTGCAGGTCGGCGGCGAGCCGGTCAAGGGCGTTGCCGAAGACTTCCTGAAGAAGAACGGATTTCTGAAGTAAATCCAGGCGCACCGAAAGGTGACGCCGGTGCGAGGCGCCCCCCTCTGTCCTGCCGGACATCTCCCCCTCAAGGGGGGAGATTGGCGGTTTGGGTGTTCCGATTCTTTTTCTGGCGTTGGCAATTGGCGAAAGGCGTGGCGAAATCCAATCTCCCCCCTTGAGGGGGAGATGTCCGGCAGGACAGAGGGGGGCGCCTCGCGCGGAACGCACAATTACTCACCCGCATCGCTTTTGACTTACGTGCATCGGCACGGGCACCTGCCATGACCCTCCGCTTCGACAAGCTCGGCGTGGTCATAGCCGTCATCGCGGCCTATGCCATGTTCTTCGCGTCATTTGCGACCTTCCGCGCCAACCGAATCGTTCCCGGATCGGCGCGCTCGATTCTCGAAGCTTTGCCCCCAGCCTTGGGCCCGTTGCTGCTGGCGATCATCGTCGTGGCCGCGCTCATCGCGCTCTTCAAGACTCCGCTCTTCCTTCGCCTCGCCGCCGGCGTCGTGGCCTTGGCGGGCCTTGCCCTCCTGATCGGCGTCGCCGGCACATTTCTGACGCCCGCCGGCAACACCTTCGCACGCATCTCTCCGGCCTCCGGCTTCTGGATCCTCATCTTCGCCTTCACGCTCCTGCTGGCGGACGTGCTGACACGCCTCGACCTGTCGCCGTTGGCGCGGGTTGGCGTGCTGGTCCTGGCCGCCGCGGCGATCGGTGTCTTGCTGGCCTCGGGAAGCTGGAACGACCTGTCCATCCTCAAGGAATACGCCAACCGTGCAGACAGTTTCTGGGCCGAAGGGTCCAAGCATGTGACGCTGGCGCTCGGCTCGCTGCTTGCCGCGGTGATCATCGGCCTGCCGCTTGGCATCCTTTGCCATCGTGTCGAGAGGCTGCGTGCGAGCGTCCTCAACGTGCTCAACATCATCCAGACCGTTCCCTCGATCGCACTGTTCGGGCTGCTGATCGCGCCACTCGGCTGGATCGCGTCGCATGTGCCGGGGGCAGCAGTGCTCGGCATTCGCGGCATCGGCACCGCGCCGGCTTTCGTGGCCCTGTTCCTCTATTCGCTGCTGCCGGTGGTCGCCAACACGGTGGTCGGTCTCGCCGGGGTTCCGCGCGCTGCCAATGACGCGGCGCGCGGCATGGGCATGACCGACAGGCAGCGCCTGTTCGGCATCGAGTTTCCGCTGGCCTTTCCGGTCATCCTGACGGGCATCCGCATCGTGCTGGTGCAGAATATCGGCCTCGCCACCATCGCGGCGCTGATCGGTGGCGGCGGCTTCGGCGTCTTCGTCTTCCAGGGCGTCGGCCAGACGGCGATGGACCTGGTGCTGCTCGGCGCGGTGCCGACCGTCGCACTCGCCTTCGCCGCCGCGATCATCCTGGATGCGGTGATCGAGATGACCGCCACCAAGCGCAGGGTTCAAACGGCATGATCGAGATCGAGGGCATTACCAAGCGTTACGATCAAACAGCGGTGGTAGACGACGTGTCGATGGTGATCGAGCCGCGCACGATCTGCGTCATCGTCGGCACGTCCGGTTCCGGCAAGACGACGCTGCTTCGGATGATAAACCGGCTGGTCGAGCCGACCTCGGGCATCATCAAGCTCGACGGCGCCGACAATCGGTCGCTGCCGGCCTACGAGCTGCGCCGCAGCATCGGCTATGCCATCCAGGGACACGGCCTGTTTCCGCATCGCACGGTGGCGCAGAACATCGCCACCGTGCCGGTCCTGCTCGGCTGGGACAAGGCGCGCATCAAGGCCCGCGTCGACGAATTGATGACGCTCTACCAGCTTGATCCCGAGGCGTTCGGGCCGCGCTATCCGCACGAATTGTCCGGCGGCCAGCAGCAGCGCGTGGGCGTTGCCCGCGCGCTTGCAGCCAAGCCCAACGTGCTCTTGATGGACGAACCATTCGGCGCGCTCGACCCGATCATCCGCACCAAGGCGCAGGAAGACCTGCTGGCGATCCAGAAGCGCTTCGGCACCACCATCATCCTTGTCACGCACGACATGGAGGAGGCCGTGCATATGGGCGACAAGATCGCGGTGATGGATGCTGGCAAGCTTGTGCAATACGCCAGGCCCGCGGAGATCCTCGCGAACCCGGCCAGCGCCTTCGTCGAGACACTGGTCGGCGCCAGCGAGCGACCCTTCAGGCTGTTGTCGCTCGGCCGCGCCCGCGACGCAGTGGAGCCTGGCGCGGCCGAAGGCGAGGCGATCTCAGGAGAAGCCAGCCAGCGCGACGCGCTGGCCGAGTTGCTGTGGTCGGGTCGTCCGGCATTGCCGATAAGCGGTGCCGACGGCAAGCCGATCGGCCGCGTCACGATGGACGGGCTGGTGAAACGCGCCGCGAGGCCGGCATGAAAGCCTGGATTCGGGTGCTGCCGCGGCTGGTCCTGATCGTGCTGCTGGTGGCATTCCTAACCAATCCGAGCTGGTTCGAACCGCTGCTGAAGCCGCTCACAGAGAACAATGCCCCGGTTAT
Organism: Mesorhizobium sp.; assembly: GCF_041661565.1. Taxonomy (GTDB): domain Bacteria; phylum Pseudomonadota; class Alphaproteobacteria; order Rhizobiales; family Rhizobiaceae; genus Mesorhizobium. The sequence goes on from NZ_JBAZUD010000001.1 coordinate 82,246, forward strand.
CTACAATCAGGGCAGCCTGCTCACGCTGACATTGTTGCATCTGCGCACCGTCCTGATCGCCACTGTGGCCGCGACCGTCGTTGCGCTCGCACTTGCAATTCTGGTCACGAGGCCCGCGGGCGCCGAATTCCTGCCGCTGTCGCGCAGCCTGGTGAATATCGGTCAGACCTTTCCGCCGGTGGCGGTGCTGGCACTGGCCGTGCCGGCCGTGGGTTTTGGCGAGAAGCCGACGCTGATCGCCCTGTTTCTCTACGGCCTGCTGCCGATCTTCGAGAATACGCTGACCGGACTGACGACGCTGCCGGCCAACATCGTCGAGGCGGCGCGCGGCGCCGGCATGACCGGCTGGCAACGGCTCATCAAGGTCGAATTGCCGCTCAGCGCGCCGATCATCCTGGGGGGCATCCGCCTGTCGGTCGTCATCGGCCTTGCCACGGCCACCATCGGCTCGACGGTGGCCGCCAGGACGCTGGGGGAGGTCATCATCGCCGGCCTCCTGTCGAACAACCTCGCCTTCATCCTGCAGGGTGGCCTGATCGTGGCGGCATTGGCCGTGCTGATCTATGACGGGCTGTCGGCCATCGAGCGCTACACGGCACGGCGCATGGGCAGGGAGACCGAGGGCAGCTAGCTTCAAGACCGCGTCAAGGTCACCATTCGAAGGCCTAGGCGGAGCGCGGCGACCCGCCGCCATTTCAATCAATAATCGCGGCCATTGCAGCCCCACGCGCCGCGCCCAATGTCTTTTGGGCGAAAGCGGGGCAAAAACCGAACAATATCTTGACGTTCGCGGCCCTGTTTCGCATACACCGCAGCGAAGAGGTGGATTCCGTGCGCGGGATCCGGTCTTTGTCTCAACGGCCCAGGGAGGGGTTCTTTTGGGCCAGCAATCGAGGAAAATTCGGCAATGACCATAATTTCCGCCGTCATCGCCTGCGGTCTGCTTTCTGTCCTTTACGCCATATGGGCGACACGTTCGGTTCTCGCGGCCGACCAGGGCAATGCACGCATGCAGGAAATCTCCGCCGCCATCCGCGAGGGCGCGCAAGCCTATCTGGCACGTCAGTACACCACGATCGCCATTGTCGGCGTGGTCGTCCTCATCCTCGCCTGGTGGCTCCTTTCCATCACCGCCGCGGTCGGCTTCCTGATCGGCGCGGTGCTGTCGGGCGCCGCCGGCTTCATCGGCATGCATGTTTCGGTGCGCGCCAATGTGCGTACCGCGCAGGCGGCCTCCAACAGCCTGGCGGCCGGTCTCGACATTGCCTTCAAGTCGGGCGCCATCACCGGCATGCTGGTGGCGGGCCTCGCCTTGCTGGGCGTCTCGATCTACTACCTCATCCTGACCCACTTCATGGGTCTTGAGCCAAACTCACGCACCGTTATCGATGCGCTGGTCTCGCTTGGCTTCGGCGCTTCGCTGATCTCGATCTTCGCCCGTCTCGGCGGCGGCATCTTCACCAAGGGCGCCGATGTCGGCGGCGATCTCGTCGGCAAGGTCGAAGCCGGTATCCCCGAGGACGACCCGCGCAACCCGGCCACCATCGCCGACAATGTCGGCGACAATGTCGGCGACTGTGCAGGCATGGCCGCCGACCTGTTCGAGACATATGCGGTGACGGTCGTCGCCACCATGGTCCTCGGCTCCATCTTCTTTGGTGGCACCGCCGTGCTCGGCGACGTGATGCTCTATCCGCTGGCCATCTGCGGCGCCTGCATCCTGACCTCGATCGTGGGCACGTTCTTCGTCAAGCTGGGCTCCAACGGCTCGATCATGGGGGCTCTCTACAAGGGCCTGATCGTCACCGGCCTCCTGTCGATCGTCGGACTCGGTGTCGCCACGTCGGTAACGCTGGGCTGGGGCGAGATCGGCACCGTTGCCGGAATGGTCATCACGGGCAAGAACCTGTTCATCTGCGGTCTGGTTGGCCTCGTGGTGACCGGCCTGATCGTCGTGATCACCGAATACTACACCGGCACCAACAAGCGGCCGGTCAACTCCATCGCCCAGGCGTCGGTCACCGGTCACGGCACCAATGTCATCCAGGGCCTCGCGGTCTCGCTGGAATCGACGGCGCTGCCGGCAATCGTCATCGTCGGCGGCATCATCTCGACCTACCAGCTTGCCGGCCTTTACGGCACGGCCATCGCGGTGACGACGATGCTCGGCCTGGCCGGCATGATCGTCGCGCTCGACGCCTTCGGCCCGGTCACCGACAATGCCGGCGGCATCGCCGAAATGGCCGGTCTGCCCAAGGAAGTGCGTCAGTCCACCGACGCGCTCGATGCGGTCGGCAACACCACCAAGGCGGTGACCAAGGGCTATGCCATCGGTTCGGCCGGCCTCGGCGCGCTGGTGCTGTTTGCGGCATACTCTAACGACCTGAAGTTCTTCGCCGAAAAGGCCAATGAAGCCGGCTCGACGCTTTTCCCGTACTTCAAGGACATGGGCGAAATCTCCTTCGACCTCTCCAATCCCTACGTGGTCTCCGGGCTGATCTTCGGCGGCCTGATCCCGTATCTGTTCGGTGGTATCGCCATGACGGCCGTCGGCCGCGCGGCGGGCGCCATTGTCGAGGAGGTGCGCAAGCAGTTCCGCGAGGATCCGGGCATCATGGCCGGCACCTCGAAGCCGAATTACGCGCGTGCGGTCGATCTGCTGACCAAGGCGGCGATCCGGGAAATGATCATCCCGTCGCTGCTGCCGGTCCTGGCGCCGCTCGTCGTCTATTTCGGCGTGCTGCTGATCTCGGGGTCGAAGGCTTCCGCCTTCGCCGCGCTGGGCGCCTCGCTGCTTGGTGTCATCGTCAACGGCCTGTTCGTCGCCATCTCGATGACCTCTGGCGGCGGCGCCTGGGACAATGCCAAGAAATCCTTCGAAGACGGTTTCGTCGACAAGGATGGCGTCAAGCACCTCAAGGGCTCCGATGCGCACAAGGCCTCGGTAACCGGCGACACGGTCGGCGATCCCTACAAGGACACGGCTGGTCCCGCCGTCAACCCGGCAATCAAGATCACCAACATCGTCGCGCTCTTGCTGCTGGCCGTGCTCGCCCACGGCTGAACACGGATCCGTTGTTGGAAGAAAAACCCGCCGGAGCGATCCGGCGGGTTTTTCATTGAGGCCACGGTACTGACTGGACGAGGCGCCGGTCGGCCATCGTCCCGCTATCCTGACTGCAGACAAAATAACAAAAACCCGCAGGATCGCTCCCACGGGTTTCTGGTCGCCTGAGGTCGTGCGGCTCGCGCGGGCGAGCCGAAAGGAGTTAGGCGCCTCCGCCCGGGATGCCGGGGGCCAGCTTGCTGGCGCCGTTGATGATCTGGCTGAGGAAGTTCTGATCCTTGCCGCCGGTCGGCGTGGTGCGCGAAATGAAGTCGAACACCTTGCCGTCCTTCAAGCCATAATTGGCGATCTGGGTGACGCGGCCGTCGGCGCCGAAATACACGGCCAGGACATGCTGGTCGACAAGCCGCGGCTTGTCGAAGGCGACGTAGCGCTTGCGGGTCTGCGAGATGTAATAGAAGGCCTCATTGTCGAAAGTGGCCGTGGTCGATGGGGTGCCAAGCGCCAGCAGCACCTGCTCGCGGCTCGACCCAACCGGCACCATGTCGATTGCTTGCTGGTCGATGACGTAGCCCTGCGTCAGCGTCTCGCTGGGGGTCAAATCACCGATCATCTTGTTGGTGTGGCAGGCGGACAGCGCCGAAACGATGACCAGCAGCGAGATCGCGCCGGCGGGCCGCAGTGAGGACGTCGACTTGAAATTCAGCGCGCGCAACAACAATTCTCCATTATATCGCCGCAACTTGCGCTGGGCCGCAAAACCGGTAAACCAGCTTGCTTGCCGATGCAACAAGGCCACTTCAACAAACGGTCCCCGGGAGACCATCCCCAATGTTCCAGCGCCTTTTTGGCCGCGAACGCCATGCCAACCGCGCCATCACCGAGGCGCTGTACGCACAAATCGTGGCAGCGGCGCGGCAGACCGCGTTTTATTCCCACTGGAATGTGCCGGATACGCCGCTCGGCCGTTTCGAGATGGTCTCGTTGCACATGTTCCTGTTCCAGCACCGCCTGCGCGGCGAGGATGGCGCGGCGCGAGACGTCGCCCAGGTGCTGATCGACGAGTTCTTCCTCGATGTCGATCATTCCCTGCGTGAGCTGGGGATTGGCGATGTGGGCGTGCCGAAGCGCATGAAGAAACTGGCCAGGATGTTTTATGGCCGAACAGCGGCCTATGACGATGCCCTGGCAAGAAATGACCGCGACGGGCTTGTCGCGGCACTGTCCCGCAATGTCCGCCCCGACGCTGCCTGGCCGGAAGCGTCGCTCCTTGCCGGTTACGTTACCGATGCCTGCGACCAGCTGGCGGCGCAGCCATCCGAATCGATCGTTTCCGGCACCGTCACGTTTCCTGTCGCCAATGGAGGTGATCGATGAAGACCGATGATCCGCGCAGCCCGGTATCCTTTCGCGCGAACATCTCCCGCTTGCCGAACAAGGGCTTGCCGGTGGTTATTGAGGCCGACGCCATGCAGCGCGCGGCCCTTGCGGCGGAGCACGGGCTGCTTTCGGTCGAGTCTTATCGAGCCGAGCTCCTGGTGACGTCATGGAAGCGAAACGGCGTGAAGGTCAGCGGTCGTGTCGAAGCCGACATTGCCCAGGCATGCATCGTGACGCTCGATCCCGTCGAGTCCCACATCGACGAGGCGGTCGAGGCGCTGTTGCTGCCCGAGGACTCCAAGCTCGCGCGGCACGGTTTCGACGCCGGCGGCGAGATCCTGCTCGACGCCGAAGGTCCCGACAGTCCCGAGACATTTTCTGGCGACACGATCGATGTCGGGGCCCTGGCCGAACAGTTTTTTGGGCTGGCCATCGACCTCTATCCGCGCAAGAAGGGCGTGTCGCTGGACGCCGCTTCCGACACCGGGTCGGAGGAGAACGAATTCCAGCAAAAGCTGCGATCCTTGCTTGGAAAATCCTGAAAAGCTGGCCCGCAACGGAAAAGCCGGTTGTGCGGCGGCCCAAAACCGCTATTTTCGCCGAACCTTCGCGGCCGCCAGATCGACCGCGACCGGCCGTGCAAACCGTGAGATGAATACCGCGTGATCAGGATTTCCATCGATGCCATGGGCGGCGATCACGGACCAAGCGTGGTCATCCCGGCACTCATGACCGTCGCCACCCGGCGTCCCGATATCCGCTTTGTCATCTTTGGCCGCGAGGAACTGGTGCGTCCTGAACTCGCCAAGTTTCCCAAGCTGGCCGAGGTGAGCGAGTTCTTCCACTGCGAGATCGCGGTGAGGATGGACGACAAGCCGAGCCAGGCGCTGCGCCATGGCCGCTGGAAATCCTCGATGTGGAAGGCCATCGAAGCGGTCAAGGCGGGCACGGCGGATGCCTGCATTTCGGCCGGCAACACCGGCGCTCTGATGGCGATGTCGAAATTCTGCCTGCGCACCATGGCGACGATCGAACGCCCCGCGATCGCGGCGCTGTGGCCGACCCTGCGTGGGGAGAGCGTGGTGCTCGATGTCGGCGCCACCATCGGCGCCGATGCGCATCAGCTGATTGACTTCGCCATTCTGGGCACTGGCATGGCCCGGTCCGTGTTCGGCATCACGCGGCCCACCGTTGGCCTGCTCAATGTCGGCGTCGAGGAGATCAAGGGCCAGGAAGAGGTCAAGGAAGCGGGGCGCATGCTGCGCGAAGCCAACATGGCCTCGATGAGTTATCACGGTTTTGTCGAGGGCGACGATATCGGGAAGGGTACGGTCGACGTGGTGGTCACCGAAGGCTTCGCCGGCAACATCGCGCTGAAAACGGCGGAAGGCACCGCGCGGCAGATTGCAGGTTATCTGCGCGCCGCCATGAGTCGCACCCTGATGGCCAAGATCGGTTATGTCTTCGCGAAGGGCGCCTTCGACCGGCTACGCGAGAAGATGGATGTCGGCCGCTCCAATGGCGGCGTTTTCCTGGGATTGAACGGTATCGTGGTGAAGAGCCATGGCGGCGCCGATTCGGATGGTTTCGCCGCAGCCATCGAACTTGGCTACGATATGGTGCGCAACAATCTGCTTGACCGCATCGAGGCTGATCTAGACCTCTTTCATGCGCGCAACCCGCATGCAATGACATCTAGGAAATCCGACGTCGTTACCGACGCAAAGGAATAGGAAAGAACTTTGATCAGATCAGTCGTGCGCGGCACTGGCGCCGCGCTGCCCCGCCGTATCATGAAGAATGCCGACTTCGAGGGCATGGTCGAAACCTCGGATGAGTGGATCGCCCAACGCACCGGCATCCGCCAGCGCCATATCGCCGGCGATGACGAGACGACGGCTTCGCTGGGAGAGGCGGCGGCGCGCGCGGCCCTCGACAATGCCGGTCTGGCGCCCTCCGACATTGATCTGATCGTGCTGGCGACCTCGACGCCCAACAATACTTTCCCGGCCACCGCCGTCGAGATACAGAACCGTCTCGGCATGCATCACGGCTTTGCCTTCGACTTGCAGGCGGTATGCTCGGGCTTCGTCTACGCCGTGACGACGGCCGATCTTTACATTCGGGGCGGCCTGGCCAAGCGCGTCCTGGTGATCGGGTCGGAAACCTTTTCGCGCATCCTCGACTGGAACGACCGCTCGACCTGCGTGCTGTTCGGCGATGGCGCCGGAGCGATCGTCCTGGAAGCGGGCGAGGGGACCGGCGCGATCACGGACCGTGGTGTGCTGGCTGCCAGCCTGCGCTCCGATGGAACCCACAAGGACAAGCTTTTTGTCGACGGCGGTCCCTCGACGACAGGCACTGTCGGCCATCTCAGGATGGAGGGTCGCGAAGTGTTCAAGCATGCGGTTGGCATGATCACCGACGTTATCGAGGCGACGTTCTCGCAGGCCGGTATTTCAGCCGACGATCTCGACTGGTTCGTGCCGCATCAGGCCAACAAACGGATTATTGACGCTTCCGCCAGGAAGCTCGGGATAGCTGAACAGAAAGTCGTGATTACGGTCGATTTGCACGGTAACACCTCGGCTGCTTCCGTGCCCCTGGCGCTGTCGGTGGCGGTCGCCGACGGCCGCATCAAGAAGGGCGATCTCGTGCTTCTGGAAGCGATGGGCGGCGGCTTTACCTGGGGTGCCGTCCTGGTTCGCTGGTAAGTGCGCGACGGTCGGTTTTCGGTCCTTGACCTTGACGGATCAATTACTTAGGCTCTGCCGTTGTTGTGCCGATTATATGTTTGAACTGATGGGACGGTCGCATGGGGGGAAAGACACTTACGCGCGCCGACCTTGCCGAGGCCGTCTATCGAAAGGTCGGCCTGTCGCGCACTGAATCGGCCGAACTCGTGGAGGCTGTCCTCGACGAAATCTGCGAGGCCATCGTGCGTGGCGAGACGGTAAAGCTGTCGTCCTTCGCGACATTCCATGTTCGTTCCAAGAACGAGCGCATCGGCCGCAATCCCAAGACCGGCGAGGAAGTACCGATCCTGCCGCGCCGGGTGATGACCTTCAAATCGTCGAACGTCCTGAAAAGCCGTATCTTGCGATCTCATCAAAGCGGCAAGGCAAAGGCCGCCAAGTAACCGCGAGCAAGTGCACGGTTGAAAACCGGCTCCCTCATCACGCCGGGCTTGAATATTGTTTCACAAACCGCTGAAATAGCCTCGATTCGGTAGCACTGGCCGGATCATCGTCCAGCGTGAGGATTCGCCCATGGACAAAAGCCCGGACGCCTTTCGTACCATCAGCGAGGTCGCCGAGGATCTCGACCTGCCGCAGCACGTGCTGCGTTTCTGGGAAACGCGTTTCAACCAGATCAAGCCGATGAAGCGCGGCGGCGGCCGTCGTTACTATCGGCCGCAGGATGTCGAGTTGATCAAGGGCATCCGGCATATGCTCTATGACCAAGGCTACACCATCAAGGGTGTGCAGAAGCTGTTGCGGGAGAACGGCAATCAGTTCCTGGTCGCCATCGGCAATGGCGACATGGCCGCCGTCGAGGCCATCTCGCAGCGCCGGCAGGCCGATGCGGTGCCGCTGACACAAGCGGCTCAGCCGCGCGGCATGGATGATGAACTGGTCGGCCAGCCGCGGGTCAAACCCAGCCGCCGCTTTTTCGGCTTGGGAAAGAGCGACGACGAGGGCCCCGTCTCGCCGGACGCGTCGAAGCTGTCGCGTGACAACCGCGCGCTGCTGCAGGAGGCGCTGTTCGACCTGCTGGAATGCAAGCGCTTGCTCGATCAGGTCCGTTGACCGCCACACGATGCGAGTTTGACGTCTCGAAACCGGAACCCGTCTCCGGGTGAGGCGTTACGTTTCCTTCTGCAAGTGAAGGACAAGACATCATGGCATCATTCTCCACCCTCTCCGACATCGATCTGGACAAGCAGGTCGCGACCCTCACCAGGGAACTGGCCGGCTTGAAGAAAGCCTTGGCCAAACGCGGCGGTGCCTATTACCAGGACGGTCGTGATGCCACGCTCGATACGTATTCCGATATTGCGGAACGGCTGCGCGACGCGATGCCTGCAATCCGCAAGCAGGGCAGGGTGATCGAGAAATCGGCCCGCGACCATCCGGCGGCAGCTGCTGCGTTCGGCCTCGTCGTGCTCGGCCTTGCGGCCAGTTTGCTGTTCAGCCGTCGCTGACCTCGCCGTCACTGTCGCGACAGCAGGAACGGCTGTGGCCGTTCATAATGACGCGCCACGATTAACCAGCGCGACCTCGGGTTGATTATCCGGACGTAGACCCGCATCGATTCGCGCTACGGATTGGATGCTGGCGCGAAGTGCTTCGGCATAGAGGTGGGCGACACCTCTGTGCTGCCGGCGGACGAACGCCGATTGGCCTAGTTGCCAGCACCGCTCGATTTCCTTGGTGATGGCCGGGTTGGTCCAGGTGGCGTAGCCGGCCGCCGTATAGACGGCGATCTCTCCGCCATAAAGCCCGTCTTCCGCGACGAGGAAGTCCACGCGGATGTAATCGAGATCGCCGGCGATGCGCGGCGCGAGCGAGATCGCTTCGCGGACATAGGCGAGCAGCTGCTCACTGACCGGTAGGGCCTGATCCTCGCGAGGGTAGTCCGGATCGCGGCCTGGCAGAGGCATGGCATTGCGGTCGAACAGCAGCGACCGGTCGGCTTGTGTGTCCTCGACCCAGACGTGCGAGATAATTCCCCCGCAGACATGGACCTTGATGTCGGTGGCGACCGTGCCGCCGCACAGCGCCAGCCGCTCTTCCACAAAGACAGCCGGCACGATCGGCAAATAGGACCATTCCCCGTTGCGCACGCCGAAGCGCCGTTTCAGCCAGCGGCTTGTACGATGGATGATGGCGGCGCGGTCCGGTCGCCCGTCCGAGACGAAGATGTTCATGTCGCAGCCGTGATTGACTTTCACCACCACGTCGCCGGCCAGCAAATCCCGCGGGATTGCCGCGGGGTCGGAACCGGACCACAGCGTTGCCGGCAGCTTCAGGTCGGGGCTGACGCCCCGGATATAGTCTTTTGCCGCGAGTTTGTCGGTCAGCGTCACGAACAGCGGGTTGTGGTCGACAATTTTTCGCCAGAGCATTCGCTCATGGTAAGTTTCAGGCGCCGCGGGATTTGGCAGATAGCCGAGCCGCCGAACGAACCGCAGGATCAGGAACGGATGCCGGAGGGTAAGCCACGCGCGTGCCACAGCCAGGACAATGCGGGTACCGCGCGAAACATCGGCGTTGGCGGTCATTCAGGAATACCTTGGCCTTTGGCGAAGCCTGGTTCGGCGGTTTGGCCGGTCAAAGAGTGTTCATCGGCGTAGCGCGAATTGCATTCGCGTAAAAGATCGGCCGCGGTCGCAACGGCTGTTTTGCCCCGAAACCTGGAGCCGCGCAAACCGCCCGCTCGATTGCATTCCGCTACTTTGAGCAGACCAGCCCTGGCCAGAAGCAAGGGCCGGTCTTCTCGCTGGCGGTCTACCGCAGTCAGATCTTCTTGACGACCTTCTCGACATGGTGGTGGTGATGGTGCCAGTGGTGGTGGCTCCAGTGACGGTGGTGCCAGTGGTGGTGGCGAACGCGATGATGATGGTAGTGATGATGGGGCATTCTCATCTGGGATGCATCCGCGCTTGTCGCGCCGATGACGGGCATCGTCAAAGCAAGGGCAACCACAAGCCCGAAGGCCGACACAAGGGACTTATTCATGGATCGTTTCCTTTTTCGCGGGCGGATTTGAACCGGATCGATAGCCCGACCGCCGCACCCGGGATTACGCTCCTGAATTTTTTCGCCAGTATTTCCAGATTGTAGATTTTCATTTCTGGACCATGTCCGGCGAACCCGCGCTATTTTCGCTCCTGTGAACGCGGTCGAAGTGCCGGCCTGTTCGCCTACATTGGCGGGACCACGCCATTGTTTCCGACCACGACGCGGCTGGAACTCAGCGTGCCCCCACCATCCCGCTCGACGTTGACGAAGACAGTGGCGCCCGGCTTAAGGTCGGCCTGCGTGGCGGTCGCGAACGTCACGACAGGCGTGTTGTCGGGAATCGCGATCTTCTTCGTCTGCCCGTTGTCATAGGTCAGCGTGACCGTCCGGCCATCGATGTTGGTGACGTCGGCGACGGTGCCGTTGGTCATGCGGCTGTTCGGCTGCAGGTCCCAGGGACGGTCACCCTCGCCGGTGCCCTTCAAGGCCGCGGGAAAGACCACCACTTCCAGGGCGCCGCTGCCGCCATCCGCTTTCGACACCGATGCGATGCCGAGGAAGTCGCCCTGCTTTATGTCCTTAAGGGATGCCTTGGCGACGCCGGAAACTTTCCAGCCGGCTGCAAGCTTGATCGCATCCAAATTGCCGTCGCGGGTCTTTACGGTCAGAAGCGCCCCGTCAAAGCCAACAACCGTGCCGCGGACGCGCATGGCATCGGCTTGCACCAGGCCTGTTCCCGCGAACAGGAAGGCAAAGCCAAGGGCGGCAAATCTCATCGAGTTCATTGTATCCATCCTTCAAAAGGCTGGCCGGATCGACCGCCAGCGACAGTCATTCAACGTCCGGGCGGGCGGAAACCGCGATCAATTCGACCGCCCCGCCATTCAATTGAAATTGATCCAAGCCTCGGGTCGGCGCGAAGGTGGCCACGAACGCGGATCCGGAATGACCGGTCCGCCCCATCCACAGCCTTCGACGTCAAGACATGGGTTCGGACAGTCTCGGGAGGTGTGGCCATTCCGTCAAACGGCTAAGATACTACCCCTTTGATAGTATTAATCCGCATGTTATTCTCTATTTATTCAATCACACAGGTCTGTCTCGTTTCTTCGTCTCGCGCGCCAAGAGGAGAATGCTGCGATGCCGAGCTTGAATCCGATTGTGGTCGAGAACCAGAAAACCGGTAACCCGCAGAGCCAGTGGGACCTCGGCGGACCTGCTTCCAGCAACATCGAAGGCTTCGCGACACACATCAGTGTCAATCAGGGCGAGACTGTAACCTTCAAGATCAATACCGATTCCACCAACTACAGGATCGATATCTATCGCCTTGGCTACTACGCGGGATTGGGTGCACGCCTCGTTGCAACCCTGCAGCAGAACGCGGCGTCCGTGCAGCCGCCGCCCGGTGGCGATCCGACCATCGGTCTGGTCGATGCCAGCAACTGGTCGGTCACGACCTCATGGCCCGTGCCCGCCACGGCCGTATCTGGCGTCTACATCGCAAAGCTTGTGCGGCAGGACGCGACGGCCGGTGCCAATCATATCACGTTCATCGTCCGCAACGACGGGGCGCAACGCGATATCGTCTTTCAGACAGCCGACACGACCTGGCACGCCTATAATGGCTGGGGTGGCGCCAACCTCTATGGCGGCAACGCCAGCGCGGCCGGCCGCGCCTACAAGGTCAGCTATAACAGGCCGTTCGTGACCCGCGACGGCATCGGCACTTATGCCGGGCCCCAGGATTTCGTCTTCAGCGCGGAATACGCGGCCATCCGCTGGCTCGAGCGCAATGGTTTCGACGTCACCTATGTCACCGGCGTGGACATCGGCCCTGGCGGCGTCCAGTTGACGAACCACAAGGTGTATATGTCGGTCGGCCACGACGAATACTGGTCCGGCGATCAGCGTGCGCATGTCGAGGCGGCCCGCGACGCGGGCGTGCACCTGATGTTCATCAGCGGCAACGAAGTCTACTGGAAAACGCGCTGGGAGGCGGATGCCAGCGGCGTCCCCAACCGCACGTTGGTCTGTTACAAGGAAACGCGCGCCGACGCCAAGATCGATCCGTCCAGCGAATGGACAGGGACATGGCGCGACCCCGGCTTCAGCCCGCCATCCGACGGCGGGCGGCCGGAAAACGCTCTGACCGGAACGATATTCCAGGTCGATTCATACCGGGCCGACACGATCACCGTACCGTTCGGCCCGTCCGGGTTCCGTCCCTGGCGCAACACCACGGTGGCTGCGACACAATCGGGTCATGTCGCCTCCCTGGCGGCGGGAACGTTGGGATACGAATGGGACGAATCTCCCGACAACGGGTTCCGTCCCGCGGGGCTGGTCCATCTTTCGCAGACCACGCTCACCGTGGACACCTATCTCCTCGACTATGGCAACAATGTCGGCACCGCGCAGGCGACGCACAATCTCGCCCTCTACCGCGCGCCGAGCGGCGCGCTTGTCTTCGGAGCGGGCACCGTCTTCTGGTCCTTCGCGCTTGACACCAGCCACGATTACGCAAACGACGGGCCCGTGGTGGTGACCCCGGAGGACCCCAACGTCCAGCAGTTCATGGTCAACATGTTCGCTGACATGGGTGTCCAGCCGCAGACGCTTCAGTCGAACCTCGTCGCGGCATCGGCGCCGACCGATCTGACGCCGCCGGTGTCGACAATCTCGAGCCCCGCTGCCGGCGCGAGCCTGGTCCAGCAGCAGGCGGTGACGATCACCGGCACGGCTTCGGATGCCGGCGGGCTGGTCGCCGTCGTCGACGTGTCCACCGATGGCGGACTGACGTGGCGCCCGGCGGTGGGCACGACCAGCTGGACATTCGTATGGCGCCCGCTGCTTCCCGGCAACTTCACCATAATGTCTCGGGCCGTCGACGACAGCATGAATGTCGAGACGCCCGGAGGCGGCGTGTCCGTGACGGTGACGCCAGCCGCCACCGTCAGCCTGTTCACGCCGAGCGATGTACCCTTCACGCTCTGGACCGACGATACCAACGCCATCGAAGTCGGGCTCCGCTTCACGGCCACGACGGGCGGCACGGTGAGCGCCATACGTTTCTACAAGAATTCACGCAATGTCGGGACCCATGTCGGTCATCTCTGGAATTCTTCGGGCGCCCTGTTGGGGAGCGTGACGTTCTCGGGCGAGACCGCCAGCGGCTGGCAGCAAGCCAATTTGACGACGCCAGTGCTGCTCAGCGCGGGTCAAAGCTATGTCGTGTCCTACTCCTGTGCCGGCTCCTATTCCGCCGATATCAATTATTTCTATAGCGGCCGCGGCATTGGATCCCTGGTGGCACCGTCTGGCCTCAGCGTCGGCAATGGCGTTTTCGTCTACGGCGCGGCAGGCACCTTCCCGTCGAGTTCCTTTCTCAACGCGAACTATTGGGTCGACGTCGTGTTCAACCGCAGCGGCGGCGCGGGAAATCTTCCGCCGACCGCCAACAATGTCGGCGGGTTCATCACCAGCCAGAACACGCCGCTCGCCATTCCGGCGTCGGCGCTGCTGGCCAACGACACGGACCCCAACGGTTATTCGCTGTCGGTCAGCGGCGTCAGCAGCCCGACAAATGGAACGGCCACCTACAATGCCGGAACCCAGACCGCGACATTCACGCCGGCGACGAATTATGTCGGCAGCGCCGGCTTCGTCTATTCCATCAGCAACGGGTTTGGCGGGACGGCGTCCGCGAATGTGACATTGTCGGTCACTGCCAGCGGTCAGACCACGGTCAGCCTGTTCAGCACGTCCGATGTGCCCGCCGTTGTCACGGAAAACGATAGCAACGCCGTGGAATTGGGCGTTCAGTTCCAGTCTTCGGCCGCTGGCCAGGTGATCGGCGTTCGCTTCTACAAGGGCCCGCAAAACACCGGCACCCACATCGCCAATCTCTGGAGCGCGACGGGCACCCTTCTTGCAACGACCAGCTTCGGCAGCGAGACGGCGAGCGGCTGGCAACAGGCGATCTTCCAGCAGCCGGTGCCGATCACCTCGGGCACGGTCTATGTCGCTTCCTACTACACGCCGACCGGGTTCTACTCGGGCGACAGCAACTACTTCTCCACCGCGCATGTCAGCGGGGTCCTGTCGGCGCCCGCCACCGGCAACGGCCTCTACGCCTACGGCGCGACGAGCAGCTTCCCGACCAGCAGCTACAATGCGACCAACTACTGGGTCGACGTCCTCTTCCAGCAGACGGCTCCGAGCACGTTCAGCCTTTTCAATCTCGGCGATACACCCGCCACCGTCACGCAGAACGACCCGAACGCCGTCGAGCTCGGCGTCAAGTTTACGAGCACCAGCGCCGTCAACGCCATCGGCATCCGCTTCTACAAGGGACCGCAGAACACCGGCACGCACGTCGCCCATCTCTGGAGCGGCGCCGGTGCGCTGCTGGCCAGCGCCACCTTCAGCGGCGAGACGGCAAGCGGCTGGCAAACCGTGACATTCGCCTCGTCGGTCCCGTTGACGGCGAACACGATCTACGTGGTCTCCTACCATACCACCGTCGGCTACTATTCCGCGACGCCCTCCTACTTCACCTCGGCGCATACGAGCGGAATGCTGACCGCGCCGGACAGTGCAAGTTCTGGTGGCAATGGTGTCTATGCCTATGGGGCAGGCAGCACCTTCCCCACCAACACGTTCAATGCCGGCAACTATTGGGTCGATGTGATCGTTACCGCCTGAGCACCTCGCCAAAGACGCAGCACTGTTTCGACTGGCCCACATTGGGTCTTGGTGGAAGCCACGGCGATGTCCGCACGGCTGCCTCACCCTTGCACGGTTCACGATAGCGTTATGGTCCGTTTGGCACTTGGCAAATCGCCGGCAAGCGGGCATCTTGCCGATCGTCTCAGGCAACACCCATATTTGATCAAACTCTTTCAGCCCATGGAGTTGCCAATGCCCCAAAATGCAAGAAGCGATGACCTGTCCGAGCCCCTGGTCAACGGGATCGGCTCCGACAACGGCAGTCTCAAAGCGATGCGGGAGACCCGTGGCTACAGTGTCGAAAAGCTTTCCCTGACTTGCGGTCTGTCGGTCGACGAGATCGAGGATATCGAAAGCGGCAAGGTGACTGACCCGTCGAAGCTGCGCCGTATTGTGTCCGCGCTTCGACTTGCCCATGAAACGCTCATCGCTCCGACCGTGCACACTCCATCCTTGCAGGGCCGTTCCCTGGCATAGATCGGCATCAAGCCAGCCGGTCAAAACCCGCCAGGGCCCCTTGGCGGGTTTTTTGTTCTTGTCGCCGCGCTGCGTCCGCGTCTGGGCCTTGCCGATTTGCGATCCGAGCGTGTTTATATGCGCGGCGGCAAATCAACCGACATTCAGGTCCGCCGCTCCACCGTTTCCAATCATGGGTTTTGACAATGAGCCTGGACTCCGTTCGTGCCTTCTTCGCCGCCCACGCGCCCGACATCGACGTCATCGTGACCGAGGCGAGTTCGGCGACCGTGGCGCTGGCGGCCGAGGCGCATGGCGTATTGCCGGCGCAGATCGCCAAGACGATCTGCCTGCGCGTCGGCGAGCGCACCATGCTCGTCGTCACCAGCGGCATCGCCAGGCTGGACAACCGCAAGTTCAAGGACCGTTTCGGCGGCAAGCCGCGCATGCTGGATGCGGACGAGGTGGTCGCCGCCACAAGCCATCCCGTCGGCGGTGTCTGCCCGTTCGGCCTGCCGTCGCCGCTGCCGGTCTATTGCGATGTGTCGCTGCGCCAATTCGACGAGGTCGTCCCCGCCGCCGGCGCCACCAATGCCGCCGTGCGGATCACGCCGCCGAGGATGGCCGAACTGACCGGGGCCGAGTGGGTGGATGTGTGCCAGGGGTAGGGGGCCATTGCCGGGCTCGCCACCATCCGCAACGCAACGCATGGCAGCCGCCGAATTTCGGTTGACCCGAGCGGGGTTATCACGATACATCGCGACCGGTCCGGAGTGTAGCGCAGCCCGGTAGCGCACTTGACTGGGGGTCAAGGGGTCGTCGGTTCGAATCCGGCCACTCCGACCAATTCGATGCAGGACTTTCCCCGAGTCCAAGCTGGCCAGAAGCGGGCCAATTCAAGCAAATTTCAAATTCCGGTGATCGTTGTCATCCTGCGCCCGTGGCGCACGCCGCAACAGCTTCTGATGCCTGTACTCCAGCGCAATCGCTCCCCAGATCAGGCCGAGCAGCAGATAGACATGGCGCCAGTGGTCTATGTCGATGAAGGTGCCGAGGCCGATATTGCCGATGAAGGCGACATAGGCGCACAGGAGGTACGGCTGCCACGGCCGGTCGCGCAGCAGGATGCGGAATCCGGCTGATATCGTCCACAGGACGAGCGCCAGGAACGACACGAAGCCGAGCCAGCCATAGTCCATAAGCATCTTCAGCCAGATGTCGTGCGTGTCTTCGCCGTAGATCGTGCCGAAGACCAGCGGGCCGATGCCGAACGGGTGTTCGAGCGCCATCTGGAAGCCGATCGTGTAGCGGGCGAAGCGGCCGAGGCGGGCGGTGTCGTAGCTCTGTTCGAGATGGGCGCGGTTGGAGAACATGTCCGCCACGCCGGGCAGTTGCAGGATGACGATGATGGCGATGACCAGCAGCGACAGGGCGGCGATCGTCATCACCACCACGCGCAGCCTGAACATGCCGCTGGCGCTTTGCAGGAACAGGCAACCGGTGAGCAGGATGGCCGAGACGCCGAACATGCCCCAGGCGCCACGCGAGAACGAGAAGAAGATGCCGGCGGTGATGACCAGCAGCGGCACCGCCAGCAATGGCATGCGTGTGATCGGCCCGGTCAATAGCAGATAGAGCAGATAGATGCCGGGCAGCACCAGGAACGGTCCGAACACGTTCGGATCCTGGAAGGCGCCGGCGGCGCGGTCGTATTTGGTGAATATCTCCGCGCCCGGAAAAGCGTGGAAATAGCCGGCAATGCCAAGCAGCGAGGTGATCACCGCTGCCGCGACATAGGCAATGAAGATCACCCGGTAGAGGGCCGGTTGCACGGCGGTCACCGAGGCGAAGAACACGGCGGTGAAGGCGAGAAACAGCGATACGGCCAGATAGAGCGGGGTGTTGGCCAGATTGGCCATCTGCGTCATCGAGATCATGCCGCCGATGTTCATCGTCAGCAGCAGCACCAGCAGCGGCGATGCCGCGCGCGATATCCTAAGGCCGAAGAGTGCCCAGACGACAATCAGCCCGGCCATGTAGAATTCATAAGGCGCCGGTTCGACGATGACGAAGCCCGACAGGAATATGCCGAGGAAAACCGCGCCGGAGGAGATCAGCGCGATCAGCTTAGCGTTGACCGCGCCCAGCGGCAGGTCGTGGGAAATCGCGCTCAATAGGCGTTTTCCGTGTTCAGCAGGCGCAGCGGCGTCAGGAACAAGATCTTGAGATCGAAAAGCAGCGACCAGTTCTCGATGTAATAGAGGTCGTATTCCGTGCGCATGCGGATCTTCTCGTTGGTGTCCATCTCGCCGCGCCAGCCATTGATCTGCGCCCAGCCGGTGACGCCGGGCTTGACCTTGTGGCGCGCGAAATAGCCGTCGACCACCTCGTTGTAGAGAAGATTGTGCGACTGCGCGGCGATGGCGTGCGGGCGCGGCCCGACCAGCGACAGCGAACCGAGCAACGCGTTGAAGAACTGCGGCAACTCGTCGATGGAGGTCTTGCGGATGAAGCGGCCGACGCGGGTGACGCGTGGGTCGTTCTTGGTGACGGTCTGCCTGGCGGTGGGATCGGCCTTGTCGGTGTACATCGAACGGAATTTGTAGACCTCGATGACCTCGTTGTTGAAACCATGCCGCTTCTGGTGGAACAGCACCGGTCCCTTGCTGTCGAGCTTGATGGCGATGGCAGCCGCCAGCATCACCGGCGAGAAGACCACGATCCCGATCAGCGAAAAGACGATGTCGAAGGCGCGCTTGGCAACCGAATCCCAGTCGTTGATGGGCTTGTCGAAGATATCGAGCATCGGCACCGAGCCGATGTAGGAATAGGCGCGCGGGCGGAACTGAAGCGCGTTGGAATGCGCCGACAGGCGGATATCGACCGGCAGCACCCACAGCTTTTTCAGCAGCTGCAGCACGCGCGTCTCGGCGGTCAGCGGCAGCGACACGATCAGCATGTCGATGCGGGCGATGCGGGCGAATTCGATCAGTTCCGAAACGGTGCCGAGCTTGGGATAGCCGGCGACGATCGGCGGCGAGCGCTTGTCGCCGCGGTCATCGAAGATGCCGCAGATGCGGATATCGTTGTAGGGCTGCTTCTCGACGGAGCGGATCAGGATTTCCGCCGCCTTGCCGCCGCCGACGATGACGGCACGGCGCTCCATGCGGCCGTCGCGCGCCCAGCGGCGGATCAACCTGGACATCACCAGCCTGAGACCGACGAGGAGCGCAAAGCCGACGACAAACCATGTGCCGAACAGGAGGCGCGAATAGTCCCCCGACATTTTCATGACGAAAGCCATCAGCGCCATGAGGGCGAAGGTGCCGGCCCAGACTACCAGGATCCGGCCAAGGCTGGCGATCGGCCGCATCAGGGAGGCCACCTGGTAGCAATCGGTGACGTCGAGCAGCAGCACGGCGAGGAAGGAGGCCGCGCCGATGGTCAGCGGATATTGCCAGGCGAGGTAGTTGAAGAAGCCGACATACTGGAAATAGACAAGCAGCCCCGACAGGAACAGCATCGCGAATTCGACCATGCGAAGGACGCCGCTGACCATGATCGGCGACATCGTATCGCGCCTGTACTGCGAAGCGACCTGGCGTGCGACATCGTTCATGCCGCCGGGCGGGTCACCGTTGGCGGGACTCTCGAATTTGCGCACTGCTTCTGGCGAAAAGCGGCGCGCGGGATCGATCTCGTTCATGGGCTTTCCGCGAGCTTGCCCGCGGTGAATAGCATAAAGAGAGCTAAGAAAGCCTTTTAACAACGCGTGGCTTTGGAAGCGCCCTGCGGCCTATTTGCCAAGCGCCGCGAAATAGGCCCGTTCGATCTCGGCGGCCATCACATCGGCGCCGAAACGCGCCTTGAGGCTGGCGCCATCGGGCATCAGGTCGCGATAAGCGGCGGGGTCCGCCAGCGCCTGGCTCATCTTGTCGGCAAGCTCCAGCGGGTTCGGCCGGATCAAGGCGGGGGAATCGATGGCGAAGATCTCCGGTATGCCGCCCACCCCGGTGGCGATCATCGGTTTTCCGGCGGCAAGCGTCTCCAGGACGATATAGGGCATGGCCTCGGCGCGCGAGGGAACGACGACGAGCGCCGCCAGCGCGAATGCCTCCCTGGCGGGCATTGGCGGCAGGAAGCGGACCTGGCTCTCGAGCTCCAGCCGCTTGACCTGCGCCTTGTAGCGGGGCAGGTCGTCGCCGTCGCCGACCATCACGGCGCTGACCGCCCGGCCGAGCCTAGGGCCGGCCAGGGCCACGGCCTCGATGAAGATATCCGGCCCCTTGAGATCGCGCATCATGCCGATATAGAGCACGTCGGCGCCATCGGCCCGGGTGGTTACCGGCTCGAATTCCGCGGCGCGCAGGCCGTTATAGACAAGTTCGTTCGGGATCGGCGGCTCGCCCACCTTGTGCCGGTAGGTTCGCCTCTCATAGTCGGACACGAACAGCAGACAGTCGGTGAATCGAGCCATGAAGCGCTCGAGCGCGAAGAACAGTTTTCCGGTGGTCGTGTTCTCGTCATAGTGGAGGGAGCCGCCATGCGGCGAATAGAGGCGGGCTACGCGAGACCTTGATACCCGCAACAATGAGCCGAACAGACGGGCATAGGCGCCACCCTTGGCGCCATGCCCGTGCAATATGTCCGGCCGCAATTCCTTGATGATCCGATACGTGCGCCAGGCCGATGCCGCGTCCCCCAGCCCGACATGGCGCTGCATCGGCGTGCGATGGATGCCCAGCGCCAGGCTGTCCTTCATGTCCTCGAACAGGCGCTCCTCGAACGCGCCGCCGGTCGTCGAATCGCAGACGATGCCGACCAGGTGCCCGGCTTCGACCTGTGCCTCGGTCAGGTCGCGCACATGACGGAAAATTCCTCCGACGGGTGAGCGAAAGCAATGAACGATCCTGAGGGTGCCCGCCACGTCGGATCATTCAAAACAGGCGTTCGCGCACGTAGACGGTATCGCCGGGCAGCAGCGGATCGGAGGTGATCACGCGGCCAGTCATTACCTTGCCGTTGATGTCGCGGGTGATGTCGACGCTTTCCTGGTTGGCGCGCGCTGTGAAGCCGCCGGCAATGGCGATTGCCTTCTGCACGGTCAGGCCGGGGACGTAGGAATATTGGCCCGAGGCGCCCACTTCGCCCATGACGAAGATTGGCCGGTAGCGGTCGATTTCGACCGAGACGTCGGGATCCCGCAGGTAGCCTTGCCGCAATTTGTCGGCGATTTCCTTTTCCATCTGCTGCGCGGTGTGCCCACGCGCCGGTATGGCGCCGACAAGCGGGAAGGAGAGATAACCGGATTGGTCGACGCTGTAGGTATTGGTCAATCCCTCCTGCTCGAACACGGTGACGCGAATGCGGTCGCCGGCGCCGAGGCGATAGGGCTGCTCGAGCACCTCGTGGAAGGCGGCCGGGGTCGGCCGGTAACTGGAACAGCCGGCAAGCATCGATACGGCAAGCAGCGCGCGAAGCAGGGAAGCAGTGCTTTTCATGACCGGACAGGTACCTTCGACTGGCCGCCGCTGCGTCGCGGCAAACATCAGGGATCGAGGTCCGTTATCATCCTGTTAGGGTTAATGGGCGGTAAAGGACGCGGTGGACACAGCGCGCGTGGGCGACGTAGCAGGACTTTTCGACCGCCTCTTACGGCCAAGTCCCGGCAAATCCTTAACGCGATATTACCGCCATCTTAACGCCTGAGTTACCATAATTGTTTACGGTGCGTGCTGACCCAGTATCGGAGTAGGGATGCATGTCCGTTCAGTCCGCGGCCGCAGATGTCGACGTCGATCTCAGGCAGCTCTTCGCCAGCCTGGCGCGGAACTGGCTGCGCATCCTCGTCATCGCGCTGGTGGTGACGGGTTTGGCATTCGCTTTCACCCTGGTGGCCAAGCGGCACTACAAGGCTGTAACGCAGATCAAGATCGAGACAGGCGAGTCCGTCTACACAAGGCCAAATGGCGCCAACGACAATGACAAGCCTCTTCTCGACGAGGAAGGAATTGCCACCGAAGTCCAGATCGTCTCCTCCAGCGACATCCTCAAGCAGGTCGCCGTCAAGCTCAACCTCGCGCGGCTGCCGGAATTTGACGACGCGGCCAACATGTCGGCGCTCGGCAAGCTGCTCGTCATCACCGGCCTGAAAAGCGACCCGCAGGAAATTCCGGCCGAAGAGCGCGTGCTGAAGAAGATGCGTGACGGGCTCAATGTCTACAGCGTCGAAAAGACCCGCATCATAGCCATCGAGTTTTCCTCGCAGGATCCCAAGCTAGCGGCGGCCATCCCGAATGCGATTGCCGAAGCCTATATCGCCACCCAGGGCAGCGCGAAAATCACATCGAACTCCGCCGCCACCGCGTTTCTGGGGCCTGAGATCGCCGATCTGCAGCGGCAGGTGAAGGATGCCGAGGCCAAGGTTGCGAACTACCGGGCGCAATCCGACCTCCTGCTGGGTGCCAACAACTCGGTCCTGGCCACGCAGCAGCTCTCAGAACTGTCGAGCGAATTGATGCGCGTGCGCGCCAACCGTGCCTTCGCGGAAGCAATCGCCGACAGCGTGCGCAAGGCACTGCAGGGCGGCGGTTCGCTTGACGCGGTGCCGGAGGTCTTGTCGTCGGACCTGATCCAGCGACTGCGCGAGCGGCAGGTCGAACTCAAGGCCAACATCGCCGACCTCTCGACCACCCTGCTCGACAATCATCCGCGTATCCGCGCGCTGAAGTCGCAGCTTGCCGATCTCGACAGCCAGATCCGCAACGAGGCCCAGAAGATCATGAGGGGGCTGGTGACCCAGGCGCAGACCGCGCAGGCACGTGAGAACCAGCTGGTCGCCGACGTCAACACGCTCAAGGCCGCATCGGCGCGCGCCGGCGAGCAGCAGGTCGAACTCGATGCCTTGCAGCGCGACGCGAATGCCCGGCGCCAGCAGCTCGAGACCTATCAGGCCAACTATCTGGCGGCGGCCTCGCGCAAGGACCGCAACTACCTGCCGGTCGATGCCCGCATCGTTTCCGAAGCCCAGGTGCCGTCCGAGCCCTATTTCCCGAAAGTGCTGCCGATCGTCGGCGCCGCCTTTGTCGGGTCCCTGCTGATCATGGCAATCGTCACCCTGCTGCAGGAGCTGTTTTCGGGCCGCGCCATGCGACCGGCGGCCGGCGCCCGCTTTGAGCGCATCGACGAGGTGGCGATGCCTGTGATCCGCCAGGAACCGGTTGTCGAAACATTCGAGGATCGCGCCATCGACCAGGCGGCAGCACCTGAGGAGGTCCTGCGGCCGCAGCCTTTGGAGCGGGCCGTTGCAGCAGACACGCCGCTTGCGCCCGCCCAACTGGTCGACGAGGATGAACACGCCGCGCGAGCCGAACCAATGGCTGAAGCCGATACCGTTGACGCGCCCGAGCCGGCACGCTCTGCCCTGGGTGAGATCGACATCGACAGAGCGGCCGAGAAACTGATCGCAAGTGGGGCCGCGCGGGCCATATTCGTCTCGCCGGAAGGTGACGAGGCCGCCGCCTCGGCCGTGCTTGTGGCGCGCGAGGTCTCCGATGCCGGCCTGCGTGTGCTGCTGCTCGACCTCACCGCGTCGGGCGCGGCGTCGCGGCCAATGCTGGACAGCGGGCTGTTCCCGGGCATCACCAACCTGCTCGCTTCGGAAGCGCAGTTCAGCGATGTCATCCACGCGGATCTCTATTCGGATTGCCACGTCATTCCCGTCGGCACCGCCGATCCGGTGCGCGCCATGCGCGCCGCCGATCGGCTGCCCATCATCATGCAATCGCTGACCACGGCATACGATCTTGTCGTAGTCGAATGCGGTCCCGCCGACGCGCAAGGCATCAGCCGCGTGACCGGCGACGCCACCGAGGTCTTCCTGTCGATGCTGGAAGCCGACGATGAGGTGGCGCAGGCTGCGCACCAGCTGATCGAAAGCGGATATACGGGCCTGACGCTGGTGACGCCGCTAGGCCATGAACCGCCAGGCAGGCCGGTGCCGGGACGTCGAACCGCGGCCTAGAACAATTCCAGGAAAAGTGTGAAACGGCTTCCACGTGGCCGCTCTCGACCTTCGGGTCTGGGCAGGGCGTTGCCACGGGGAAGTCCTGAGCTTCTGGGGTCTAGCCTTCGTCTTCGCCGGGGTCCGCTGCCTGTCCCGCCGCCTTGCGGCGCAGCATCTTGGTCAGTTTCCAGATCGTCGGGCTGTTCTTGATGAAGGCTTTGAGCCGCGCGTTTTGCCGAAGCGACAACGCCAGCACGCGTCCCTTCAGCGTCAAGGGAAGCAGCACCTCGAAATGCTGGATCTCGATATCGCACCACAGCCGCTTGTAAGGTTCGTCGCCGACGGAGAAATCATAGACCTCGAAGCCGGCCTCGCAGGCTTCCTCGATGTTATCGAAGAACAGGAAGTCGCCCGGGCTGGCGTGGCCGAGATCATCGTCGGCGATCGCGCCGAACTCGCAGATCAGGCGCTTCCCCGAGCGGCTTGAACCGGTAATGGCGCGCAGCTTGCCGGCAACCTCCAGTCCGTGCAGCACGAAACGCGGCCGGTCCTCGCCGAGCGCCTGGGTGAACAGCGCGCGGAAGAAGGCGCGTACCTGCTCGTCGGCGAAGACATTGGTGATGCCCATCTTGCGGAAGCGGGATTCCTTCATCTCGAAAAAGGCATCGAGCAGCCTGTCCACCTCGTCGGGGGTGCGTGCCTCGATGCGGCGGTGGGGGCCGACGGCCTCCAGTTTGCGCATCTGCGAGCGGTGCTTCTTGCGCTTGCGCTTGGCGCTGATGCGCGACAGCATGGCGTCGAAGCCCCCGCCGAGATCGACACCCAGAGACAGGTTGGGGCTGGCGAAATGGTCGAACGAGGCGAAAGGATTGGCGACGCCATCGAGATCGGGCAGCAGCCGTTCGAGCGCCACGATATCGATGTCGGGGCGGGCCCTGGCGATGGCCGCGAGCAGCGACCGGATCGAGGTGACATCTGCCGTGGCGAGCCATTGCGGATCGGCGGCAACGAAATTGCCGTTGGCGTGCCGGTCGCCCATGAACCTTGCGATGCGGAACGGACCTTTGGTGGTGACCTCCAGGGCCAGCGCGAAAAGCGGCCTGCCGTCGATGGCTAGGGTCGCTACCACCAGGTTCGGTCCGACCTTGGCCGCCCAGTTCAGGACCCAGGCAGCGCTCTGCGCCGGTGCGAACAGCGCCGAATGGCAGAACTGCGCATAGGCTGCGAGTCCGTCGACGGACATGACGGATATCGACGGGCCGGCCTCATCCAGCGGCAAAGTGCGGGACGCGGTGGCTCCGAGCCGCTTGCCGTCAAATGACGCGGTTGCGTCAACCATACCTCAATCCTTAGGGCGTATTCGTGGCGTTTTGGGGGTTCGCGCGGGCGCATTCCATGCTTGGACCAGCCTAGGCGCAAAAGGTGAATGAATGATCGACGGAGGCGAGGCAATCCGGAAACTGGCGCTTCATGTCGTTCGCTATTCCGGGCTTGCGCCTCTGGCCAAACCATTCATCGGCGGCATTGGCGCCATATTGATGTTGCACCGCGTCACCGCGACACCGGAAAAGCCCAACAGCGTCAACCAGCATCTGAACATCGCACCCCGCTTCCTTGACGCGCTGATTGCCGACATGAAAGCGAGCGGCTATGCCTTTGTTTCGATGGATGAAGCCATCGAGCGCATCAAGGCCGGCGGCCGGGGCGGCCGGTTCGCGACGATCACCGCTGACGACGGCTATCGCGACAATATGACGGAGGCGCTGCCGGTGCTGGAAAAGCACGCGGCGCCGATGACCATCTACATCGCCCCCGGGCTGGTCGACGGAACGGCCGATCTGTGGTGGGAGGTGGCCGAGGACATCGTCAACGCGCGGGATGCCATCACCCTGGCGACGCCGAATGGTCCCTTGTCGATCGATTGCTCTACCCCCGCCAGGAAAGTGCAGGCCAATGCACGTTTGCAGGCCTATCTTACCGCCGAGGTCCCCGAGGAGGACCTGCGGACCGTGCTGCGCGATATGGCGCAGGCCAGCGGGGTGGACGTCGACGCCTCACGCCGGACGCTCATGAACTGGGACGACATCCGCGCCATTGCCAGGCATCCGCTGGTGACCATTGGCGCCCATACGATCCACCACAGCAATCTGAAGCGGCTGTGCGAAACCGATGCGCGGCGCGAGATCGGCGATGTCCGTGCCACGCTGGGCGCCGAACTGGGCGGCATGCACAGTCATTTCGCCTATCCCTATGGCTATGCCAGCGCCGCTGGCCTCCGCGAAGTGGGCTTTGTCCGGGAGGCCGGCTATGCGTCCGCCGTGACGACGCGACACGGCGTGCTGCGCGCCGAGCATGCTGGTTTCTTGCACGCCCTGCCGCGCATCTCGATCAACGGACGCTACCAGAGCTTGGCCCACATCCGCACCATGCTGTCGGGCGTGACGACGCCGCTCGCCAATGCCGGCAAGATGGTCGTGACGATCTGAGGGAACTTGTCCTTCAGCGCTTGGGGCGCCGCTCCAGCATCAGCCATTTGATGATGCCCATCGCCGGCAGCACCCATAGCAAGCCGCTGAGCAGGAAGAACAGGAAATGCACCCACGGCCCGGATTCCGACAGCCGGGCAACCGCGAAGATCGACGCGACCAGCGCGTAGATGACGACCAGGGCCACCAGCAGGAATGTTCCGATCAGCTTTTTCAGGCGCAGGGGCATGTTGCGGTCTCGTTGATTTCTATCGCTTAGGCCGAACGGCCAATGCGTGCAACCCGGCAGGCGCGGCGCGACGGCGTGCCGCGCCGCATGGACTTGCCAGCAAGAGGGCGATGGTCCACCAATCCGCGAAACAACCGCCGGGACAACACCATGGCTGCCATACCAGCTGCCGCGCCTTTCGTGGACCGCGACCGCGACCTGCACAATCGGGCGCTCGTACGCGGCTGGCTTTACGTGGTGCTCCTGGTGCTGTTCGCGCTGGTGCTGGTCGGCGGCGCGACGCGGCTCACCGATTCCGGCCTGTCGATCACCGAGTGGAAGCCGATCCACGGCGTCATCCCGCCCCTCAATGACGCCGAGTGGCAGGAGGAATTCCAGCTCTATCAGCAGATCCCGCAATATGCCGAGCTCAACAAGGGCATGAGCATCGAGGCCTTCAAGTCCATTTTCTGGTGGGAGTGGGCGCACCGCATCCTGGCGCGCAGCGTCGGCCTTGTCTTTGCCTTGCCGTTACTGGCGTTTTGGGCGACTAGCCGTATCGAGCGCGGGCTGGGGCCAAAGCTGGTGGGCATTCTGCTGCTGGGCGGACTGCAAGGCGCCATCGGCTGGTGGATGGTGGCGTCCGGCCTGGTCGACCGGGTCTCGGTCAGCCAGTACCGGCTGGCGACGCATTTGACGCTTGCCGCACTGATCTTCACCGCCACCATGGTGGTGGCACGTGGCCTGGCGCCGCATTCAGAACGCGCTGCCGACCGGTCCACGCAGCGGCTGGCCGGCATCATCGTGCTCCTGGCGCTGGTCCAGATCTATCTCGGCGGTCTTGTCGCCGGGCTCGACGCCGGCTTGAGCTACAACACATGGCCGCTGATGGACGGCAAGATCATCCCGGGCGATCTCCTGCTGCTCGAACCCGCGTGGCGCAACTTCTTCGAGAACCCGAAGACGGTGCAGTTCGTCCATCGGCTTGGCGCCTACACGGTGTTCGTCGTCGCCTTGTGGCACATGGTCGACACGCGTCGGCGGCTGCCGGGTTCAACACATGCGCGGCGCGCGACGCTGCTGTTCCTGGCCGTGCTGGCGCAGGCGTCGATCGGCATCGGCACGTTGCTGATGCATGTGCCGCTGCACATGGCGCTGACGCACCAGGCATTCGCGCTTGTCCTGCTGGGTTTTGCCGCAGCGCATTGGCGCGGCACCAAGGGCGCCTATCCCTTGCCGCATGGGATCGCGTTTCAGAACTGATCCGGCGGTTATATCAAGAACTCATCCGGCCGCGCGCTGCTTTCCAGCGCGCGGGGAGTGCAGCGGGCATCAGAGGCCGAGCATCAGGTCCATGTTCTGGACAGCGGCGCCCGAGGCACCCTTGCCGAGATTGTCGTAGACCGCCACCAGCAAGGCCTGCGCCCGCTTGTCGTTGGCGAAGACATAGACCTTCATGCGGTTGGTGCCGTTGTAGATCTCTGGGTCGATCTCCGGCACGCGCTCGACATGCGCGAAAGGCGCCACCTCGACCACGCCACCCCTAATCGTCGCGAAATGATCGGCGATTGCGGCGTGCAGTTCCGCGCCGGTCGGCACATGGTCGAGACCGCCGAGCTGCAACGGCACGACCGTGATCATGCCCTGCGCGAAATTCCCCACCGCCGGCTGCATGATCGGATCATGCGACAGCCTCGAATAGGCCCGGAGCTCCGGCACGTGCTTGTGCTGCAGGGTCAGGCCGTAGGGCAGGAATTCGGAGGCATCCTCGCCCTTGGCGACATAGTCCTCGATCATCGGCCGTCCGCCGCCCGAATAGCCGGAAATGCCGTTGACGGTGATCGGGAAGTCGGGCGGCAACAGGCCCGATGCCACCAGCGGGCGCAGCGTCGCGATGGGTCCCTGCGGCCAGCAGCCGGGGTTCGCCACGCGCTTGGCCGAGGCGATCGTCCTCGACTGCTCCTTGTCCATCTCGGGAAAGCCGTATGTCCAGCCTTCGGCCACGCGATGCGCCGTCGACGCGTCGATGACCTTGGTGGTGTCGTTGGCGATCAGCGACACGCTTTCAATGGCCGCGTCGTCGGGCAGGCACAGGATCGCGACATCGGCGGCGTTGAGGAATTCGGCCCGCGCAGCCGTTTCCTTGCGACGTTCGGTTGGGATCGAAATGATCTCCAGGTCGCCGCGCTCGGCAAGCAGTGTCCGGATCTGCAGGCCCGTGGTGCCGTGCTCGCCGTCGATGAAGATTTTCGGTTTCATGGATCGATCAAATTCCCTGCTATTTCAAAGCTATATGCCGTGACCGTGATTCATCGCGGCACCGTTGTGGCCGCCATTGTTGAGCTCTTGCTGCCGGGCTTTTCGCTCGGCCAGCAGGCCGAGATATTGCATGGCCACCATCGAGCCGGCGATCGCCGTTATATCGGCGTGATCATAGGCTGGCGCAACCTCCACGACATCGGCGCCGACAATATCGATCTGGTTGAGCTGGCGCAGCGTCGACAGGATCTTCGCCGAGGAAGGCCCACCGGCAACAGGGGTGCCGGTGCCTGGCGCATAGGCCGGATCGAGGCAGTCTATGTCGAAGGTGAGATAGGTCTTCTTGCCGCCGGTGCGGTCAACGATGGCATAGGCGATGTCAGACGCGCGCATCTCCTCGATTTCGTGGCCATGCAGGATCTTGATGCCGAACGTGTCGGGCGCGTGGGTGCGGATGCCGATCTGGATGGACCGGTCGGGATCGATGATGCCTTCCTTGACGGCGCGGCCGACGAAGGAGCCATGGTCGATGCGCTTGCCATCGTCGGGCCAGGTATCCTGGTGGGCGTCGAACTGCACAAGGGCGAGGGGACCGTGGATGGCGGCATGCGCCTTCAGCAGCGGCCAGGTGACGAAATGATCACCGCCCAGCGTCAACAGGAAGGCGCCGGACTTCAGGATCCTGGCGGCCTCGCGTTCGATCGTGCCCGGCGTCTTCTGGTGGTTGCCCGAGTCGAGCAGGCAGTCGCCATAGTCGACCACCGCGAGATGCTCGAACAGATCGCGTGAGAACGGATATTGCGGGTCGTTGTCGAGGATCGCGGAGGCGCGGCGAATCGCCTGCGGCCCGAAGCGGGCGCCGGGCCGGTTGGTAACCGCCGCGTCGAAGGGAATGCCCCACACCACTGCGTCCGCGCCCTTCACGTCCTTCGTATATTTGCGCCGCATGAACGACAGCGCGCCGGAATAGGTCGGCTCGAAGGCCGCGCCGGTTTTGGAGCGGGCGGTGAAGGCATGGTCGATGGTGGTGTTCGCCATTACGGGTCCTCGCTGTTCATCGGGGTGCAACAACTACAGAACCGGCACGGAAGATGCCAGTCACGGCTTGCGGAGATGAAATCGCGCCGCCCAGGTGCCACGGCAGAACAGGATTTGTGCCATCATGACGCAGACAGCGTTTCTTAATCCGGCCCGTGCCCTGGTGTCGACCCGGGGTGGCACGATCGCCGGGCAACGGTTCCTGGTTCTCGATTCCTGGCGCGGCATCTGCGCGCTCCTGGTGGCACTGTTCCATTTTCCGACCGGCTCGATGGTTTCGCAAAGCGCCTTCATCGGTTCGTCCTATCTTTTCGTCGACCTTTTCTTCGTCCTCTCCGGTTTCGTCATCGCCAGCAGCTACGGCGACCGGCTGAACCAGCCGGAGGACGTCGCGCGCTTCACGCTGGTCCGTTTCGGCCGCATCTATCCTCTTCATCTCTTCATGCTTGCCGCCTTTGCCGGCTTCGAACTGCTGCGGCTGGTGCTGCCGCAACTGCATGGCACCGGAGCCGCTCCCTTTACGGGCGGTTTCGACATCAAGAGCCTGCTTGCCAATCTTCTCCTGCTGCAGGGTGTCGGCTTCGAGGACCAGCTGACGTGGAACGCGCCGAGCTGGAGCATTTCGGCCGAGTTCTTCGCCTATCTGCTGTTTGCCGGCGTTGTCTTTGTCGCCGGCGCTCGCGCCTGGGTATGGTTCGTTGCCGCCGCCATCACCGCGCCGCTCTTCCTGCTCGGCTTCTCCACCCACCATATGGATGTGTCCTTCGATTTCGGCTTCATCCGCTGCCTGTACGGCTTCTCGCTCGGCGCATTGCTGGCATGGTTCCAGCATGATTCCATTGCAGGAGCGCGACAGGCGCTGGCCAGGGCCGGCGGGCCGCGCATGGCCTGGACGCTTGCCGAGATCGTCATGGTGGTGGTCATTGTCCTGTTTGTGTCGATGGCGGGCGATAACGACCTCGGCATCGCCGCACCGCTGGTATTCGCGCTGGCGCTGTTTCTTTTCGCCCACGAAGGCGGCTGGATCAGTGCCTTGCTCCGGACCCCTTTCATGCTGACGCTGGGCTCGCTGTCCTATTCGATCTACATGGTCCACATCTTCGTTCAGGCGCGGCTGATCAATGTCGCTGGGCTCATCGAGCGCAAGCTCGGCGGCCTCGGCCTGATCGGCGACTTCGTGCTGCGCGGACAGCCCGCGACGGGTTTTGCGGGGGGCTTGACCGGAGCCGCGGCGATCCTTGTCATGCTCTTCGCCACCATCGCCGCCTCATGGATCACCTGGCGCTTCGTCGAAATGCCTGCCATGGCCTGGTTCCGCCGGCTCTCGAAACGCATCTGATGCGCGCTCTCGCGGCAAGCAGCTAGCCGGCTTCGTTCACCTCCCTGTCACGGGCGTCGCCTATCCGGGTCTCGATCCGGCAAGGAGCGATTCTCGATGCGGACCATAAGCCTGGGCCTTCTGATTTCCACCATGCTGGCGACACTGGCCGGGCAGTCATTTGCCGGCGAAACGCGAGCCAGGCAGGTTCTCGACCGCTTCGAACATGCTAACCAGTGGCGCGACCACGTCATGGTGGCCGCGCATCGCGCCGGCAGCATGCAGGCGGGCAAGACGCTTTACGCGGAAAACTCGATCGCGGCGGTGGAAGGCTCGATCGCCATGGGCGCTGAAATCGTCGAGGTCGACATCAGGCGCTCGAAGGACGGCGAGTTTGTCGTCATGCATGACAGCTGGCTCGACCGCACCACGACCTGCAAGGGCGAAGTCGTCGCCTATACGCTGGCCGAACTGAGGTCCTGCCGACTGGTCGTCGAGGGCACCGGCGTCGTTACCGGCGAGACGGTTTCGACGCTGCGCGAGATGCTGATGGCGACCCGGGACAGGATCCTCATCAATCTCGACAACAAGCTCGAAGTCGGCGACCTCTCGGGCATGATCGCGGTGGCGCGCCACCTCGGCATGGCCGAGCAGGTCATCGTCAAGGAGAACCTGTGGAGCCAGAACAGGATTTCCACGGTCAAGGCCGCCATGGATGCGATTGGCGGCGGCTTCCAGTTCATGCCGATCCTCGCCGACGATGCCGTGCATGATTCCGGCTTCGCCAAGACGGTCGACCAAGCCTTCTCGTTGCGGGCGATCGAGCTGATCAACTGGCGGGACGGCGCCCAGAGATTGACCGAGACCGGCGGACCGCTGTTCAGCACGCGCATGCGGGCGGCCGCGGTGAGCGGCGACTGGCATATCTGGGCCGATACCTACGCCATCGTCAACAAGCCGGGCGGCTTCCTCGCCGGCGGCCGCGGCGACGAGCTGGCGATCCAGGCCAGCCTGCCCGCCGAAGCCTGGGGTTTTTGGGCCGAACGCGGCGCCACCATCATCCAGACCGACGAGCCGAAAGCGGCAATCGACTGGCTGGCGGCGAACGGCTACCGCGTGCCTTATGCCGATGAGGCGCGGCCGGCGGAACCCGCCAAGACGGCGAGCATCAACTAGGAGGCCGTCGCTGGCGCGACGGCCGAAACCCAACGATGCGAACGCGTGCTTTCGGCGCGGGGCCGCTCGACGCCGTCACGCCGCCTTTGCCACGCCATCCAGTTCATCGAGCAGGTCCGCCGACAGCCGCAGTTCGGCCGCCGCGAGGTTTTCCCGCAGATGCCCGACCGAGGACGTACCCGGGATCAGCAGGATATTGGGTGAGCGCTGGAGCAGCCAGGCAAGGGCCACTTGCATAGGCGTGGCGCCGAGGCGGGCCGCCACCGCCGAGAGA
>NZ_JBAZUD010000002.1:0-109621 GCF_041661565.1 Mesorhizobium sp.
AACAAGAACGTTTGCCGAAGCTCATGGGGGATCAAAGCGAAGTGGGACGGCGGGGAGCGCATCCGGGTGAAAAACTGCCTTCCGTTTCGTTACTTCGGTCTCCGTCCGAAAAGCAATTTGTTGTCACACTCGCGAGCTTTGCGCCTGGACATAGCGCCGCCTGATGCCACAAAATGATTCGATGATCCGGACCCTGTCGCTTGCTGAAATCGAGACGCTCATCAACTGGGCTGCGGACGAAGGGTGGAATCCAGGCCTGCACGACGCCGCCGCCTTTCAGGCCGCCGGCCCGGATGGCTTCATCGGCGCCTTCGTCGAGGGCCAAATGGTCGCCGGCATGTCCGCCGTCGCTTACGACGCCAACTTCGGATTCATCGGCCTCTACATTTGCCGCCCGGACATGCGCGGCAAAGGCATTGGCAAATCAGTATGGGACGCTGGCATGGCGCTGCTGGGTGACAGAACGATCGGCCTCGACGGTGTCCCGGCCCAACAGGCCAATTATCGCAGCATGGGCTTCGCGCCCGCATATCGCACCGTCCGCTTCAGCGGCCACGTCGCCCCGAAGCCACCCGCGGCATCGCCGACAAGCCTCAAAACTGTAACACCGGAGCTTGTGCCTTGGATCGAAGCCTTCGATCGCACCTGCTTTCCCGCCGCTCGGCCAGCCTTCCTCCAACGCTGGACAGCCCCACCGCACATCGCGTTGGTGGACATGGACGGCACCTCCGTCCGCGGCTACGGCGTCGCCCGTCAATGCCGCGAAGGTTTCAAGATCGGCCCGCTTTCTGCAACCGACCTCGACACTGCGAAAGCCATATTCTCGGCTCTGACGAACCGCTGCATAGGCTCGATTTACATTGACGTACCCGAGGCCCAGGTCGGGTTGGCAAGCGACTTGGTCGAGCGCGGCATATCACCGGGTTTCGAAACCTCGCGAATGTACTATGGCCCGCTTCCAACGATTGCCGTCGAGCGGGTCTTTGCCGTCGGCACTCTGGAACTGGGCTGAAATGCAGGTGTTGGCCGCGATCACGGTAAGGCCGCCAACATCCAGCGCATAATCGATTGATGTGCTGCCGCCTCAGACGCCACCTGAATAAATTCAACAGGTTGTTGGATAGTGGACTCATACGGGATCGATAACGCCGCTTTAGAATGTGGGCGGTGTATTTACCCAGAGGATTCGCACCGTTGCCGAACCGCTGTTGCGATAGCCGTGGCCAAGTTCGGAGTTGAAATAGAACACGTCGCCGGCCTCGAGCGCCACCACATTTGTCTCGACGAGCAACTCAAGCGACCCTTCGAGCACATAGCCGAATTCCTGGCCCTTGTGGCTGATCAGCTCAAGACTACCGCCGCCGGCCTCGATCACATGGATATTGATCTGCAGCAGATATTCGGGACCGGACGGCACGAGCTGTTCGAGCACGACGTGGTTTCCTGATCGCCGGTGTCCCGTCTCCATGCGCTGACGATCATTGCGGCGCAACACGAAGACTTCCGAGGCGTCGTGCTGAAGGGTACCAAACATCGCGTTCATATTGATGCCCAGCGCCTGCACCAGCCGGTGCAGCGCAGCCATCGAAGGTGTTGCCCGGTCGTTTTCGATCTTGGACAGATAACCTTCGGTCAGCCCGATGCGGGCGCCGAGTTCCTCCAGACTGAGACCGAGCACCTGCCTTGCGTGGCGCAGCTTCACGCCGATCTTCGGTGCTTTCATGCCGTCGCCCACATCAGGTCCGTGAATTCAGCCATTTCGTTAGCGTCGCCAGGAGGAAATCGACTTCCGCTTCGGTGTTGTAATGCGCAAGTCCGATGCGCACGACGCCATTGCGCTCGGCAAGCCCGAGCCGCCTGATCGGCTCCAGCCCGTAATTGTGCCCGTGCCAGAGAAAGATTCCTTCCTTCGCCATCGCTCTGGCGACGTCGGCAGGATCGACGCCATCGATTGTCACCGACACGGTCGGGACGCGGCGGGCCTGCGCACCCGGATCAACAATGCCTTGAATGGTGACACCATCGATCTTGGATAGTCCGGCAATCAGCCGCGCCGTCAAGCCGCGTTCGTAGCGATCGGCGACCTCGATCCCCGCCACGATGCGCTCGCGGCGCGTCGCGTCGGGATGGATATTGCCAAAGGACTGCCCAAGCCAGGCATAGTGCTCGACCGCGCCGAGCACCCCAGCGAGCGCCTCGCGGCTCGTTGTCCCCGTCTCGAATTTCCCTGGCGGCGTGTTCGAGGCCGCTCGCACTTTGTAGGCAGTCAGCGCCTGCAGGAGATCAATCCGTCCCCACAACACGCCATGATGGGGCCCGAAGAATTTGTAGGCCGAACAGACCAGGAAATCGCAGCCGAGATCTTGGACGTCTATCACCCGATGCGGCGCGAACTGCACCGCATCGATATAGCTCAGCGCCCCGACCGCGCGTGCGCGCTGCGCGATCCGCTTGACGTCGTTGATCGTGCCGGTAACGTTGCTGGCATAGCCGACGGCGACCAGCTTGACCTTGTCGTCAATGGTGACCTCCAGCGTCGACAGGTCGAGCTCGAACGTTTTCGGATCGAGATCGATCCAGCGCACCTCCAGCCCACGGTCCTCGGCCAGCATGAGCCACGGCGCGACGTTGGCGTCGTGGTCCATGCGCGTCAGCACGATCGCGTCGCCCGCCTTCAGATCGCGACCGATGGCGCGCGACATGGCGAAGGTCAGCGTCGTCATGTTCTGGCCGAAAATGACCTCGCGCCGATCGGCGGCGTTCAAGAAATCCGCCATCGCCTGATGGGCGTCGTCGACCATGGCCTGCGCCGCGACCGACGTTTCGAAATAGCCGCCGAGATTGGCGTTGGTGTCGATCATGGCGCGCGTCATGCGCTCGATCGACCGGCCCGCCATCTGGGTTCCCGCCGGATTGTCGAAGAAGATCCAGTTCGCCGGCTTTGCGCCTTTCGCCATCGCCGGAAAGGAATCGCGAACTGTGTCTATATCCATCTCTCATTCCTCCCCGATATCGGCGACAGCGGCCCGCGAGCCGCTGCCGCCGGCCATCCTCAAGCTTAGCTGGCCGCCTCGTGAATCGCGAAAGCGCGCGCCGGAAAACCCGATCCACCCTTCGGCTTCGGCCAGCTTGCGACGATCAGCGCTCCCGCTTCTGGCAGCTTGTCGAGATTGGCGAGCAGCTCGATTTGCCAACAATCGCGCGAGAGCACGTAATATTCCAGGCTGCCATCGCCAGCCGACGTGGCGAGGCCGGGGTCGGTGTCGATGCCCTCGTGACCGATGGCGGTGATGCCGCGATGCTCGATGAGTTCTTCCAGCACAGGCTTCGACCAGCCCGGCGTATGCGAGACGCCGTCCGCTGACTTGTTCTGGAACTTTGCAATGTCCGGCCAGCGCGGCCACCAGCCGGTGCGCAGCGCAACAAAGCAATTCTCCGGGATGCGGCCGTTTCGGCCCTCCCAGGCGGCGATGTCGTCGAGTGTCGGCGTTGCATCCGGATCGGCAGCGACCCTCTCGCTGATGTCGAGAATGACCAGCGGCAGGAGCATCTCCGAAACCGGCAGCTCGTCGATCGTGCGCCCCCCATCGATGAAATGCACCGGCGGGTCGACATGCGTACCCCATTGGCCGACGAAGGCATAATGGTGGACCTGAAACGAGTCGCCTTTCGAATGGTCGAGCACCGTATTGCGCTGCTCGTCCGGGAAGCTCGGGAATTTCGGCTGCCCGGGGTGGAAGGCATGCGTCAGATCGGTGAAGGTCGCGGCTGATAGCCGCGACCCGTAGATGTCCCAAAGCGAGCCCTGGCCGGACAAGATCACGGCTCCGCGACGAAGCTGGGCGCTGCTTCGCTGGCGAGCATCAGCTTGCCATCCTTGACGCCGATGACGGAAACCGACTTGTCCGGAACCGAAACGCCAGGTCGGTAAGTGATCGTGCCCGTAACGCCGTCCAGGCCGGACGTGGCGGCAAGTGCGTCACGAATTTTGGCCGGATCGGGTGCGCCGGCGCGCTTGATCGCGTCAGCCATCAGCTTGATCGAATCGTAGCCCAGCGCAGCGAAGGCATTCTCCGGAGCGTTGCCGACCGATTTCGTATAGGCGTCGATAAAGGCCTGAACCTTCGGGCTAGCGCCCTCGCCGATATAGGCATGGGTCGTGAAATAGGTATCCTTGGCCGCGTCGCCGCCGACCTGGAGCAGCAGCGGCGTGTCATAGCCGTCGCCGCCGACGACCGGCAGGTTTATGCCTGCCTGGCGCAGCTGCTTCAAGATCAGGCCGATCTCCTCGGCATTCGACGAGGCGTAGATGAAGTCGGGCTGGGGCGATAGCGCCTTCAGCTTTGCGATCTGGGCGGTGAAGGTCTTGTCGCCGATCTTGTAAGTGTCGCGCTCGAGGATTTTTCCGCCGCCATGCTCATAGGCGGTGACGAAATAGTCTGACAGCAACGTCGTATATTCGGTGCCGATGTCGGTCAGCAGATAGGCGGTCTTGCCGTTCAGCTTGTTAAGCGCGAATTCGGCGCCGACAGCGGCTTGGACGTTGTCGCCGAAGGCGGCGAGGAAGATCTCGTTGCCGAGCTGACTGGGCAGTTTGGGCGATGTCGCGCCGGGCGTGATGAATGGGATCTGCGCCGTCTGAACTTGCGGCCCGATGGCCAGCACCGAATCGGAATCGGCGAAGCCGACGATCCCGACGACCTTGTCGCTGTCGATCAGTTGGCTGGCAACGGTGGAGATGGTCGTCGAATCGCTCTTGGAATCGTAAGTTACCAGTTCGATCTGCTTGCCCAGCACGCCGCCTGCGGCGTTGATCTCGCTGGCCGCCAACTTGGCGCCGTTCAGCATGGGGCCGTCGAGCGACGCCTGGATTCCGGTCAGGTTTGCGGGATAGCCGATCTTGATCGTGTCGGCGGCGAGAGCCGTGCTGGCTGAGGCGATGGCGAAAAGTGCGCCCAGGCCCAGGCCAATGGTACCGCGTCGAGTGAGTTTGATCATCGTTTTCGTTCCTCTGTCTGGTTCACCACTGCCGATCTTTGAGTTAACCCGAACGTGAATTCGCGTTCCCCCATGATCCCCTTCGGCCGGAAGATCATGATTAGAATGAAGATGAAGCCGAGCACGATCTGACTGGCGCCAAAGAGAGCCGGGACCGCGAACTCGCCGATCGTGAAACCACGCTCGACCGAGCGCAGAACCTCTGACAGGAGCGAAACGCAGATGACACCGACCAAAGCCCCAGACAGCGAGCCCATCCCGCCCAGCACCAGCATGGTTATGAGGCTCATCGTCAGCGAGAAATAAAACGTATTGGGCGAGAACGAGCCGAGGTAGTGCGCGTAGAGCGACCCTCCGACGCCCGCGAAAAAAGCGCCGATAACGAACGCGATCAACCGGGTTCGCAACACGCCGATGCCGACGGCGCTGGCCGCGATGGTATCGTCGCGCACCGACTTCATCGCGCGGCCAAAGGGCGAATAGACCAGCCGCGCCAGAACGAACAGCGTGATCGCCAGCCAGCCGAATACCCATGGCAGTGTGGTTTCCAGCGGCACGCCGGTAAAGGTGCGGGCGCCGCGGGTAAAGTCCGAAGCGTTGATCAGCACCAC
Source organism: Mesorhizobium sp. (assembly GCF_041661565.1). Taxonomy (GTDB): domain Bacteria; phylum Pseudomonadota; class Alphaproteobacteria; order Rhizobiales; family Rhizobiaceae; genus Mesorhizobium. The sequence continues at coordinate 5,610 of NZ_JBAZUD010000002.1, forward strand.
ATTGACAATGATCAGGAAGCCCATCGTGGCCACTGATACGAAATAGCCTGACAGGCGCATCAGCGGATAACCGACGACCACCGCGAGCAACGCGGTCAAAACGCCCGCCACCAGCGTGGCCGGCAGGAAAGGCAGGCTGAAAGCATGCAGGAAAGCTGGGAGATGCGGCAGCAGCGCCATCTTCTGCTGCACCGGGATCGACAGGATTCCCGAAATATACGCACCGGCGCCGATGAAGCCGACATGGCCGAGCGAAAACACTCCGGTGAAGCCGTTGCTGAGCGATAGCGACAGGACCAGGATCGCATTCAGCGCGATCAACAGGGTGATACGAACGAAATAGTCGCTGAGTACATGCGGCGCACCGAAAGCGACCACAGCCCCGGCCACCAAAGCGGAGAGGACGCAGAGCGTGATCCGCGTTTCCCGGCTCACAGCTTGATCTCCCGGTTTGGCTGCAGCAGCCCGCCCGGCCGGACCAGAAGGAAGGCGATCAGCACGGCGAAGACGATGGCGTCACGATAGGACGAGATGCTGCTCGGCAGGAACGCCACGATGAAGATCTCCAATGCGCCGAGAATGTAGCCGCCCACCAGCGCGCCGGCTATCGACCCGAAGCCGCCGATGATCGCCGCAACGAAGGCCTTTAGAAGCGGCGTGAAGCCCATCTGCGGCTGCACGACGCCGGCTTGCGCAGCCCAAAGGATGCCGGCGAGGCCGGCATAGGCGGAAGCGACGATGAAGGCGACGATTATCAGCCGGTTGACGTCGAGCCCGACAAGCTGCGCCGCCGACATGTCCTCAGCCGCCGCCCGCATGCCGAGGCCGGTCGTGGTGCGGGTGATGAACCAGCCGAGCAGGAGCAGCGACACGAAAGTCAACGCAATGGTCAGGAGGTTGATGCTGGTGAAGGTGATGGCGCCGCTCGACAGTTCCCATGACGTATTGAGAAAGGCTGGAAGCGGGAAGTTGCGCGGCGACGACGTGAAAACCAGAATGCCGACATTCTCGATGATGTAGGTGACGGCAAGGCTGGTCAGCAGGCGTGACACGTCCGGGGCGTCGCGGATCGGACGGTAAGCGATACGCTCGATGAGGAAGCCGGCGACGGCGGCCGCTGCGATACCGCAGATTACTGCGACCGGGAAAGGAACCCCGACCCCGACCAGCAGCGCGACCCCGAAGGCGCCGACCATCATCACGTCGCCATGCGCGAAATTGGTCAGCTTGAGGACGCCGAAGACGATCGAGAGACCCACCGCGACGAGGGCGTAAAGGCTGCCCAGGCTCACCGCGTTGACAATCTGCTGCAGGATATAGTCCAGCTGGGTCATGTCGCCGCCCCGAGATATGCCTGCGCCACGCGCTCGCTGTCGCGCAGTTCCGCCGACAGGCCCGAAAGGGCTACCTGACCAGTGCGCAGCACATAGGCGCGGTCGGCCAGATCCAGGGCAAGCTTGATGTTCTGCTCGACCAGCAGCATCGTCATGCCCTGAAGCTTCAGCTCCGCCAGCGCGCTGAAGATGTGCCGCACCAGGAGCGGCGCGACGCCGAGCGATGGCTCGTCAAGCAGCAGAAGTCTTGGCGCTGCCATCAATGCCCGGGCCAGGGCAAGCTGTTGCTGCTCGCCGCCGGAAAGCGTGCCCGCCAGCTGCTTCAGCCGCTGTTTTAGTATAGGGAACAACCCGAACATCCGCTCGCTATCGCTGGCGACTGCGTCCTTGTCGGTGCGCGTGCAGGCGCCGAGCCGCAGATTGTCGGCCACCGTCAGCCCGCCGAACAGGCGCCTCCCTTCCGGACATTGAGCAACTCCCAGCCGGACGATCTTCGACGGTGCCATGCCAGCGATCGATTTGCCGTCAAAGCTGATCCTGCCGCCACGTGGCCGGGACAGGCCGGAAATGGTGCGCAACGTGGTGCTCTTTCCAGCGCCGTTGGCACCCACCAGCGCCACGACTTCGCCTGCATGCACATCGAGCGAGATACTCTTCAGCGCCCGCACCGCGCCAAAATTGACTTGGAGATCCTCGACCTGAAGCAGGGGCGCGCTAGGCATGTCCAAGATACGCCTCCCGCACTTTCGGGTGTTCGCGCACCTGTTCCGGGGTGCCGACGCAGATGACCTCACCAGCGGCCAGAACCTGGATGCGCTCGCACAGCGTCATGATCAGATCCATGTCGTGCTCCACGACGACGACGGTCACGCCATAGCGGTCGCGGATCGTCCGGATCAGCGCTGCCAGCATCTTGGTCTCATTGGAATCGAGCCCCGCGGCAGGTTCGTCAAGAAGCAGCAGTTCCGGGCCGGTGGCCAATGCGCGCGCGATTTCCAGGCGCCGTTGATCGCCGTAGGGGAGATCCGCGGCGGTCCTGCCGGCCTGTCCCGTCAGCCCCATGAGGTCAAGCAATTCATCGGCTTTCTGTCGTGTCGCGGCTACCCGCTCGCGATAGCGCCGGCCGCGAATGACCGTATCGACGGTGCGGACAGGATGACGAAGCTGCGCCGCGGCCAGAACGTTCTGCGCGACGCTGAGGCTGCCGAACAGACGCGATCCCTGGAAGGTGCGTGCAATGCCCATCGCAACGATCTGCGACGTGCGCATCCCGGCGATGGACAGCCCCTTCATTTCGATGCGGCCTGAGTTTGGCTGGGTAAACCCGGTGATGAGGTTGAAGAGCGTGCTCTTGCCCGAACCATTCGGCCCGATGACGCCGACGATCTCGCCTTCGTTCAGTTCTATTGAATGATCGCGAAGGGCAACCAGCCCGCGGAAGGCCTTTGTCAGCCCCGCTGTCCTCAACAGCACTCGACTCGACTGTCTATCCACGCGCCGGTCTACCCCTGTCCGCCCTCGCCGCCCCGGCATCAAATGGACAGTTCGAACGGCGGGATGTCAAGATCTATTCCTAATAGGAAAGCTTGATGACTCATCGGGCGCGATAGAACAACTCAGCTCGTTTCACGCGCAATGCTCGCCTCAGATGGCTTCAAATTCGTCCAGAGAAAATCCAACATTCCACGTCAAGGACACCAATTCGTGCCAACGAAACCACTGACGGCTTAAACCGCGGCAACGCCGGTGAGCCGCGCCCAACTCTCTCGCTTGGTGGGCCGTCGACAGGGTCGTTTTGCGAGCAAATAGTCTCGCATTCCTCCGTTTCGTGCAACGAAAGACAATGATGAGGCGTAATGTCGTCGGCGCGCTCATGTTGGATATCGAGGCTAGCAATCGCAGCGGCCATCCTGCCAATAAGCTTCGCCCCTGGGTGAACGAGATTAAGCCTTCTGACGTGCGGACTTTTTTTCACGTTTGGCGACGGTCTTGCGACCGAGCCCACTGGAATTCGCGAGGGCTGATCGTTGTGCTGCATAGTTCGGCGCCACCATAGGATAGTCAGGGTTTAGCCCCAACTTGACCTCCTTCGCTGATAGAGGCCTATCCGCTAAAGGCTTGCTTCAGAAAAGCCCGCACGTCGCAGTGGAAGCAATCGCGTGGACGGCCGGACACAACGGCGACGAACCGGGAGAGCTCTTTATCAGCAGGCATGGCATGCTCCAGCCTTCAGCCGCAGGCACTCAACCTCCGGCAACGGAGGCCACGCACGTCCATCGTGATCATCGACGCCGAACGGGTCGCGTCCGGCCGCGCGACGAGCCGACAATACCGCATGGCTGAAAGGCGAAGCGGTCAGGCCGCATCAAACCCGCCGCTTCCCGGCGGCGGTCGCGCCATCGCCGACACGAGCCGCAAATCGAAATCCTCATAGTTGATGAACCTTCCATCGCTCTTGTCGTGCCAGTCGACCCATTCCGCGGCTACCTTGACGACCTTTCGCGTGCGCTGAATCGGGATCGGTTGGAGGGAGGCTTCTCGCGACCAGACTTGTTGGTGGTGGGCATTACGCTCAGTCCAAGCGGCGCACGTGTCCACCTCACGCCCGTCGAGGTCAAGTGCAGGTTGGGAACGGTCTTTCCGATCGGCGACGCTCGAGAAGCGCTAGGCCAGGCTAAGTCGCTTTCCAACCTGCTCGCCAGACTTGCAGCCCATGAGGGCAAGCTCTCTGCTTGGCGGCTAACCTACCAGCATTTGCTCCTCTCAGTCATCGGCTTTGCGATGCGCGTCTACAGCCAGCATGAAGACCTTGCGGGATCCGGTGCAAATTGGTCCGCCCTTCACGAGCGCATTGCCTCTTCGATCCTCACAGACAGCAGTTGCGTCACAGTCGATATGCGGGGGCGGTTAATTGTTGTCGACGACTCGCCGATGAGCGATGCCGTCGACCGGGATGGCGATGGCTTCGAAGAGACAATTGTCATCGGGATCGGCGATGCTGGCCGCATTGTCGGCCTAGATGCACAGTCGCTTTACGACAGTGTTCGGGCGAAAGTCGGCGACTGGGAACTTTCGGCGCGGGCACACGAGGACCCGCTGGTTGCGGGGCAAATCTCCGCAAATGCTTCGCCGCAGACCGCCTTAGCGCATAAAGGGCCCGACCTAGACCCCAGTCTATCAAGCGACGGCGTTGGCGAAGACCCGATTAGTTCGCGCGGTCCTGAGGGGCGTGGCCTCGATACCAAGGCGACGGGCGGGGACTTGGTTGAGCCTGTCGAACGCGGTATTCACCTGAGAATTGGAACAACGGTTGATGGCTTCGAGAAGCGAGAGCTCTCGCTTTCCCTGTCCGACACAAGATTGAATCAGCTCAACATTGGCGTTGTCGGTGACCTCGGCACCGGGAAGACTCAATTGCTGAAGTCGCTTGTGCATCAGATCGCATCGTCTGCCCCAGCTAACCGAGGCATCCGGCCCCGATTGTTGATTTTCGACTACAAGAAGGATTACAGCAGCCCGGACTTTGTTGCAGCCACCGGCGCGCTTGTCGTGAAGCCACAGCGGCTCCCACTGAATCTTTTCGACGTGAGCAACATGGAGGATTCAATCGCGCCGTGGCTCGATCGTTTCAGGTTCTTTGCCGATGTCCTGGATAAGATCTATTCGGGTATCGGCCCAGTCCAGCGCGACAAGCTCAAGCGTGCTGTCCGTACCGCCTACGAGTCGTCGGCCGGGACCGCTCCCACTATCTACGATGTCCACGCGGCCTATTCCGACCTGCTGGAAGGCAAATCTGACTCGCCGATGGCAATTATCGACGACCTTGTAGATATGGAAGTCTTCGAGCGAGACCCCGCCAAGTGCATGCCCTTCGACCGCTTCCTAAACGGTGTTGTAGTGGTGTCGCTCGACGCCTTCGGACAGGACGATCGCAGCAAGAACATGCTCGTGGCGGTGATGCTTAACATGTTCTATGAGAACATGTTAAAAACCCCCAAGCGGCCATTTTTGGGTAGCGATCCCCAGCTGCGAGCCATCGACTCGTACCTTCTGGTCGATGAGGCGGACAACATCATGCGGTACGAGTTCGACGTGCTGCGAAAATTGCTGCTTCAGGGGCGCGAGTTTGGGTGCGGTGTTATTCTGGCCTCGCAGTATCTCCGTCATTTCAAGGTGAACGCGACCGACTACCGGGAGCCGCTGCTCACTTGGTTCGTGCACAAGGTACCCAATGTCACCGTCTCGGAGTTGTCCGCCCTGGGTCTCTCAAGTACGGCTGCGGAAATCGCCGAGCGAGTGAAGGGGTTGGCGAACCACCAGTGTCTCTATAAATCATTTGATTCCCCCGGGCACATCGTGCGTGGCTTGCCGTTCTACGAGCTGTTAGCCGACAAATAGCGGACAGAATAATGGTGGACTTCCTATCGCCAGATGAGCGGTCCAAGAGAATGGCGCAGATACGTTCGTCGAACACGTCGCCAGAACTGATCTTGCGCCGCGAGCTACACAGGCTCGGGCTACGATTCACGCTAGACAACAAGAGGTTGCCCGGGAAGCCAGATCTCGTCTTTCCTCGACATCGCGCAATCGTCTTTGTTCACGGGTGTTTCTGGCATCGGCATCCAGGGTGCAGCATCGCCACGACCCCGAAGTCCAACACATCCTTCTGGCAAGAGAAGTTTGACCGAAACGTCGCCAGGGACGACCGAGTAGCAGCCCGGCTTGACGAACTTGGATGGCGGGTGATCGTAGCTTGGGAATGCACTGTCCAGTCGAGGGTGCGTGCGCGGGAAACGGCCGAGCGGTTAGTCCGACTAATTCGGACAGGTGACACGCAGGAGGCCCAAGGGCGAGTCTTTGGCTTGAATCTTTTGGCTGAGAGTGCGGGTGCTGCCGATCTGCCACCTAGGGGCGCCAATGGAACGTCCGCTTGTTGATCAGTTCAAGCTAGACGCTGACCGTCAGTTCGCGGCCATAGGAGCCGTCCACACCCTTGGTACAGAATGCCGGCTGTTGGCGCAATCCGTCGTATCCAAGCCTTGAAACGACAAAACCGCCCGAGTGGTCTTATGAAATTGAATGTCGACCAATTTTTCATGACAAGGTGATGCCCCGTTTTTTACTCCTTTTCGGAAGGGGCGCTATGGCGGGCCGCAGTATCCGGGAAAATCGGGAACGCCTCCAGCAGGGCATTGGCCGTGGCCAATATTGCGTTGCCGGTGGTTGAAGCGGTCTGCGAACCGAATGATTACCGGATCACCGCTGCGGCTGAAGTCACCGCACCGGCCGCTGCCATCAGAGGATAGTCCCTGAGACGTGTTATCGACGCGATCGCATTTTGGCGAAGCGTTTCCCTGTTCGGATCATGATGGAGCTGCCGGTGGCAGTTCGGGCAGCAAGCAGCGGCATTGTCCACCGTATCGGGTCCGCCTTCTCCCAGAGGGCGGACGTGATGTACCTCGAGAAAGGGTTCCCCACCAGCACCGAGGAAAGGCGCAGTGTCGCTGCAGATTTCACAATGTCCATCCGCTTCATTCAGCACCCATGCGATGACGTTTGGGTCGCGGACGAAACGAGACAGTCTGCCGCTGGCTTTCGGCGGTGCGGGCTGGCCTGCTGGTGGCTGAACGGTTCCGCGCTCTGCCGCCGCCCGTATGCGGGCCGTTGCCTGCGCTACCCGTTTCTGAAGCTCGTGAGGATCATCAGTGGGTTGTTCGTCCGTCGCCGGGGTTGTCGGTCGCCAGAGCACCCGCTCAATGGCGTTTACCGTCATTCCAGCTGCGCCGTGCCACTGCATGCGCAGCCGCATGCGCTTTGTCCGATTGCCCCGGTCGCTGCCGTCCGTCCGGCCAAATGCCGCGGAGGCACGTCCGATCGAATGACGCAGTTCCCGCACATCTGTTGCAGATGATAGGGCAAGGGGCAGTGGGAACCTGTCGAGACTCACCCTACGATCCAGCTCTGGCAGTTTCATGGCTATGCTGCTGGCTACCTGCAGGTCGTCAAGCACCATGCCCAGCGCACCCATTCTGGCCAAATGCAGCTCCAACGCCGGCGCATACTCGCTATTTCGAGCCGCATTCGGCCCGTGGTCAGATCCGCCACGGGATTCCACAATTAGGTCAAAACCATTCGAACGAAGTTCCACGGAAAAAAGCGCGTCCAACTCCCGAGCGCTCTCATCAAAAGGCTTTAGCACTCTAGAATATCTCCTCTGCGGTCTCTGGCGCGAGTAGCGTCAGGCAAGGATACGCCGACTGTCGGCTTAAGTCGTGAAGCCATGCTCCGTTTCATTTCCTCTTCGTTTGGATAGGCGGGCTCAGGCAGAGTTTCCGCCCCGGCCTTAAACGCAAAAACCGCCCCGGTTAGACCGGGACGGTAATTGATTTATGATAGAACTGGTTGCGGGGACAGGATTTGAGTTTTCTGTCCCGCGGCGTCGGCTTCGTCTCCTTGCGGGCCCCTGATGCAGGTTAAGATCGCCGGCGCACCGAGGTCGTCGGAATCTTCCCGAACGACGATGCGATCGTGCGCCTCGTCGGCGCAATCCTGCTCGAACAGAACGATGAATGGGCGGTGCAGCGGGCCAGATACATGACCCTGGAAACGATCAGCCAGATAAGCGATGATCCCCTGATAAGCCTGCCAGCCGTGGCGCGCTGATCAGCCCGGCCCATGCCGGAGAGCACGGCGACCAATGCCGCCAACTACACCACGCCGCGGGACACGATCCGATCCAAAACCGCGAACGTCGTATCCCGCCCTTTGCAACTCGGAGGGTCGCGTCGGATGCGGCGAGGTACTGCAAAGGCCCGGCGCGAACCGCCTCGCACCTCAACTTGGAGTTCACGAAGGCGCTGACAACACGTGATGTCGAATGTGAAATAGTTCGTGCGCTTACCAATGACATCAAACCGGGAGCGCTTCCGAAATGAATCAGGGAACGACTGCCATGTGTTAGAGCGGTACCTGGAGGTCTATCATCGCGGCGACGGCAGAAGCGTTATCGAGCTAGGTTACGCCCACCAAGTGCCTCGATTAGCACGGGTTCAGCGTATTCAACCTTCTGGGATGTCGTCAGCAACTTGGCGATCTCGACCGAATCCGTGACGGCATCGGCCTGACTTGGACCGACAGTGTAGAGATTTGGTGCAAAGCCCAGTTGCCGCCTGATCAAAAGACCGTGGTCTTTCAGAAGACTCTCAATTTCGGGAACAGAGGCCTCTCCGGCGAACCGCACATTCAAATTGCCGCTGTCGATCTTGAGGTGACCGTCGCTGTCCTTGAAAACCGGCCTTGCGCCGGTTTGGTTCACCCTCGATGTCGACTCGACAAATGCCCAACCCGCTCTGGTGAAGTTGTCGACATCGTCACGTGGCAGCATCAACACCGCTTGCGGCGCTCGGCCTGGACCGTTTTCAACTGTTCCCGGCGGTCCAGGCGGGACAGCAGACACACCTTCGACCCGTTTAAGGTCGTCAAGCTTTTCAGCCAAAGTCTCTTTGTCTGTCATCATCATCCTGTGTTGGGTCGGAATGATGCTAGACGATTGCCGGCGCGGCTGCGACAGCTTTCTCAGCATTCACTCTCCCATATCCAAACCTTGGATTCCTACCATTAACATAGTTTAGTGGCCCAATTTTGTCACATGTCGATCGGATAAGATCTCGAAGCTGGGTGCTTGTCAGCGCAAGATTTTGCGAAAGGGCGAGCGCTGCGACGCCGGTTGCGCAAGGTGCAGCGAAACTTGTCCCGGTCGTTGCAGCGTAGCCGCCCCCACTGGCTGGAATAAGGACCTGTACTCCCGGCGCCAGAAACTCCAACTCCGGACCAAAGCCCGAGCCATTGTCGGAATCCGCCGATGTCGAGCGTCCAACTGCACAGACGCTCGGATGCGAACAGACCTGATCCGAGCTGATGGGGAAATTGCCGTTGGTGCATGCCCAGAAAATCGCGACCCCTTTGCCTTGGCGGCCTTGCGTTGCGGCGAAGTCGATGGCGTCCGATAAAACTTGTCGAAGCGTCCAAAGTGCCGTGTTGGGTCCGAGCGAGCACGAGATAACGTCAGCACCAAGCTGGCCAGCCACGCCTCCCGGTTCCAGGGAAGGCTGGGCAGCGTAAGCAATTGCGCGTGCGAGCGTACTTTGCGTTCCGACCTGATCGCCCATACACGCGATCATGTTAAGTTCGCTGCCGAACGCTACGCCACAGCCTCCAATGCCGTTGCCTTCTTTTGCCGCTATCATACCCGCGCAGGCGGTGCCGTGATTTTGGTCAGGCATGCTGGCCGTGCCCCGTGTGAAGTCCGCATCGGCGAAATCCGCGGTTTGGCGGTACCAGCCGGACAAGGTGCCGAAAGCCAGATCTGGATGACCTTTGTCAAAGCCGTTGTCGATTATGGCGATGCGGACGCCTTCTCCTTTGGTTACGTCCCACGCGTTCGGGCAGCCGATGCGGGGATGGTGCCATTGCTGGGGATAGCTGGGATCGCCAGGCACATAGCGTGTTCCGATGTGCTCGATGAAATCAGGCTCGGCAAAAACGACGACGCCTTCCTGCATCAGTTCCGCGGCGACCTCGGTGGCAAAGCCCTGGGTGTTGGCCAGGCGATAGGTGTCGGGCGGCAATCCGTCCGAACCGACGAGCAGCAGTCCGTATCTCTTGAAGATCCGCTTTCGCTCGGGGGCCTTGACGCCTGCTTCAAAGCGCAGAATGAGCCGCTCCGGCTCAAGCAGAATTCTGGATCCCTCCAGCATCACTCGGGATACCGAGCCATTGCCTCCGGCGTCCCGCCGCTGGGCCAGCGGCATTTGCGAATAGCTGTCGGACCCATGGAAGAAACCGATGCCGGCCTCGGCGAAGCCTGCCAGCTGTTCATCGGTTTCGATCGATCCGGAAAGTGTCGGCACGGCGGATTCCACCACGTCGGCCGCAGACAGTTCGGAGCCCAGTGCGGCGCGTGAATCGACTTCAGCCACCGTCATGTCTCGTGCGCGCATGCTTCTGGCCACACCACGCCACTGTTCTCGGACCGCGCCGGTCTGTCCGCTCGCCGTCGGGAAGACCCCTTCCAAAGGCTTGATCGCTGAGAGCTTTGCCAAAGCCAGATCTTTCACGCTCATGGGAATCTCCATTGCAATTGTCGGACTGTTTCGAAAGCGGCCGCTTCCGTGACGTCACATCACGTTCATCACTCCTGGGACGGCGGCAGTCTCCGCCCCGGTCAGGTATCCCGGTAGTCAGCGGTTGAAGACACCACGACGCCGCCGGCCGCGAAATCGGCGGAGTTGCGCAACCCCTCCAGTGACCGCGCGACGATCTCGTCGGGCGTTTCGACGGGCTCGCTCGACTGCCAATCCGAGTCGAAGATTTCGGCGAAGTAGGCGGCAAGTCCGGCATGCTCGATCAGCATGCTCGTTTCGCGGTTGGACATCAGGCCCGTCGTCGACCAGTTCTGCGATCCGACCAGCACCTTCTCGTCGTCGACGACGACCAGCTTGTTGTGGCAATGCACGAAGTGTCGCAGCGACAGATAGCGGTAATTCTCATCGAACTCGAAGCCGAAGTCCCGCATGGCCTTTTCGAACTTCTGTTTCTTCTCGCCAAACAGGTATTTGGGCGAAACGATGATCTTTACAATCAGGCCTGGATTGTCGGCACGAGCCTCCCCGATCGCGCCGAGCAGTTCTTCGACGGCCGCTTGACCGCCACGTATATACTGCTGCTCGATACGGATGCTGCGGCGTGCCGTGCGCAGGAATGAGCGGACGGCGCCGTGGAAATTTTCCGGCGTCACCAGCGGCGTCACCGCGACCGGTGCGGAGGGCGTGATCGTCAAGCTGGAGAACAGCCGTTGCGGCATTTCGCTCGGGGCGGCTTCGAAGAACATCCCGCTCGCCGCGGCGCCATCGACCGCCGCCGGCACGATCGCGGGCGGCAGATCTGGCGGTTCACCAAGCGCAAGGCGCATGTCGCGCGCAACGAGGTCCGAGAACAGCCTGGCGAGTTCGGTCGACTGCACCGCAACGCCCATGTCACGGTTGCCCGGCTCGAAGCTGCCGACGACGACGCCGTCGCCCTCGTTGAACGGGATGCTGTTTTCCGACCAGTTGCCACTCTGGATCATGACGATCTCGCCGTCGACGACGATGATCTTCTCGTGGGCGTTGCCGAAATAATGGTTCGGATTGCCGGCGCTTTGCGACGGCGCCTTCACGCAATTGGCGCCGAGCATGCTGAGTTCCGTGAACAGGTTGGGGTCGTCGTCCGCATTGGTATCCAGCATCAGGGAAACCGACGCGCCCCGCCGCATCGCCTTCTTGAGATGCTCCTTCATGTAGGAGGCACTGAAGTCGTATATGCCGATGACGATGGAATGCCGGGCGCTTTCGATCAGCTTCCGGGTGACCGCGTAGGTCGAATCGGGAGAGGCGAACGCCATGATGCGGCCGGAAACCGACCGGGTGGCGAAATGCTCCGGCGGCAGCCTCGGGTAAGGGATCAGCGCGGCAGGAACGGCGTCGCCGTCGTCTTCCTCCCGTTCGTCGCGAAGCACCGCCGGCAGCCTAGCAAGCAAGGCCTCCATCCGCGCATCGGCGGCCGGCTCGGGATCGGACGAGCGCACGGCTGCCGGACCCGGCAGCGTCGCCGGCGCGCGGTTGCCGAGGGCAGCGGGAATCGCCGCCGGCGCCAGCGGCACGGCCGCGGCGACAGCACTGGGCGGCTTGACCCGACACCCGGCGACAGGCGCGACGGTGCTCTGGCCGAGACGGGTCGCCAAGCCCTCCAGCTTCATCGTCACGAAGTCGGCGATCTGGCCGCCGAAGTCGATGCGCCGGCCGGCTACCATGATGTCGCCGACAGTGTAGCCGCGCCCGGCCGGCACCTCGAAGACGGCCCGCACGAAGTGTCCTTCACTGCCGCGGACATAATTCCAGAAGGTGCGCGGATCCGCATTGTCCGGCGTCGTCCAGCCCACCGGATTGAATTCGTGGAAGTACAGGCCGACCGGGTTATTAAGGGTGATGTCGGCGCGTTGCCTTGCCAGCGCATTGACCTGCTCGCCAATGAAGGGATCGCTGTTGCGCCCGGCGGAGCCGTAGAGCGAACAGCGGATCAAGGCCTGCGCGTCGGTGATTTCCTGCCCGTCTCTCAGCCGCCGGATGGTCGCCGCGGCAGCGAGCCCGATTTCGGCAGCGAGCGTGTTTGCCTGCTGGATCAGGTGCATGGCACCGTTGGTGGTGGTGCTGTTGTAGCGGTTTTCCGGAACATAGGTGCCGGCAACGAACAGATCCTCGAGCTGGACCTGCGGCGAGACGAACTGGCGGTAGAGAGCCAGCACCTTTTCGGGATTCACCAGCGCCAGCTCACTCCAGTATTCGGGCGGCTCGCAGGTGAAGGTGACGCGGACGATCTTGCCGGTTGCCGGATCGCGGCTGACGCTCCACTCGCAGTATTCGTCCTGAACGTGACGGCTGGCGTCGGCCCGCCTCCAGCGCTGGACTTCACTGAGCGAGCTGCTGCGCACCTGGCGCGGAAACGCGTTCCAGGCGATGGTCGCGACCGTCGCATCTCCCGCCGGCGGATCGACCAGCGGATTGAAGAACTGCAGGCGCGGCCCGTCATTCTCACCGGGCGCTCCGGCGCGGGCCGCATCGAACCAGGCCGAGACCTGGGCGCTCCAGCCCTGTTTCTGTGCGTCGTCGAGGTCGTCGAGGTCGCCGGGCGGATCGAAGCGAAGCATGGCGGTTTGTCTCCCAGGAAATCAATTGCGGCGTTCAGGCGGAAGGTGCTTGGAAGGATGCAATCGTCTCGGCCCGGCCGGCGACGGTCATGCGCATGGCGGGTGCACCTTCCGGTATGTTTGTGCACGGCGTGGTCAGGCGGAATTCGGCGAGAGGACGGCTGCGAAAACGTCGCCGCCGGTATTCGGCCAGGCGGAACCAGCCGTCCACGACCTGCGGATCAGCCATGCCCGACTGCACTGCGGCGAGATAATCGCCGATCCTCGCCGCAAAGGCATTGGCGAAGTCGGCCGTCGCCCAGTTCGCCAGGAATTCGCGTTCCGGGCTGTCGGCCGACGCCGCCTCACCGCCTGCCGCCACGGCGCCCTCGACCGCCGCGACGAGGCGTGTCTCCAGTTCCACGGCGTGGTCGGCGGCATGCACGCTGGCCGGCATATATTTCAGCAGCGCGGCGCGGCGGCCGGAAAACACCGGATTGGCGAAGTCCGTCATCGAGATCGCGGCGATCAGGCGTGCGCTGGCGAGGCCTTTCAGCACCATCTGGTCGATCAGGTTGGTATCTTCGAAGGCGGCTTCGGGGACGAGGAAGGCGAAATGCGTGTCACCTTCGACACGCATTTCGCCGTCGAAGCGATGGACATCGTAGCGCCGTAGGCAGTCACGGTAGAGTCTTCCGGGGATGACAATCCTGGCGACGTCGGGGTTCGCGGGGACGAGAGACAGCGTATCGAACAGCACATCGCGGTTGAGGAAGAACGACAGCGGCAAGCCGAGGGGCGTTTCGTCGGTGAGGATATGGCTGGCAAGGTCGGCGGTGACCAGATTGACCGTCGTCTCGGTCACCACCTGCCGCATGAACCAGTCGACATGCTCCCAGGTGCCGTCGGATGCCATGGCCCCGGCCACACGTATCTGGTTCCAGCGCGCGATTCCGGGGCGCACGACCTCGCGTTCGAGGCGCTCAGCCGACACGCGTGCCAGAAACAGCGGTTCGGTGCGCAGGCTGTCGTCCGGCGCGAATGCATCGGCGTTGATGCCGGCCTGGGTCGAATGCCAATTCACCCAGGGCGGGCGCAACTCCTTCATCACCGGGGCGCCGTTGACATGGCTGTCGAACGGTCCCTTCTGCCCGCGTGTCTGGTCGCGCAAGGCGTGTTCCGACATGCCGGCCCAGAAGAACGTTCCCGCCCGCCTCTCGTAGAAATTGAACACGCCGTGGGTCGCGTCCCAGCCGATGATCTGCAGAAAGGCCTGGTCGATATCGGACTCGATCAATGTGCTGGCCGAAATCAGGAGCGGAAAATCATTGGCCCCGCGGGCGATCGCGAAGCGGAAGCCGCGTCTCAGCCGATCGGTCTCGGGCGTCCACGGAATATAGCCGCCGTCGGCGACCAGGAAGACAAGCTGCTGCGGCAAGGCATCCGAAGTACCGGCCAGCGCGTCGACCGCCGCAAGAAGCGCGCGCAGCGTGAGCGGAAAAGGCTTGCCTGACCGCAGCAGACGGCCGAGCGGGTCGTCAAGCTCCAGCAATTCCTCGGCGGTCATCGGGCGCGGCATGACGTCCAGCCCGGCGACCCGCCGATAGAGGACGTTTTTCTCGACCGCTTGCGCCACGGCGATGTCCGCCGGCGCCGCGCGGAGCGACGCCACCTCATAGGGATAGTTGCGGGTCGGAAAGCTCTGCTGCTCGCGGGTGGTGCTCACGCTGGCCTCCGTCGCAAGACAGATGCGTATGCGGGGGGCGCCGGCTGCGGGGCCGCGAGGGTTGCCGGCGTCGTCACGGGACCTGGCCTTGGCACAGGGCCGCTGGATCGCGATCGCTCACCTGGGCGTAGCCGACCAACCTGAAGCGCGCATTGATATCGATCGCCGGCGTGAGCGTGGCGTTGCCGGCGGCGTCGGGCGTCAGGGTGACGGAGCCTTCCGGACGGTCGTTGATAAAAAAATCCAGCCGCTTCAGTCCGCGTGTCATCACTGTCAGCGCGCGCCTTCCGGTGTTGCCGGCCTGCGGAGCACCGATTTCGATCCGGATGCTGCGCGGTCCGTTCTCCGCGAGCAACTCCGCCGCACGCTTGAACAGCTCGATGTCGCCGAGCATCAGATCCGCACGGGACGGGAACTGGACTTTGTCGGGCACTACACCGAAGTCCTCAAGTAGGGCGCCGGCGCGCGGACCGACACGCAGGCATTGCCGTATCGCCACCCGCATCCCGGCCTGGTTGGGCAGCGGCTTGAGACCCCAGCCGGCCGGAAGCGCCTGGGTGAGCAGCGAGTGCGGCCAAACGTTGGCGCCCCCCGCTCCGGTCGCATTGGCGACGCCGAGCACCTTGCCGACCTGGTGGTCCTGAAAGCCTGCCGCGAACATGTCGGTGGCGGAATAGCAGTTGCCGTCGACGACCAGCACGACCGGACCATAGTATTGCTGGCCGATGGCGTTGCAGCTGTCCAGCGACGTCAGAGGGAAGGCGCGCGAATAGGTGGCCCCGGTTTCCACCGCCTCCTCCAAGGACGGTCGCCACAAGTTCAGAGGTATCGACGACGTAGCCGGATTATTGCGGGCGAGATCGAGCGTCCCCGCAGACGAAACGAATTGCATCCGCTCGGGTTCGATCGACCGAGCGGTCAGCGTCTGCAAGAGCCGCTCCGCCGCCCAGATATTGCCGCCACCATTGCCGCGGACGTCCATGATCAAGCCGTTGTCCGGAATCTGCCGGAGCAGCCGAACGAATTCCTCGACGAACCCATCCGCATCCGAGGAATTGAAGGTGCGGACATGGATGTGCCCGAACCGTTTGCCGTCAATGCCGAGCGTCCTCGCTCGAAACGCCGTCGCCCAAGTCACCTTGACCTTGATCTCCTCGCTGTCGAGTGTGTCCTCTACCGAGCCAGCAGAACTGCTCCCCCGGATGCCGTCAGCCTCGTCGCCGATGCTGGCCGCCTGGAGATTCTTGAGCGAGGCAGAATCGAAGATGAGCTGGCGAGCCTCACGCACCGAATCGGCTGCTGCGTCGAGCCCGAGAACCGCCGAGAACGCTTCTATGCGCACGGGTTGCGCTGCGGCCGCAGCAACCTGAGGCGGCGAATCGGCCGCCAAGGGCGCCCCGGCGCCTGGCAAGCCGTAGAGCATGTCAAGCGACCGCTGCGTACTGTGGCGGCCCAAGTCGAGCGATGACCGCGCCGCGGCTGCCACCGCCATGTTCGCGGGTACCATGGCTGGGGCAACGGGCGCCGACGACGTGAGTTCGGCCGGCGCCGAGGTCGACGGTGCGAAGCGTACGAACCAATCCTGCCGCATCTTGCGTCGCGCGCTGCTGTCCTGCGGATCGGCGTCGCGCGGCACGAACTCCAGGTCAACGAAATCCGCGTCGGGAGGAAGCGCGGTGTTCATCGGGCGAATCGTCAACGCGCTGACGCCCCGCGTATGGCGCGCAGCCTCGTTGCCACCGGCCGTCTGGTCGGCATTCGCGCGCACCGCACGGCCGATTGCCATGCCGTTCCAGTACAGCAGCTCGGCGCCGGGCGCGAAGTCGGAGGATTCGAAACCGTAGCCCGGCACCACACGAGTGACGAGATACCGGTCGCGGCCATTCTCCCGGAACCAGGCGACCTCGAAAGGCAAGTAGGCGATGAAGTCGCGGTAGGGTCGCGGCAGCTGATAGCTGGTGTGCAGATCGCGCACCGAATTGAATATCTGCGTCAGCGTATTAT
Source organism: Mesorhizobium sp. (assembly GCF_041661565.1). Classification (GTDB taxonomy): domain Bacteria; phylum Pseudomonadota; class Alphaproteobacteria; order Rhizobiales; family Rhizobiaceae; genus Mesorhizobium. The sequence goes on from NZ_JBAZUD010000002.1 coordinate 22,396, forward strand.
GGAAGGCAAGTTCGTCGCGCTCGGCGGAGGGGATGTTACCCTCCGTCTGCAGACGGCGCTGCAGCACCCGCAGCCGCTGAATTGGCCGCACCGCGTGCACCGCCTCCTTCAATGTCCGATGGACATAGAAATTATCCAGCATCTGGATTGCCTGGCTTACGATCAGGATGCGGTCGTCCTGGGTGAGCGTGCCTTCGACACTTTCGCGGAAGAGCCTGAGCGTCTTATCGCCGGCGGGCGGCTGACCCAGCTCCGGCATGGCCGCCGGCGCAACTGCCACGGCTTCGTCAGTCTCGTTCCAGGAAAGCGGCCCGCCGGTGTCGCGCGGCAGCGACATCTGACCGACACGCCGACGTACGCCTTCCAGCCTCGTGGTCGGCGGCGGCTCCGGCGCCGGTTCACCCTGAGGCGTCAGCAATGCCGTAGCAGGCGTCGACTCGCTGCGGCGCCGCAATGCCTCGGCCACCGCCGCCTCCGCGTTGAGGAACATCCCAATCGGCTTGCCGGGGTCCTCGACGAGCGAAGCGCCGGTGCCGACAAGGATGTCGCGCGCATCGTCATGCGTGAGAGCGGGGTTGACCGACAGCATCAAGGCCACGGTGCCGGCCACCTTCGGCGTAGCGCCGGAGGTACCGCCGAAGCCATTGCGATAGGCACTATCGCTCTCGTTCGCGCAGGTCAGATCATGGCTGGAATCGCCTGGCGCCGACATCGAGACACGACTGCCGAAATTGCTGAACCAGGCGCGTTTGTTCAGCACCGGATCATAGGCGGTGGCGCCGACCAGGATCGAGCCGGTGGGATCGAACGGATCGCCGGCATCGGTGCGGTCGGCGGCACGGTTGCCGTTCCCCGCAGCCACGCAGACAACACAACCGTCTGCAATCGCCGCGCGGATCGCGCGAGCAACGCTTGGCACTTGTTCGTAGTTGCCGCCCTGCCCGGTCTGGACCTCGAGGATGATGACCTTGCGGCGGGCATCCGGCTGGCGCCGCACAAAGTCGATCGCCTCGGCCCACGGTTCCTGGAATATGGGTATGCCCGTCCCGCTGTCGCCCTGGATGCCCCAAAGGCTCGCCTCCGGCGCATAGCCGGCAATACCGACGCCATTGGTGCGCGCGGCCGCTATGCCCATCACCGCCGTGCCGTGACCTGCGCTGGCACCGTGGGTCACGTTGGCGCTGCCGTCCACGGCATTGTAGGTCTGTTCGAATCCGCTCCCGAAATCCTGGTGTGACGTGCGGAAACCCCAGTCGATATCCGCAACAACCACGCCTGCGCCGCGCGTGTACCGCCAAGCCTGGGGAACGCGTGTCCGGTGCAGGTACCACTGCGATTCCAGACCGGTCGCATCATCAACGATGAGCAAGCCGCTGCCTATGAGCGGGTCCGCCGGCGCAGGCGCGTTAAACGCCAGCATGGGCGGCATTGCCTTCGGCACAACGACAGCACGCGCGACATCCGGGACGCGACTAAGCGCTGCCGTCACGGCCGTTGCCGATGTCTCAGCTGGAAACCGCAGGCGCACGAAATTCGACAACGGGGACAGCCGCTCCAGCGCGCTTGCCCGCTCCTGCGACGCCTCGCCCATCATAACGGCCTGCCTGACGAACGCCAGTCGCGCCTCGTCGGCTTGGTTCTGCTCGGGGGTGAATACCTGATGCGCGTCGATTACCTGGAACTGACGCAACACCTCGGCGAGCGCGGTATCGGCCCGGGCGCCGGCTGTGCTGCCGGAGGCGAAGGCAGAGGCGTCCGCGGCTAGCACGGCACCGATCGACGACGCGTTGGCCGTCAATTCAACCTCAACCAGCAGGCTTTCTGGCGGCGGCGCCATAGCCTCGGTGGTACCGCCGCCGATAGCGCCCGAGCCCTGCGGAATGAACGGCGCACCCGCCGGATTGTCGTCCAGCACCGCGGATGGCGGCTGCTCGGGCTGCTGCGGACCCGATGACCCTCTCGTAGCCGATTTCCTGGGTTTCCCGACCATTTTGTTGCTCTCTTGCGACCGGCGAGGTGGATCGGATCGTCTTCAATCCGATATCCGGCCCTGTCGGCGGGACGATGCCGCCGTCCTGGCCGTGCAACCCGACTTCGACCGATGTTAGGAGCCCTCCCCAAACGGCGATGTGAAAATCGCCACCCTCCCGTCAGCGGCTCCGCAGCCGGCCCTGTACGCAGGCTGAGCCTATGTGACAATCGCCACCTCGTGGAACGCCGATACGGCCCATAGTCCCTCGAGATCGGACCCGCCGTTCGAAAGGCGTACTTTGCTTGACGACCCCGTAGACAGCTGGCTCCAGACCGCCGCACCCGTCGAAAGCGCATGGACCCCGGACATCTGCTTCGCCAGTCAGCGATACGGGTGGGCCGTCAACACTAGTGGCCAGATCGTCGCGACGGTCGACGGCGGCTTGAGCTGGTTTGAGCAAGCGATGTTGCCGACAGCCTATCTTTCCTGCGTCGGCTTTGCCGGAACCATGGTCGGATGGGTCGGCACGCTGACGCCGGAGCAAAGGCTGCTCTGCACGCGCGATGGCGGAAGGACCTGGCGCGCGGTCGAGAATCTGCCGCCGGAGCCGCGGCGCATCAGCTGCCTGAGCGTCGTCGACGAAAACACCGTCGTGCTCGCTGGAGGCGCTTGCCCGACAGACAGAGCGGCGATTGTCTGGACGCGGGACGCAGGCGAGAACTGGACGACTGTCGACCTCAGCCGCCACGCCTCGGTGATTTCGGACGTCCGCTTCCTCGACGCGGATCACGGCTGGATTGTCGGCGGCAAGCTGGCCGCGGGCGACGCCGGGGTCCATGGGCGTCTGGAACCGATCGTCCTTGAGACACACGATGCCAGCGCAAGCTGGCACGATACCGTGACCCTGAACCTGCCCGCCAGGGGCGCGGCGCGCAAGCTCAGCGTCTCGGCGAACGGGCGCATCGCGGTCTCGCTCGGCGGCGCGCATGACGGCATACTGGTTTCCGACGATTGTGGGCGGACATGGCGTCTGCTGCCGGTCCAGGGCCAGACCAATCTCGACGGCGTCTGCTTCGTCGACAGCAATGTCGGCTGGGTCGGCGGCTGGGGAAACAGCACCTTCACCGGCGGCCACTGCCTGTCGACCACGGACGGCGGCATGAACTGGGTCAGGGAGGACCACGCGGGGCTGCGCATCAGCCGCTTCGCCAGCCACCCCGGCGGCATCGTCTTCGCGGCGGGCGACACGATCTACCGGCTGAGCGACCCGGGCGGCGCGCCATCCACCAACCGGCTGGCGGCACGCAGGGCAGCGCGCGCCTCGCGGGACACCGAGACAGCTGCCGCGTTCGCCACGCGGCTCCATTTTCCCGCCCACTCCCGCGTCGCCGTGCGGGCGTGGACGATGCAGGGCCGACTCGTGTGGCAGGCCGACCCGATGGAAGCGTCGCTTCGCAGCCCCGCCAGCCTCCACTGGGACATGAACGACGGCGACGGCCGACCGCTGCCGCCGGGGCCGTATCTGATCCGCATCATCGTCGACAAGGTCGCGCAGAGCCGCATCGTCTTCAAGGCCGGGTAGGCCGTCCGCAAGCGGATCGACGTGGCAATTTTCACATTCGCCCTGTGGCACGGGACTTAACGTGACGGTGCGGCGCACGGGCTGGCCGCATCAATGGAGAACCATCCATGGCCAAGGTTTTGCGGCAGCTACGCATCCTCCCACCCATGGTGATCGCACGGTTCGGGTCATCGCCCTCGCCAATGGACAATTATGCTCTCGAGCTGCCGCGCGACGCGGCGGGCGCGGAGACGTCGGACTACCGCGTCATCGTGCCCGCCGACACGCTTTCGGTCGACGAGGCGACTGGCGAGATCAGCGCGGCAACCACCCCCGCAAACGTGATTTTCCGCGACAGCGAGGGGCGCATCAGGCCGGTTTCGCCCTTCCTCGAGGTCTGGGCGCAGTTCGACGGGAGCGATGAGCTGACGCCGTTGACCCTGCAGGATCTCGCCGACCTCGGCGGTTCGCTGGCATCGATCTCATGGCGTGTCAGGGCGGCCAACCTGAAGGTGTTCCGCCGTACCGGTGTCGAGGGCGACAAGGTCACCGCGGACAGCGGCGACTTTTCAGACCACGCACGGCACACGCTTGTCGGCAAATCTCCCAATTTCAAGCCTGGCAAGACCGTCGCCGTGGGCGATGTCCGCTTCATCAAGCCGACTGCGGCCTTCCCAGAGATCCGACTGCGTTTCACGCCTGGCAAGGGACTGGTCTTTGGACCGCGAGCCGGCGATCCGTTGACCAACGACGACGTCTATTTCGGTGCCACCTCCGTGGATCCCGAGCCGCGACGGTCGGGCCGGTGGGACCGCTACTTCCTGAACGAACCCGGCACACCGGCGGTGACCGCGCCGGGCGACATCTTCCAGGGGGAGACGATCGGCGTCGGCCAAAGCTCGAAGCTCAGCCATGGCTATCTCGACGATTCCTGCGACGGCCTCGCCGAGGTGACGCTGACGCTCGGCGGCCAGACTTTCAGCGCCTATGCCCGATTTGCGTCGGCCGTTCCGGATTTCGCGCCCGACACGCTGCCGGTGCGCTCCATCGCCGACGAGATCGAGCAGATGGCGCTGGGACCCACCGTCGACGCGCCGGCGGACGCGGCCGGGCAGGCAACGCTGCTCGCCGACGTGCGCGACATCCTGCGCCGTGGCCTCGACACGATGCGGCAGATCAACACGGCGGTACACAATGGCGACAATCCGGTCGCCGACGTGGCGGCATTCTTCAACAACATGCCGGGCCAGGAAGCAGGCTCCTACAATCGGCGCTTCGAACCGATCTTCAGGCCGCCGCAGCAGGCCAGCTACAACTTCGCCCTGCGCACGCACAAGCGGGTCGTCGACCGCGCATTGCGCAGTCCGGATCTCGCCGGCGCGTTCCCGAACGGTATGGCCGTCGTGCGGCTGCCGGAAGAGGCCGCGGACCTCACGGATGCCGGCCGCCGCAAGATGCCGGCGATGATGCGCGGCAATGAGGGCGTCGAACTGGTGCTGACCCGGCGCATGATAGCGAAGCTGGCTCATGCCGACCCCAACGCGGCACCGCCGGCGGCCGCGCCGGCGGCTGTGGCCCTGCCGGAGCCGCTGGACTTCGCCAACGCCACGCGCCCGATCATGAGCCGTGTGCGCGGCGAGAACGAAACCTGACAGGGGGAATTGCGGATGCCTACGATCAAGGCCAAGAACGTGACCGCGGAGATGCAGTTCCGCGGCCGGGGCAATCCTCCTGCCTCACATCCCAAGGACGCCGTCGGCAATTTCTTTCCGGGCCTGGAGTTCAACTTCCAGAACGTTTGGAAACGCTTCTTCGTCGGGCTCGAGGTGCTCGAGCACAACGCCCAGGTGATCTCCGTCGACGAGGCGGCGGTCACCGCAAGCGGCGGCGACATCGTCTCGCAGGGCCCGGACGCCACCCCGCTGAGCGCGGTGGCGGGCGGCCTCTTCCTGGCCATCGACGGCAAGCAGACCTTCACGCAGGTGCAAGGCCCGCTGCAGGATCCGGATGGCGGCAGCCCATTCATCCTGTTCGAATGGAGCAACATGCTGGCCGACATCCATGCCCAGAAGGGCGGCACCGGACAGACCGTCGAGTGCTTCTTCCAGCCAGCGGGCGACGGGCGTCGCGTCGGGCCGTTCCGCCTGAAGGTCAACCGGCTGCTCGAGCCGGATTCGCTGCTGATCAAGCGTGATACCAGCCTGCCGGGCGAGATCACCGAGAGCCTCTGTTCGCCATGGCAGACCGACTATATCGGCTGCGCCTGCTACTACTGGGCCGCCAACCGTCCCGACTATGTCAACATAACCGATGCCGATACGGCGAACACCACCGGCCACAACTGGCTGAACGTCGCCCGCGTGAACGCCGGCGGCAAGCCACTCTACACGCTGGTGGATACGAACCTGCTGTCGCATGAGGACGTGATGCAGGGCTGGGAGAACAAGTTCCAGTTCGTCTTCAGGAGCAAGGATTCGCCCGATGGATCGGCATCCTGAGATGCGGACCGAAGCCGACATGACGGCCGTTGGCGTACCGGCGCCGCGCTGGTCGAAGGCCGGTCTCACCTTTCATGCCGACGGCCAGGCGCATCTGTTCCTTGCCAACGGCTCGCGCCTGTACGGCATCGACGACGCCTTGCTAGGCTCCTTCCTCGGCCGTGCGAACGACGACGACGCGCTGTCGGACTGGCTCGCCGAGCATCAGCTCGACGCGGAGCGGTTCATAGACGACACGGCGATCGATCCGTTTCCGGTGCATGCGATATCGCTGGCCGTGGCGCAGAAATGCAATCTGGGCTGCACCTACTGCTACGCCCAGGAAGGCGAATTCGGTGGCCGGCCGAAGAACATGCCCCTCGATATCGCGAAGGCTTCGATCGACGCGCTCGTCGGCGGCGTGACGCCCGGCGAACGGGTCAACATCGCCTTCCTCGGCGGCGAGCCCCTGGTCAACCGGGATGTGTTGCGCGCGGCGGCTGAGCATGCCGAGCGGGTGGCCGACGAAAAGGGTGTCCAGGTCAACTTCTCGATCACCACCAACGGCACGCTCATACGCCCTGACGACGGCGAGTTCTTCGAGCGGCATGGCTTCGCGGTGACGATCAGCCTCGACGGCGTCGGCCAGATCCACGACGCGCAACGGTCCTACAAGGGCGGCCGCGGCTCGTTCGACGAAATCATCCGGCGCGTCACGCCGCTGCTGGAGAGGCAGCGCCGCATGCAGGTGTCCGCCAGGGTAACCGTCACGCCGGGCAACCTCGAGCTGCCGCGCACGCTGGAGGATTTCATCGACCGCGGTTTCTTCAGCGTGGGTTTCTCGCCGATGCTGAGTTCGCCGACGCGGCGCGGCGAGATGGATGCACCAGCGCTCGAAACCATGCTCGAGCAGATGATTGCCTGTGGCGGCGCGTTCGAGGAGGCGGTGGTCGAAGGACGCCGCTACCCCTTCCTCAACATGGTCAACGCCATGCGTGAAATCCATCGCGGTACGCACCGGCCCTATGGGTGCGGGGCCGGCGGCGGCTATCTCGGCGTATCCGCCGAAGGCGCCTACTTCGCCTGCCATCGCTTCGTCGACGATGGTGCCGGCGCGATGGGCACGGTCGCGCTTGGGCCGGACGAGACGCGCCGGCGTGAATGGCTGTCGGATCGCCATGTGCATCGCCAAGAACCTTGCTCGGGCTGCGGTGCCCGCTATCTGTGCGGCGGCGGCTGCCATCACGAAGTGATCCATCGCGGACGCCCGGCCTGCGATTTCATCCGTGGCTGGCTTGCCTATTGCCTGGCCGCCTATGTCAGGCTCAGCGCGCGCCGTCCCGACTTTTTCGGCGCCGCCCCGGTTCGGCCGGTCTGAGACCGGCCGTCGATGGCGGCCCGGCAACGCTTCGACTGCATCGTCATCGGCGGCGGCGTCAGCGCCGCCGTGGCTGCCCGCCGTCTGGCCGAGTTCGGACTTGACGTCTGCCTGCTTCACCAGAGCGAACCACGCGAACAGCGCGTGGTGGAGTCCGTCGCCAAGGGCTCGCTGGTCGTGCTCGAACGGCTGGGGATCGCCGACTGCATTGCCCAGGCGCGCATTCCACAATCGGCAGGCACGTCCGTCCGCTGGGCAGGCGAGGCCACCGAGACCGCCGCCGAAGCCGCCAGCATCATCGTCCGCCGCGCCGCGGTGCGGACGGCGCTGCTGCACAAGGCCGTCCAATGCGGTGCCGTCGTCAGGGCCGCAAAATCCATCCACAAGCTCCACCGGCACGGCATGGGCTGGCTGGCCGAGGCGGACTGCCCGGACGGGCAGGTGCGGATCGAGGCGAAACTCGCGATCTTCGCCGGCGGCCGGCACGGGCCCAAATGCGGCCGGCGCAGACGCCTCTCTCAGGTCACGCTTGCCGTGACGGGCCAGTTCGGCCTGCCCGGGGCTGCTGCGCGAGGCTGCGTCGAAGCCACCGCCCATGCCTGGTTCTGGGCGGCGCCGCTCGCCGGCGGCATTCAAGTGACCGCCTTCGCCGCACCCGATCATCCATCGCTTGCCGGCGGGGCCACGCTGGAGGACGGATTGCGCCGCCTGATCGCCGGTTCGGAGCTGCTCGGCCACCTGGCCGCGGCGCCACTCGCCAATCCGGTCACGGTCTGCGACGCATCGCCGACCATCGTCGAGCCTTGCGTCGACGACCATTTCGTCGCGATCGGAGACGCGGCCTTCACGATCGACCCGCTGTCGTCGCAAGGCATGACCAAGGCGATCGTCTCGGCCGAGCAGGGCGCTATCGCGGCGAACACCCTGCTGCAGCAATCCGGCAGGCACGGTGCCGCCAAGAGGTTTCATCTCGACCGCACGCGGGAAGCCCCCGACTGGGACCGGCGCGCGTCGGCCGCGCACTACGCGCGCCAGGCAGCCGTCACGCCAACGCCATTCTGGCTCTCCCGCGCCGAGGGCATGGCGCAGGCACGGCATCGCCAGGCGGATTGCCCTCCGCTTGCGCAGACCGCGCTCATTTTCGACGCAGCGGCAAGCTTTGCGCCCGAACCGGTCATCCGCGGGCAGATGATCGACGAGGAGACGGCCTTGCACCATCCCCGGCTGGCGAGGCCGATCGCTTTCGTCGGCAACGTGCCGATCGGCGCGCTGCTCGCGGACCTCCCTCGAAGCATGACGGCGGCCGAACTGGTCCAGCTCTGGTCGACCGTCATCGGCGATCGGGCGGCGATGCGGCTTTTGAAGCAGCTCTGGGACGATGCGGTTCTCGTCCCGGCCAAAGTGAGCAATCGCGCGGCCTGACGCATGTCGCCCGAAAGCGATCTCGGGTTTTGGTGGCACAGACAAAGGCCTGAAGCGCGTCACATGAAGCCGACGCCACGCATGTGAGGCTTGTCGACCTGGCAGCGACGTTCATGGCCAAGGACAGGGCGGACCCGGTGGCGCGCCGAAAATGCATAAAGGTGGCATTTCCCACAGTTGCCGTGTGCGGAAGCCGGCAAACTCACCGGGAAATTCTCGCCGGCGAGCGCTGCCTGGGCAGGGAGTGAGTGAAATGCCTCTGACATGGCGGCCGACGAAACTGACTGCCGCCAGTCGCACGGACGACATCTGGTTTGCCGACGGCTCGGTCGGGTGGGCGGTCAACGCCGACGGCAACATCCTGAAGACCGTCGACGGCGGAGAGAGCTGGGTGCGAAAGGCGCACTTCGCCGATAACTACCTGCGCTGCATGGCATTCTCCGATCCGCGCACGGGATGGGTCGGAACCATGGAGCGTACTCCGCGCCTGATCGTAACGCGCGATGGCGGAGAGAGCTGGGCGCCGGTCGGGAACCTGCCGGCGACACCTCCCGGCCGCATCTGCGGTCTGTGCTCGCCTGCGCCGGGTGTCGTCTTCGCGGCCGGCACCAATTTTCCGAACGAGCCGACAGGCATATTGCGCACACGAGACGGCGGCGCGACCTGGGATTCCCTCGAGGTTCCGGGCGCGACGCTGCTGGTCGACATCTTCTTCGACGCACCCGAGCGTGGATGGATGGTCGGGGGGGTGGACGATGTCGGCCATCCCGGGCACCCGCCGAAGCGGGCGGATGTGGTGCCCGGGATATTCTTCACCGAGGACGGCGGCGATTCATGGGTCAATGTCGTCGCCAGGAACGCAAGGAACGGCGAGTTCCCGCGCGGCGAATGGGGCTGGAAGTTCCAGAAACTCAACAACCGCACGCTCCTGGTCTCATGCGAGAACTTCCTCGACGGCGCGATCCTGCGCAGCGACGACAGTGGCGTAACCTGGCGCCGGCACCGCATCAACGATCGCCAGCGCAACTCCAACCTCGAAGGCATCGGCTTCCTCAATGAGAATCTCGGCTGGGTCGGCGGCTGGGGGGATCTCGATTTCGCCGGCGGCTTCGCCAGCATGACCGAGGACGGCGGGCGCAACTGGACCGACGCCAACGAAACCGGCTTCCGGCTGAACCGCTTCCGTTTCATCGGCTCACCGCCCGTGATCGCCTATGCGTCGGGCGACACCGTCTACAAGCTCTCCGACGAGCCGCTCCCGCCTGTCGCGAGCACGGCCGGCCTGCGCAATGCAGAGCCAGCCGAAGAGGACCGGGTACAGCTCGCCGCGGATATCCCGCAAGGCGCCAGGACGTTCCACGTCCGCATCTGGGAGCGGTTCGGCCGGCAGGTGCGCCAGCTCGTCGACGAGACGGACCCCCAGCCGGGCGCGCGCTCGATCCAATGGGACTTCACCGATGATGCCGGCAAAGAACTCGCTGCCGGCGCCTTCATCGTCCGCCTGACAGCCGACGATGTCTCCACGAGCATCGTCGTGCACCGCAAGCCTGCAACGAAAGCCAAGGGAACGGACTCATGAGCAGCAGCAAGATCTACGCCGTCGACGACATCGAAACCACCTTGCTCAAGAGCAATCCGCCATCGCTGCTGATCATCTGTCTCGGGCGGGTGACCACCAGTGGCTGGAGCAATGGCGAGCTGTCGCAGTATGTCTATCTGACACCGCCGGCCGACGGAATCCAGGAGTTCGACTTCACCGCCACACGGCCGGTCGCCGGTTCGATCGTCCTGCCGGTGCTGCGTCCGATCCGCGCCGAGGCCGTGCTCGATGGCATCGACCTCGCCAATTATTGGGGGCCTGGACTGCCGTTGCGCGGCGTGCGCGTATTCGCCGTCTCCAACTCCAAGACCGTCAGCTTCGACGCAACGTCCAAGATGCACAACCTCGCCACCGGACAGGGTGTCGCCGCGGGGCCGAGCCGGACGATGGACGCCATGCCGGCACCAAGTTTCGAAACGGACATAAAGCCGCTGTTCCGGAAGAAGGACATCAATGCGATGAAGGCGGTCGCGGGATGGCGCCTGGACGTCTACGAGGACGTCAAGGCCAACATCGAAGGGATCGGCGGTGAGATCCGCGCCGGATCCATGCCGTGTGACGGACCCTGGCCGCAGTCCGACATCGACCTGTTCGACAAATGGATCAAAGGCGGCATGCAGGCCTGACAGCGCGTCGCGTTGAACATGCATCAACAGCGAGCGATCGAAACGCGTCAGCCGGCCGGAGGCGTCGACCCGATGCCGGCAGCGAACGACCGATAGCCGAAGGTCGCAAGCACATCGCTCATGTCGTCGAACGTGGCGCCGCTGCCGCCGCGAACGGCCGCCAAATGCTCACATCGCCGAACGATGGTATCCGTCCAGACCATCGGCTCATGGGCAGTGTAGCGCTTGAGCGCGGCCGCGAAGCGCAGCGCCTCGGTCGTGTCATCGTGCTCGAGACAGGCGTCGATGGCGTCGCGATAGAACCAGAGGTGGTTCGAGCCGATGCAGCCGGTGGCAAGCAACGCTTCGCCCCGGGCAAGGATCGCCTTGCGGCGCGTCGTGCCGGGTTCGTTGAGCGCCGCCTCGCCGAGCACGCGCGCGCCGTTGTAGGAGGTGCCGACTTCCTCGCTGATCGCCAGGGCGGAGGCTATGATCGATCGTGCCTGCGCGGGCTCGCCCGAAAGCCGATGCGCCTTAGCGAGATAGGTGAGGTTGAGTGGCTCGAAGCGGCGTGCATTGAGTTCGCGGACGAGCCCCCGGGCCTGCTCGACATGGTGCCTGACCTGGTCGAGCTGGCCGAGGTCGAACTGGATGACGCTGAGAAATGAGTGGCAGCAGAGCCTGGCGCGGTGGTGGGCGATCTCCTCGGCGCGCTCCAGCGCCGCATAGCCTTCCTGCAGCGCTTCGGCGAGCCGCACGAAATAGTGGGCGGCCGTCGCGACCATGTGGTGGTTCTCGGCCGCGCGGCGGCGCCAGCCGCGGGCATCCGACATCTCGACGCACTGACGGAACAGCTCATGGGCACTGCGCATGCGGCCGCGCGCATATTCGGCATCGCCGAGACCACTGAGCGCCAGCACCTCGATCTCGGCGGAATTGGCCTTGCGTGCGATCTCCTGCGCTGCCCGTTGCCGGCGGTAGCACTCTTCGATCCGTCCCTGCGGGAAATAGACGCTGCCTTTCAGGTAGTGGACCTGCGCCAGTTCGGCCGCGAAGTCGCAGCGGTCCGCCGTCTCCTCGGCACGCTCCAGCGCGGCCAGCGCGTCGTCATAGTGGTCGAGCGCCAGACAGCATTTCGCCAGCACCAGCCGGGCCTTGACCGCCTTGTGATCGTCGGCCTCGTCGAGCAGCGCCACCGCTTCGCTGGCGACCGAGGTGGCGCTCGCCGTGAGGCCCGTGGCCAGCAGAACCTGTGCTTTCAGAGCGAGCAGGTCGCCCCTGAGGCGTCCGGAGCGGCTCCAGAGCAGGCCCCGCTCCACCAGCGCCAGCGCCTCTTCATAGCGCAGACGATCCAGTTGCTGGTGGCCAGCGCGGTAGAAGGCCTCGCCGGCGCGCTCGTCGCCCGCCTTTTCGAGATGTTCCGCTTCCAGCAGAGCGTCCTTGTCGGTGAACCATTCGGCGGCGCCCAGATGCAGGTCGCGCCGCCGTGAGGTCGTGATGGAGGCGTAGGCGACTTCACGCATGAGCGGATGGTTGAAGGTCCAAGCGTCGTCGACCATTCGGATCAGTCCACCCTGCACCAGGCTGCGCGGATCGTAGGCGGGCTCGCCGAGCAGGAAGGCCAGCGTTTCAGCGGCAGCGCGCGGCCCGGCTACGGCCAGCGCCTGGAGCGCCGCATTGTCGCGACGCGACAGGCTGGCCAATTGCGAATCGATAGCGTCCATAATGGTGGCCGGAATCACACTGCCGGTCGATGTGTCGTGATGCTGCAGCAACTGGACCAGGAACAACGGATTGCCGCCGGAGCGCTGGATGCAGTCATCGATCATCTGTGCGTCCACACTCTGGAACTGCTGCGCTATCTGGCTGCATTCGTCATAAGCCAACGATCCGAGAGGCAACACGAGGCCGCGCGGGACGGATCGGTCCGACACGTCCACCGCCGCCGGAAGGCCGGCAATGCGCGACGTGAGCAGCACCGCGACCGGGTGGGCGGCCGCAATCTCGCCGAGATCGCTGATGAACGACAGCTGGAGATGATCGGCCTGTTCGGCATTGTCGACGATGATGACCAGGGGCGCGCGGCGCGACAGCTTCACCACGAGATCGAGCGCGACCGCCTGCTTGCCCACCTTGCGCGCCTGCTCGTCCAGCAGCGAATGCTGCCCCATAAGCTGGATCGGAATGGCCGCGTTGAGCAGATCGTAGAAGAAGGCCAGATTCTTTTTCTCCAGCCAGCCCTGACGCTGCAACTCGGCAACCAGAATCGCGACGTTCGTGGTATTCAGGCCGTTCGCCCTAATTAGCTCAATAACGAACGATCCGGCGACGGAGAGCGATGCCGACCGTGCCTCGAAATCGTCGAACTCCACGCGGATCGAGCGCCAGCTCGCGCCCTGCTGGTTGGCTACTTCCTCAGCGAGGCGCGTCTTGCCAATGCCGGCCTCGCCAACGATCCTGACGACGCAGCCGCGTCCCGCCGACAGCACGGCCGTCAGCATGCTGCGCAGTTGCAGGAGCTCGACCTGCCGGCCGACAAAGCCGATGCGGTTGGCTCCCGGCCGACCGGACTCACCGATCACCTGCCATATCGGGACCGCCCCGTCCGGGCCAGCGTCGATCCTGATGGCGTCGAACCACTCGGCTACCGCATTGAACACGTCCGCGGTCATGTAGACGCCGGCGTCGCCAGAGCGCTCCGCCAGCCAGAGTGAATTCGCCACCAGTGGCCCGTAGATGCCCTTTTCGCCAAAGCCCGGCTCGCCTTCAACGAGTGCGAGGCCGCAGTCGATGCCGACGCGCCAGCCGACTAGGGATGACAGCCCTTCGGCTGGATCGCCAGCGGAGCGGCAGAAATCCAGCGCGGCAGCGACCGAAGCCAGGATCGCGCTTTCCTGCGTAGGCTCAAGTCCGAAAGCGATGATGTATCTGTCGCCAGCATGCCCGACGATCGTCCCACCTTTGGCGGTGACACTTCTGCGCAGCATCCTGTCAAACGCGATTGCCGCGCGGCGGGCATCCTCGGCGTCGAGTCCGCCAGAGCCTGCCTGCATCAACATCTTGAACGTGGCTGCCGCAAGGAAACGCTTTGCTTCGGTTTCGGTCGGGGCCGTGTCCTGCGCCGCCGCCTTCAGGCGGTAGACCCCGACAGGCCGATTGATGTTCTTGAGATTCTTTTCACCTAGATAGCCGAAGCGGCGCTGCCACGGTTCTCCGAGCGTCGAGTAGACGGCTTCCGAGATGCACAAGCCCCCAGGTGCGGCTAGCCGTTGGATGCGCTCTGCAATATTGACGCCGTCGCCATACACATTGCTGTGGTCGAAGATCGTGTCGCCCAGATTGACGCCGATCCTGAACTCCAGGGTGCCGGCGGCGGAGGCCCTCGATGCGGCGAGGACCGTCTGCACTTCCTCAGCTGCCACAACCGCGCCCGCCACCGTCGAGAACTCCGCAAGGACTGCGTCACCCGGATGATAGATGACTACTCCGCCGTGGCGTCCGATTGTACTGGCGAAGAGCTCGAAGCTCGCGACCAACGCGAGATGCGCCGCGAGTTCGTCGGCGGCTGTCGCCGCAGAGTAGCCGACCGCATCGGCATAGAGAAGCACGGCGATCTTGCGGCGCGGCCGCTCTCGAGCTGCCGGAGCATCTAAGGTTGCAGCCGTAGGACGCGACGCGAGAACCGACCCGACCTTGGTTTGGTCCGACCTAGACCAAGACTGCGTCGACGAGATCGTTTCGAAACCGCTGCTCGTCGACGATGACGATTTGTCCACGTCCGAGCTGGACATAACCTTGGGCCTCCAAGCGGTTGAGTTCCTTTGTCACCGCCTCTCGGTGCGAGCCGACCCTTGCAGCGATCTCGTAGTGGGTCGGCGCAGGCCTGATGATTGCGCTTGGTCCATCGTGCTGGCCGTCGACAGCTAAGCGCGCCAGCTCGATGTGCATACGATTATGCGCACTGAGCACGATCCGTTGCATCAACCCGTCCGACAACGCCCGAGACTTCGCCGTGAGTAATTTCAGCAGCTCCAGCGCCAGCACGAAATGTTCCCGCATCAGCGACAGCAGGTCGGCCGAACCAAGCCGCGCGACGATCGTGTCTTCGAGCGCCCATACGTCCGCCGCCCGAGGCATGCCGTCAATGGCGGCGAATTCGCCGAAAAGCCCGCCGCTACCAATTTCGGAATAGATCAACTCTCGACCGTACCGCGAGTAGTTCTTCACTTGGGCTCGCCCCTCAAGAATAAAGAACAAGTCCTTGGTATCGTCCTTCGCGGACAGTATTTGCTTACCCTTGGAAAGGCGGCATACGACGCATTTCGAAACTACCGCCTGCAACTCGCTGTCTGCGAGTTGAGCGAGCAACGCGACACGCCTGAAGAGAGGCGCAGCTGCCACGTACTTCACATTTCCCTCAGGAGTTCGAAGATTTTATGATCTTCTAATACGAAAGGTGCATTGTCAATCGCCTGTCCTGCGACGTGCCGCAGCATCAGCCTGGTAGACTCCCGAGACTCTCGTCAAGTCTCCTAGCTGACATCGCAGATCCCAAGCATTTGAGCGGCATCGGTGCGCGCTTTTTCATTTGCCGGCGAGCTGGTAAGCTCATGCGAATACTGAAGGACGCTCGACCGGAAAGACACGCATGGTGGCGTAAATGAGGAAACAGGCCGCCGATGCAACTAGGCTGCGGAATAGCGGAAACGCGGCCCTGCGAAGAATCCGGATTGCGGTCCTGCTGTAAGCCGTTGGCGCAGCAGATTGCGTGCCACCCCGGCGAACTCCTGCATGGTCCCGACGGCGATATCCACCTTATCCGGCTCGCCCGAGAACCCCATTTGCAGTTCGTCCAACATTCTTGAATAGAGCCGGTCGCACTCGTCTGAAAGCTGCGCCGCCTGGGCGTCCGAAATGTCGATCGCGACGAGCTGCGGGTTGTCGACCATCTTGATCACATCGGCATCGTCGTCGATCACCAGAGGCTGGGCCGGGTCGAAGCCGACCTTCAGCGGGGAGCCTGGATTGTCAACCAGCTTCATGCCCTTTTCGAGTTCCTGGAACCGATAATAGTGTGCGAAGTCCTGTTGGAGATCAAAGGGCGACTGCGGTGTGCCCTCCCCTTGCTCAACGATCGTTTCGATGGCGCGCAGAGCCGTTTCGACATTGCTGACGACGAACTCCTCGCTGGCGTCGAACTGACCGGTGTTCACCTGCCGGGCCGGATCTCCGGTGAAGATGGCATCCGTTTGGCGGACAATCTCCTGTCGGATCGCCGCGTAGAACTCGCCAATTGTGCGTGGTCCGCTCGCGGCATCGGGGGGCAATGCGCGCAGCACCGGGATATCCAGCGGAAGCTCTGGCTCTTCGATCTGCATGAACACGTCACGGACAAGCGCATGGGAGTAGCGCTTCAGGTGAACCTCGACACCGCCGGCAATGCCCATCGGAAGCGGGCCGGGATAGATTGGCTGCAGGTCAGGACGATTGATCTCGGGCGTACCGCCAATGGCATTTAGGATGTTGCAGGCCAACGACATATGTAGCATCTCCTCCAAGACGATGTCCCTGATCAGGCCCCGCGCATACCGCACCGAGGCCGAGTTTCCGGACAGCGTCAGCCAGGCACACAGGTAGGGTGGAATCGTCGAATGCTCGAGCTGAATCGCCTGCTGCAGCGCTGCGCGAAGGCTGACGAGGTCGGTGATCGGCGAAGCCTGTATCCGGATCATACCAACTGTCCCTTGTGAGGCCGGCGACGGCAACGGCTCGGCTATTCGAAATTCTAGCGGCATGGCGCTTCTCACGTTTGTGGCTTTTGCCACATCGGCGCTTGACGAGATTGGCATGATGGATGCGCCGAACATTCAGCCTCATCACGCCCGTCGTCGTTGCGCGTTTGTGACATCAGGTAGTCCTTCGCAAGTGACCCGCGCTGATCTGCACGGCAACGTTACGGATGAAACAATCAGCCGAGCGCATCCACAGCGTGGCCCTAACCCTTACGACTGAAAACTGACTACCCATTCGTCTAACCTGAGGTAACCCACCGATAGATGCGGCGGCCATGACAAGGAGCTGGAGCATGAGCAAGTCTAATGGTGATACGAATCGGATCTGGCATGTGAATGACGAATCGGTTTGCGGACTCGGCAGTTTTCACAAGACTTTGCCGCACAACGGCTTCGGGGAAGTTGACCCTGTGGCGTTCGCAGCGCTCGTTTCGGCAACGCGCGGCGACGGGACCGGTTTCGCACAGGTCCCCCCAGGTAGGCCACGCGCGATTGCGGGGCCAACCGGCTGGGCCTATGCAGCAGCTCTCAACAATCCGCGAGCCGGTCTGGCGTCTGATCGTTTAACGCATCCACCTTTTGTCTACGATATGCCTCCGGCGCCTGGAGTGATGTCCGACACGACGGCCGCTGAGATGGTGGAGTTGTATTGGATGGCTCTGCTGAGGGACGTCGGCTTCTGCACATATGAGAAGGATTTGCCGGTCTCGACGACGACTTTGAAAACTGCCGTCAGCGACATCAACAAGGCCTTCGAGCGATCTCTGGACAAATCGCATGCCAATGCCGGAGAAAATTTTATCCTCGGTGTCGATGTCCCCGGTTCGGCGCACAATTTCAAACACTTTACCGCCGAAACTCTATTCAGACTGGGATTTCCCGGTGACGACGTAGGTCCGTTGATCAGCCAGTTTTTCGTACGGCCAGTCGCCTATGGCACACAATCGATCGACCAGCGGCAACGCCCTTATGTCCACGACAAGAACTACCTCACCGAATTTTCCGACTGGCTGGACGCACAGAATTCCGGATGCGACGCCCAGGGACAGTCCTATGGTAAGGCCAATGAGGACGACGCCGGCCGCTTCGAGGCGTTCGAGCGTTATGTTGCGACCCCGCGCGACTTAGCGCGCTTCGTCAACAAGGACGCCCTGCATCAGGCCTATTTCAACGCGACATTGATCCTGCTTTCAGGGGGGGCCTTTTGGCCGGAGGGCAATCCATACTATCAGATTGGAAAAAGCGGCATGCCACTAGGGCTATCGGATCTTGATCAAGGTGAGCTCCCCGATCGCGAGGCTGGCTTCGGCGTGCTGGGTGGACCGCACATCCTGGCTCTGGTATCGGAAGTGGCGACGCGTGCGCTGAAGGTGATCTGGCAGCAAAAGTGGCAATCCCACCTCCGGTTACGCCCGGAGGCCTATGGCGGGCTGATCCATGTGCAGAACATCGGCGTTGGGGGTACAAAGCGCGCTTACGGGCTGCCTAGTTGGATCACTTCAACCGACGTCGTGCCGCTGATCCGAGCGGCCAACATGGCCGTAAATCCTGGAAATGCGGATAGCCTACTTTTGCCAATGGCCTTCACTCCGGGAAGCCCGACGCATCCCTCCTACGGAGCCGGACATGCGACCGTGGCCGGTGCTTGCGTCACTGTCCTTAAGGCGTTTTTCCTGACCTTTACTACCGATGAGAATGGAGATGATCATCCTGTGTTTTTCAGCACTTTAAAGGAACGGTCGGAACCCTTCGATCCCAAAGCTCAAATCGTAGCTTATTGCACTACACTTACCCCGGACCCGATGTCGGAAACCTGTCTTGGGCATGAACGCCACACTAATCGCCAGCCCCTCGCAGCAAAGGATGCGAAGAAGCTGACCATCGAGGGCGAACTTAACAAGCTGGCACAAAATGTTGCCATGGGACGCAGCATGGGCGGTGTCCATTGGCGCTCGGACAATACGCGCAGCCTGATGCTCGGTGAAGCACTGGCGGCCGAAATTCTAGCAGGCATCACCACCGACGCGCAGGAGAAGCCTACGTTCGCCTTCCGCACATTTTCGCGCAGGGTCGATGGCAAGCCCAAAAAGGTATTGATCAAAGGCGGCCGCATATTTGTCGACGGAATTGAGAAATCCATCCCGGTAAGCATGTTGTAGGCTTTCGCACGCCGTCCTGTCTTTGTAGTGGCAGTGGCAATTGCGTCATCCCTGGAGTCACCAGTGAGCCTTCCGGCGGACCGTTCCTGACTGCATGCGACCTTCGAAAATGCGACGCTAGGCTTCGGCACAATGCACAATGCACTGGCATCTAAAGCGTCCCTCCCAATTGCATATCCCGGATGGGGGTACCGGCGTCGTCGCTTAGCGAGATAGGCACAATCCAGACCTTTCCATCGCAAAACGCAAAAACCGCCCCGATTGTTCAGATCGAGGCGGTTATTGATTTATGATAGAATTGGTTGCGGGGACACGATTTGAGGCTGCAAACCGCTTTATACCTTACAAAGCCGTTGAGCTTAGCAAACAAGTTCGGTGGCCGACTGTATTGACGCTATCCCTCTACCAACTCGAACCCTCGTTGAAGCTTGGATCAAGGTTCCACCATAGCGGATCCGGGCACCCACCCTCCTTCAGAAGCGCGCATTCGACTGAAACAGTAGACAGCAATTTCCAAAAGCTTCGAAGAACCCAGGAAATTGGACACCGTATCGGAAAACAAAGCGCACGGATATCGCACCGAACGTCGGCGATGGAACGGTAAAAAAAGAGAAGGAGAAATTTCGCGTGCGAATTTTGCACACAAAGACTGTTAACTAGTTGAGTTTTTCTGAGTATCTGCCAGCCTCGGATGATCATTAAAACACGTCATGGACCATTCGATCATCAGTGGTGTAGGAGAGTAGACAGGGCACATAATACTAATGGTCAGCGGCTTCCCTTATTTGTGCCAAATGCTCAAAACAAATCTGTTCAACACAAACATGCAGTTCCGCCGTGCGCTCGCCCAACCAGACGAGCGCCTCCTCGCTGATCATGTAATGCTTTGAGTACCGGGCCTTCACGTACGCCTCGTTGAGCGTATTGAACCACGCTCTGTAACGCTGTTGCTCACGGGGCCATACTTCGCACAACCGGCGATCTTGATCCTCGGATAGAGATCTCAAAAAAGTGAGCTTGTGGGACGGCGGACTATAATTGGTCACGACGAGCAGTAGTGTTGAATACGCATGTTCGATAGCTTGGTGCAGAATAAACGCTGCCGTTTTCGATAGGCCCCTTTCCATGCCAGCGTCGAATAGTTTTAGGAAGTCCCGCGCTCCAGGAAACCGGCTCTCGAAATGTTCCTTGGCCGTCTCATACGCCGCTATCGGTGTGAGTGGCTTGGGCTCGGCTAACGGCTCATCGTCGAGTTCGTAAAGGACAATGCCCTCGCGGCGGATGTCGGTGAAAAAGTACTGCCCCTGGCGTAGCGCCGTGTTCACGAAGCGCCGGCTGTGAACGATGAAGCTGGTCGGCGTCTTGATGGCGCGATCACGGTCGAGCCTGTCCTTCGCCTTGTACCAGTAGGCGAAGTCGGCGAGCTTGTTGTTGTTGACGATCACCAGCAGATCGAAATCGCTGCGATAGCCCTTCATCGTCAGTGGCTCGTCGACCCAGTCGCCGCGGGCGTACGACCCGAACAGGATGATCTTCAGGATTCGGCCGCTCTTCTTCCAGTCGGCGCTGCTCTCGGCCAGCGCGTCCTCGAATTCGGCATGCAGGATCTCGACCACGCGGGCCAGTTCCTCCTGCTTGTGCTCCGGCAAATGATCCATGCTGGTCTTCATCCTGGTCGGTTCAAATCGGGTGAACGCGGGGGCGCGTCGAAGGGCTTGTTATAGCAGGCCTGGCCATATGCGAAAGAGTCCGGTGGTTGCGAGCAATTGATTCTGTTGGTCTATGTCTCTTTATGTGTCCGCGGATTGTTCAGCACGTGTGGCGGCTGTCAGCGACAAGTCCTTGGCGCTGGCTGTCTCCACCATTGTGACCAATGTCATCATGTGAGGACTCAAGAACGCGTCGAACCTGACCTCTGTGGTTGCGCCAGTCGTGCAACAAGTTCTTGTGCGTCTGGCGCCGTCTGAGCAACTTTGTCCTGCGGTGTCCGGAGGGCTTTTCTCGGCCACGCATTCCTGAAGCTCAATGGCAGACAGAACGCGATGCATTGGACTCGCGGGCCAGCAACGCCAGGCAAGGGCTCTGCAACTCCCTGGTTCCGACCCAGGAGCAAAACAGGCCCCTCCCCACGCGCTATGGTGGACCGGCTATCCAGCTGCAGGTCCAGCGAAGGATCGCACGGCTCGCCCAGGTTGCGCCGGCCATCAACCGCCATAACGCTCATGGTCCCGTTTAGCCGCCACCGTGCCGCAACAGGCGGCGGCGCAAATGTCACGCGCCGGGGCGTCTTCCATGTCACGTCCTGGCATCAGATCGAAGTCATCGTTCCAAGGGAGCACCATTCCATGCCGCCGGGTCAGGGTCGCGCATGTGCGGTGTTTTGCGGCCAGATTTGGCGCAGTCCAGATTTGGATTGGATCAGGTCAGCTTCGCTGTACCCGTACCGCCGGGATCAGGCCTTGCGGGCGAAGCAGCAGCACGGCGATGACCCCCGACAGCACGATGGCGTCGCGATAAGGCGCGATCGCCGCCGGCAATGTCGCCTGCAGCAGCACCTCGACGATGCCGAGCAGGAAGCCGCCGGCGACAGCGCCGGGCAGGCTGCCCAGACCACCGACGACGGCGGCGATGAAGGCCTTCAGAACCGGTGTGAACCCCATCAGCGGATCGACCGAGGCACGCTGTGCCACCCACAGCATGGCCGCCAGCCCCGCCAGCAGCCCTGACAGCAGGAAGGCGGTGGCGATGACGCGGCTGGCCGGAATGCCCATCAGCCGGACCACATCGAAATCCTCGGCCGCCGCGCGCATCGCCGTGCCGGTCACCGAACGGCGCAGGAACACCTCCAGCGCGATCAGCGCCAGCGCCGAGACGGCGATCGAGATGCTGGGACCGACGCCAATGGTGAAATCGCCCAACGAGAAGGCGCCCGTCATCCAGCCTGGCATCGAGACCGCCTGTGGCCTAGCCGAGATGCCGTTCTGGAAAACGACCTTAAGCAGGCTGGACACGGCAAAGCTGGTCAACAGGAGACTGGTGACGCTGGCCCCGCGCATCGGCCGGAAGGCGATGCGCTCCATCGCCACGGCCGCCAGCGCCCCGCAGGAGACGGCGATGAGCACGGCAAGCGGGAACGGCAAGCCGAACACCAGGCCGGCCAGGAGCGCGTAGCCCGACAGCGTCATGAGCTCGCCATGGGCGAAATTGATGAGGCCAACGATCGAGAAGACGATCGCAAGCCCGAGCGCCAGCAGCGCATAAACGCCGCCAAGGCTCACCGCATTGATGATCTGCTGCGCGAACATGCTTGCTAAGCTCCCAAATAGGCCTGGCGGACGAGGTCGGACGAGGCAAGGTCCTGTGCCGTGCCCGACAGCACCACCTCGCCATTGGCGAGCACCACGGCGCGGTCGGCGATTTCGAGCGCCAGCGCCACATTCTGCTCAACCAGAAGAATGGTCAGGCCCTTGCGGCGCAGTTCGGCGATGAGGTCGAAAACGGTATCGATCAGCTGCGGGGCCAGCCCGAGCGATGGTTCGTCGAGCAGGAGCATGCGCGGCCTGCCCATCAGCGCACGCGCAATGGCCAGCATCTGCTGTTCGCCACCCGACAGGTTGCCGCCCTTGGCGCGGTAATAGCGGCGCAGGATCGGGAACAGCTCCAGCATCTCTTCCTCGCGCAGCCGCGCCTCGGCCGCGGGCTGATGCACCGCGCCGCCCAGACGCAGATTGTCGGCCACCGTCAGGCTGGCAAAGATGCGGCGACCCTCCGGGACCAGCGCGACACCCTTGCGCGCGACCACCTCCGGCGCAAGGCCGGTAATGTCGACGCCGGCAAAGACCACCTTGCCCGCGGCAGCCCGCACCAGCCCGGCGACCGCGCCGAGCGTCGAGCTCTTGCCCGCTCCATTGGCGCCAACCAGGGCCAGGATCTCGCCGCTCTCGACCGTGAGGTCGACGCGGCGAACCGCCTCGACTTCACCGTAGCGGATCTTCAGGCCTTCGACGCTCAGCATGGCATCAAGGCGCCGGAACGTCGGCAGCGTCCGGGATCAGCGTCTCGACATGCTTGCCCTCGCCGCTCTCGTAGCGCATCAGCGCCACGGCCCGCAGCGGCATGCGGTTGGTGCCGGCATAGGTGATCTTGCCGGTGACGCCTTCGAAATCCTTGAGGCCTGCAATGGCGTCGCGGATCGCTTTCGCGTCGTCGGACCCTGCGGTCTTGACCGCCTGATCGAGTATCAGGCCGATCTCGTAACCGTTGACCTCATAGGTCGATTCCGGCGCATGGCCGGCATATTTGCCGAAGGCGGCGTTGAAGGCCTCCAGCTTGCTGCCCGGCTCGGCATAGCCGGCGGCCGTATAGACCACGCCGTCGACCAGTTTTCCCAGGGCCTTGATGGTCGGCGTGCCGATGGCGTCGGCGCCGTAGACCGGAATGGTGACACCGGCGCCGCGCAATTGCTGAATGAAGGCCGGGAAATCAGGCTCGTAGGCGGCCGTCATGATCAGGTCCGGCTGGTCGGCCATGGCCTTGATGTTGGTGATCTCGGCGGAAAAGTCGGGCTGGCCCATGCTGAACGTGCCGCGGCCAACGACGGCGCCACCCTTCTTCTCAAACACCTTGCCAAAATATTCGGGCAGGTTGGCGGTATAGGTCGAGTCCGGCGAGGTCAGCAGGAACACTTTCTTCTTGCCTTCCGACACGGCGAAGTCGGCAACCGCCGTCGCCTGCACATTGTCGGCCGGATAGGTGCCGAACATCACGTCACCGACCGCGTCGGTGAGCACGGGGGCCGACCCGCACAACGTCAAGGTCGGAATTCCGACCGGCTGGGTCATCTGGCCCGCCGAGATCGAGGCATCGGCGTCGCAGGGCGTGATCATGATCCTGGCGCCGGCGTCGATCAGCTCCTGCGCAACGGTGGCGGTCTGGGCCGTGTCGGACCGTGTGTCCTTGATCAGCAGCTTGACGGTGTATTTGCCGCCAAGCCCGCCCCTGGCATTGAGTTCGTCGAGAGACATGCGCAGGCCGGCGAGCGCCGGCTGATCGTAGGGGGCGAGGCCGCCGGTCTGCGCGGTCGCAGCGCCGATGATGATCTCTTCGGCATTGGCCGCAAAGATCGGCGCGACGCCGAATACGGCAGCGCACAGGGCAGCGCAGTGGAGACGGTAGAGACGTGGCATGCGGGTTCTCCTTCTGGATTTGTTATCGTTGAATGAATGGGCCGTTGCGGGTCATGAGGGCTGCTGCTCTGCTGCGGCCGACTTCGCGCGGGCCGTGCGGCTGCCCAGATAGGCGGCGATCACGGCAGGGTTGTTCTGAATTTCACCGGGCGTGCCGTCGGCGATGACGTGGCCATGGTCGATGACGACGATGCGCTCACATAGGTTCATCACCAGCCGCATATCGTGTTCGATCAGGACGACGCCGATCCGGCGCTCGATACGGACCGCAGACAGGATGGCGACCAGTTCGGCGGTCTCGACGGCGTTCATCCCGGCAGCGGGCTCGTCAAGCAGCAGGAAGCGCGGCCTCAGCGCCAGCGCGCGTGCCACTTCGAGCCGGCGACGCTGCCCATAGGCGAGGCTGGCCGCCGGCTGGTCGGCCAGTTTCTCCAACCCCATGCGCGCGAGCTCCGCCATCGCCGCCGCCTCGGCCTGGCCAAGACCGGGTTCCACCTGGCGTGCGGCGACGACGACATTTTCCAGCACGCTCATGTGCGGGAAGACCCGGATGTTCTGGAAGGTGCGGGCAACGCCCGAGCGCGCGAAGCGGAAGGCCGAGGCCTGCCGCACCGTGCCACCGACGGACACCGTCCCGGAACTTGGCTGGACATCGCCGGCCAGCATGTTCAGCAACGTCGTCTTGCCGGCGCCGTTGGGGCCGATGATGCCGGTGATGCTGTCGGTCTCGAAACTGAGCGATACGTCATCGACGGCGACGACGCCGGCATAGCGGCGCGACAGATGGTCGGCCACCAGCCGGTCGGCAGCAACCGGCCTTGGCGCAGCGGCCGACGCAATGACCGCCTGGCGGCCGGCAAGGCGCAACAGGTTCAGCTCGCGCGCGCCGAAAAGGCCCGTCGGCCGCCGCCAGATGACCAGGATCATGGCGATGGCCAGCACGCCCTGTGTCAATCCGAACAAGACCGGCAGATGCAGGCCGAGCACCTCCCCGCCGCCCTCGAAGCGGCGCACCGCCTCGATGACGACCATGGTGACGACGACGCCGGCAAAGGCGCCGAGCGAAGACGACATGCCCCCGACAATCAGCATGGCGAGCATGGTGAAGCCGAGATCGAAATAGAAATCGCGTGGCGAAAAAGCGCCCAGGAACTGCGCCATCAGGGCGCCGGCGGCCATGGCCGCGACAACACCGGCCACCCAGGCCGCGAGCCTGGCCGTGCGCTGATCGACGCCGACCGCGGCGGCGCCGCGCTCGTCATCGGCGGCGGCGCGGGTTGCCAGGCCAGAGGAGGTTTCGCGAAACAGTCTTGCGGCGATCAGCGCCACCGAGGCGACTGTCGCGGCGGTCCAGAGTCCGACCTCGCGCGGCACGCCGTAGAAGGGCTGGCTGCCACGGGTGATCTCGCGCCCGGCAACCAGAAGCGTGTAGACGATGATCAGCATGGCGAGCGTTGCGATCGAGGCGCTCGATCCGGTCAGCCTGAGCAGCGGCGTGCCGGTCAGCAGACCGACAAGCACGGCCAGAGCAAGGACGACGGCCAGTGCCGCGAAGAAGGAAAGCTCATGCCCTGCAAGAAACTGCGGCAGATCGCGCAATGCGGTCCGCTGCAGGGTGGCCGGCATGGTGAGAATGCCGGTGGCGTAGGCGCCGATGCCGACAAAGGCGGCCTGTGCGAAAGAGACGATGCCGCTGTTGCCGGAGAAAATCTGCAGGCCAAGCACCGCCGTCAGCATGATCGCGGCATAGGTGACGACACGTTGCATGGCCGCGCCGCCGAAGGCGGAGGCGGCAAGCGCCATCAGCAACAGCACCGCCACCATGCACAGGGCATCGACCGCGGCATCGCGAAACGCCGCCGGCATGGCATGGCGTGGCTTGCTGCCGCCAGGCGCCGACGCCATCACGCAGCCTTGAAGCGGCTGGGCGAGAACGGCGTCAGGATCGACTGGGCGCCTTCGGTGACCAGTCTGGCGATTGCTTCGCCGACCGCTGGCCCGGTCTTGAAGCCGTGCCCGGAGGACCCCGCCGAAACCACCAGGCGTTCGACACCGGGCATCGCCCCGATGACGGGCAGATCGTCCGGGCTCATATCGTAGAGCCCGGCATAGCCGGGGCGGATGCCAAGCTCGGCCATGGCGGGTACACGGGTTGCAAAGGTTTCCAGGATCTCCACCGATTCCGCCTCCTCGACCCCCTCCATGTAATTGTCGGGGTTCTCGACGAGACGCGGCCGGCCCGCGTGCTCATGGCGCAGGCCCGTGCCGCCGCCGGCCCAGGTGCCGGCCAGGATGACGCCGTCATTGTCGGGCCGCGCGTAGTTGCAGGAGATGTCGTCGCACCACGCAAAAGGCATCACTTCGCGCGCCCGCCCCGCCGCATCGAGCACGGCCATGGGATGGCGCTCGACATGCAGCGGCAGGTCAAGGCCGACCGTCGCCAGCAGCCGGCGCGTCCACGGACCGGCGGCGAGAACGACCGTATCGGCCTCCAGCACAGTGCCATCGGCAAGAGTGACGCCGGTGATGCGGTCGCCCTGTCGCCGAAGGCTTTCAACGGCCGTGTTCTGCAGGACCGTCGCACCCTTGGCGCGAGCGGCGCGGGCAATGGCGTTGGTGGCGCCGAAGGCATCGGCGTAGCCAAATTCAGGCTCCCACAGGGCGAGGGCGACATTGTCCAGCGCAAAGCCGGGCGCGGCGTCCGCGAAGGCTTGCGGCGACAGGGTCTCCATCCGCGCGCCTTCGCCGCGAATGCGTTCGGCCGCCGCCGCCCAGCTCGCCTCATTGTCGTTGCCGCAGACCCACATCATGCCGACCTCGGTGACGAACGATCCCTCGCCTGCGATCTCCGGCAGCGACACCAGGATCTCGCGGCCGCGGATGGACAGCTGCGACAATTCCGGCATCAGGTAGAAGGCGTGCAGCAAGGCGGATGATTTGCCAGATGGGCCGCCGGCAGGGTGGCTCTGCTCGATGAGCGTGACATTCACGCCGGCCTTGGCAAGGTGATAGGCGGCGCTCGAGCCGACAATTCCCGCACCCACGACGATGACGTCGCTTCCGTTTCGCATGGCAGTTCCCCAGGGTTTTATCGGCTGCTTCAGGCGAGCTAAGACCAGCAATTGCGCGATGTCAACATCTCTTCATCATTGACCGATATTTCAATCTCTGTAATAAACTCGACAGCCAGGGGATACGATGGTCGGGAGCGTCAATGGCGATACGCGATGTTCTGATGCGCGGCGATCTCGTCCTGACGCCGTCGGAAGAGAAGATAGTCCGGCTGCTGCTGACGGACTACCCGACCTCGGGCCTCGGCACCGCATCGTCGCTGGCGCGGCGCGCCGGCGTCAGCGATCCAACCGTTGTGCGGCTGGTGATGAAGCTCGGCTATGACGGGTTTGCGGATTTTCAGGCGAAACTGCTGGCCGAGGTCGAGGCAAGGCTGCATTCACCGCTGCTGATGATGGAGGCCAAGCGGCAGAGCGGATCCAACGACAGCCCCGTGCTGGCCTATCTCGACAGTGTCACCGCTGCCTTGCAGAAGGCCAACGCTGCGACGCCGGTGCAGACTTATGAACGAGCCACGCGTTTGCTCATGGAGGCAAAGGGCGAGATCGTGATGCTTGGCGGCCGGTTCAGCCGTCACATAGCGGGCATGTTTGCCGGATACCTCGTCCAGTTTCGTTCCGGGGTTCGCGATCTCGGCGTGCTTTCCCCGCAGACCTTCGACACGCTCGCCGACCTCGACCGTCGCGACGTGCTCGTTGTCTTCGACTATCGTCGTTACCAGCTCGATGTGATCGCCTATGCGAAACAGGCGGCGGCGCTTGATGTTCGCATCGTCCTGTTCACCGACCAATGGCTGTCGCCGATCGCCGACCTGGCCGAAGTCACCATAGTCGGCCCACTCGAGGTCGCCTCGCCCTACGACACGCTGGCTCCCGCAATCGCTCAGATGGAGGCGCTGGTGGCCCAGATCGTTTCGACGCTCGGCGATGATGCCCGCGCCCGCATCGAGCGGCTCGAAAGGGTGCGCCATGCCAACGCGGTGACGCTCGACAGCGACCCGCAGCAGAATGGATTTCGAAAGACACCCGGACCCAAATCGACAAAGCAGGACGGCAACAAATGACCCAAGCCCTACCCCAGCGAAACGAGGCCTTCCGCGCCGGCGAAACGGCGCTGCTGCTCGTCGACATGCAGCGCATCTGGCTGGAACCTGGCGCCGATCCCTCGCATCCGGAGCGGGGGCCGGATCACTATTTCTACCGGCAGACATCGTCGCAGACGATCCCCAACCAGGAGCGCCTGCTTGCCGCCGCGCGGGCCAACGGCGTCGAGGTCCTGCACACCATCATCCAGAGCTTGACCGAGGATGGCCGCGACCGTTCCCTCGACCACAAGCTCACCCCGATCCATGTCCCGCCCAGCCTCGCCGAGGGCCTGCCGGTGGCGTCGCTGGCGCCGGTGGGCGACGAAATCATGCTGCCGAAGACGTCCTCGGGCATCTTCAATTCGACCAATGTGGATTATCTCCTGAAGAACCTCGGCATTCGCTACCTCGTTGTCGCCGGGGTGCTGACCGATCAATGCGTCGACATGACGGTGCGTGACGGGGCCGACCGCGGCTATCTCGTCACCTGTGTGGCGGACGCCTGCGCCACCATCACGCAGGAACGCCACGACATCGCGCTGAAGGCCTTCGGGGGATACTGCTGGATCACCGACACCGACACAATTGTCGCCCGCTTCAACGCCTTGGAAAAAACCGCATGACTTCGCCCGTCGAGCCTCTGGTCGCCGTCGTCACCACGGATCTTTCCGCCATTACGCGCGGCCGCTTCGTTACCGAAAGCAAGCTGCAGAAAACAGCTGCGACAGGCGTCGGCTGGCTGCAGGCCAATCTGTCGATGACGCCGTTCAACTCGATCGTCGATCCCAACCCTTGGGGCTCGTCAGGCGACCTGCGGCTGATCCCCGATCTCAAGGCGCGCTTTCGCACGACGCGCACCGGATCGGCGACGCCGTTCGACATGGTGGCCGGCGACATTGTCGAGCTCGACGGCAGCGCCTGGCCAGGCTGCACCCGAACGATGCTGAGGGAAGCGCTCGCCGACTTGAAGGCCGCGACCGGCCTATCGGTCGTTGCAGCGTTCGAGCATGAATTCCATGTCGACGGCGGCTTTGCGCCGGCGCATTCGTTTTCGTTCGCCGCGCTCAGGCGCACCGATCCCTTCGCACCCAATCTGATGGCGGCGCTGACGGAGGCCGGTGTCGCTCCTGAAGTGGTCATCGCCGAATACGGCGAGGATCAGTTTGAGGTGACGCATGAGCCGGCCGATGCGCTGACGGCAGCCGACCGCGCCGTGGCCATCCGCGAAATCACCCGGGAAGTCGCTCGCAATTTCGGCTGGCGCGCGAGTTTCGCGCCCAAGACAGCGCCAACCGCGGTCGGCAACGGCGTCCATATCCATTTCAGTTTCCTCGATGACGCCGGCAAGCCGGCAACTTACGATGCCGCCCAACCCGGCGGCCTTTCCAGAATTGCCGGTGCGTTCTGTGCCGGCGTGCTACGCCACTTGCCGGCGATCACCGCCATGACGGCGGCCAGCGTATCGTCCTTCTATCGCCTGAAGCCGCATAGCTGGAGTTCATCCTATACCTGGCTTGCGGATCGCGACCGAGAGGCAAGCCTGCGCATCTGCCCGACGGTGACGATCGACGGGCGGGATCCGGCGCGGCAATACAACATCGAATACCGGGCCGCCGACGCCACGGGCAACCCCTATCTCTCCCTGGCGGCGATCATCCGGGCCGGACTGGAGGGGCTGAACGCGAAACTGCCGTCGCCGCCTTTGGTCACCGGCGACCCAACGCTGATGAGCGACGCCGAACGGGCAAATCTGGGGCTCGTGCGCCTGCCGGAAACCTTGCCGGCGGCCCTGGACGCGCTTTTGGCCGACGGCGTTGTGACCGGCTGGTTCGCGCCGGTCTTCGTCGAAACTTTCGTCGGGCTCAAGCGTCACGAGGCTGAGCGGCTTGCCGGACTCGATCCGGTTGCCATCTGCGATCTTTATCGGACGCTTTATTGATGACTGCGCACACGGACTGGCCCGGGGCTGTCGAAATTCTCAACGAGCACGGCCGCTCGGACATCGTGCTCTTGTGCGAGCATGCGTCGAACCACATTCCGGCAGAGTATGGGCAACTCGGCCTCGACGCCGGACATCTGCAGCGTCACATCGCCTGGGATATCGGCGCCGCCCAGGTCACTCGGCTGCTGTCGGCGCGGCTTGATGCACCGGCCTTCCTCGGCGGCTATTCGCGGCTGTTGATCGACCTTAACCGGCCGCTCGGAGCCAAGGGCAGCATTCCGGTGCTGTCGGAAGACACCGACATTCCCGGCAATGTCGGCATCGACGCAGCCGAACGGGCCCGGCGCGCCGAGATCATGTTTTCGCCTTTCCATGACCGGGTGGCCGCCCATCTCGATCTGCGGGTGGCCGAGGGCAGGCCGACGCGAATCATAACTATCCATTCCTTCACGCCGATCTTCCTCGGTGTTGCCAGACCTTGGCATGCCGGCGTGTTGCACGGCGCTGCCAGCGATCTTGCCGGGGCGCTGATCTCCGGCCTTCGCAACGATGTGGCCCTCAATGTCGAGGCCAACGTGCCATACGTGATCAGCCGTGACGGCGATTACGCCGTGCCAGTCCATGGCGACGATTGCGGTATTCCCGCCGTCCTCGTCGAGATCCGGCAGGATCTGCTTTCAACAACGCCCGGCATCGAGGAATGGGCGGACCGGCTGGCGGCGGCACTGCCGGCAGCGCAGAGGCAGACGGTCGGGTGAACAATAACAACCCTGCCCGATCGTGGCCGGCAGGGGATGCGCGGCCGCCATATGAGTGGTTCCCGAGCCAATGCCATCCAGTGTCGTCAGTCGGATCTCGATCGCTGAAACGAAATCTCCGCAAGGCTTCAAGCCCCACAGCATGCGCGAATGGTGCGCGGAGGTTGTCCAGCACATCAGGCTCTTCATGACGCTGACGACCAGTCAACGAATCGAGCTTGAAAGAGCAGCGCGCCTGGAAAAGCTGTGCCTAATCTCCAGTGTACACCATTCGGACTGGGCTAATCTTTATCCCAGGCAGCCAACACACGCCGTTGCCTTTCGCCGCCGTCCTTACAATCGCATGCCGTCGGCGCCGAACAAAAACGCGCGCTGCAGGCCGAAGAGCTGCGTGTTTCCAACTTCGAAATTATGGGCGTCCCTGCTTTCGACCGTGATCATCGAGCCGTCGGCGAGCACCGCATGGGCGTAGGCAACGCCACCCAGGCGCTCGACCAGCGAGATTTTGCCGCAGAGCGTACCGGCCGCGCCATCAGCGGGTACGAAGTGCTCCGGACGGATGCCCAGGCTGACAGGCGTACCCGATTTGGGCGGCGTGCCGCGTGTGGCGACCGCCATCCCGACCAGTCCGGCCTCGGGCGCGGCGACAACGGCGTGGCCGTCCTGGACGGCCGTAACGGTCGCATCGACGAAGTTCATGCGAGGCGAGCCGATAAAGCCGGCCACGAAACTGTTGTCGGGATCCTCGTAAAGATCGAGTGGCGCGCCGACCTGCTCGATGCGGCCAGCGCGCAACACCACAATACGGCTGGCCAGCGTCATTGCCTCGACCTGGTCATGCGTGACGTAGACCATCGTTGTGCCGAGTTCCTGGTGCAGCCGGGCAATCTCGATGCGCATTTGCACGCGCAATTCGGCGTCGAGATTGGAAAGAGGTTCGTCAAACAGGAAGACGCCCGGCTGGCGCACTATCGCGCGGCCGATAGCGACCCGTTGGCGCTGGCCGCCGGACAGTTCGCGTGGCTTGCGATGCAGATAGGCTTCCAGATGCAGTATCCTGGCGGCCTCCGCGACCTTGCGATCGATCTCCTCCTTGGGGCGCTTGGCCATCTCCAGTGGGAAACCCATGTTGGTCGCCACCGTCATGTGCGGGTAGAGGGCATAGGTCTGGAATACCATGGCAATGCCACGCTTGGCCGGATCTTCGTCAGTCACATCTCGCCCGCCGATCAGGACGCGCCCCTCGGAGGTTCTTTCCAGCCCGGCGATCATGCGCAACAGCGTGGACTTACCGCAGCCCGATGGACCGACAAAAACGACGAACTCGCCATCGGCAACGTCGAGATCGACGCCCGCGATAACCTCCGTTTCGCCGAAACGCTTCTTGACCTTCTGGAGCGACAGACCCGCCATGATTGTTCCTTTGACCTATTTCACGGCGCCGTCGGTAAGACCGGAGACGAACCAGCGACCGACAAGAGCGAAGAGGATGACAACCGGGATGATCGCCGCCGTCGCGCCGGCCAGCAGCAGCCCCCAGTCTATCTGGTACTGGCCGATGATGCCGGCAAAGCCGACCGGTATGGTCCGCCGCGCGTCCGACACGATGAGTACCGAGGCGAACAGATATTCCGTCCATGACGAGATGAATGCGAAGATCGCAACGCTGGCGATGCCCGGCGCGATCAGCGGCATAAGGATCCTGACCAGGATGGTAATGGTCGATGCGCCGTCGACGACGGCTGCCTCCTCAATCTCACGGGGAACGCTGGCCAGGAAGGACCGCATCATCCAGATCGAGAAGGGCAGAGCGAAGGCGACGTTGACGATCACCAGCGCCACCGGACTGTCGATCAATCCGACCTTCGCAAACAGGCCATAGAGCGGGATCAGCACGACCACGCCCGGAAAAGCGTAGGCGAGCAGAATGGTCTTGTAGAGTGCGTTGCGCCCGGGAAACTCCATGCGGAAGAACGCGTAGGCCGCAGGCAACGCCAGCAGGACGGTGAACGCCGTTGAAAACAGGGCCACGACCATGCTGTTCAGCAGATAGACGGGGAAGTCCGACGCCTGCAGCAGTTTCTCGAAATGCTGCAGGGTGAAGCTTTGCGGCACCATGGTGGGCACGCGCTGGATGATTTCCTTCGGCAGCTTGATGGAGCCGGTCAGCACCCACCAGAACGGCAAGCCGATCACCAAGACGATGAGCAGAAGACCGCCATAGAGCGACAGAGACTGGCTCAAGGTCCGCCTCATCGATCTGCCTCCGCGGCTGCCATGGCACGGGTGGCGAAAAACGCGAACCCCATGAGAAGGATCGTGGTGAGCACGGAAATCGTCGCGGCCTGGCTCAGACGATAGCCCTTGAAGGCGGTTTCGTAGATCAGCACCGGCAGTGTCTGGGTCGCCCCGGCTGGGCCGCCGGCGGTGAGCAGCCAGATGACATCGAACACGTTGAACGACAAAAGCGTTCCGACGACGCCAAGCACCATGAGGGTTGGGTGCAGCAACGGCCAGGTGATGCGCTTGAACCGCTGAAACGTGCCGGCGCCATCGACCCTGGCGGCTTCGTAGAGGTCTCCGGGAATGCGCGTCAGGCCAGCCAGCATCATCAAGGTGGTGAAGGGAAACCAACGCCAGGAATTGATCATGATCAGTGTCGCCATGGCGCTCTCGCGCGTGGCGAAGAACCCGACCGGGCGGTCGATTGCGCCAGCCTGTATCAGGAGCGGGTTGATCATGCCGCCCGACGAGGACAGCAGCCAGCGCCAGATGATGACGACCACGACAGTCGGCACGATCCTGGTGAGGATGATCCAGGTGCGCGCGATGCGCACACCCGGGAATTTCTGGTTGAGGATCAGCGCTGTCGCGAGCGCCAGGATGGTTTGCACCACCGCGTTCGACAGCACCCATACGATACTGCGGCCAAGCGCCTGCCAGAAACCTCTGCCACCGAGGATCGTCGCGTAGTTGCCGAGGCCGATGAAATGGCCCTCGGAACCTATCACGCCGACATCCTGAAAACTCAGGATGGCGGCTTGAACGAGCGGCCAGCCGAGAACGGCCAGCAGGAAGATGAGGGCCGGTGAAACGAACGCGAAGGCGAGCGTCGTGTTCTTCATGCGCGTTCCCCGGCCCCGACCTCTATTTCTTGGCGACTTCGCTCATGCGCGCCTGGCCGGCCTTGACCGCATCGGCGGCGCTCTGGCCGTCGACAACGATGTGCTGCAAGGTCTCGGCGATGACATTCTGCGCGGAGATGGCGCCGATCGACGGGAAGACCTTGCCGGTGGTGAAGCCGAAGAGCTTGCCGCGGTGCGAGTTGGCGATCATGGTTTCGACCTGCGACTTGTACTTGGTCACGGTCTTGTCGTTCCAGAACGATTCCGCCTTGGCGCCGTCATCGGTGACCGGCAGGAACAGGCCCGGCTCCATGGTCAGGAAGCGGCCATAGTTTGCGGGCTCGAGCAGCCAGGCGAGAAATACCTTGGCGGCTTTCTGCTTGGCTTCATCCTTTGTCGTCAGCATGATGGCATTCGAATAGGAGATCGTCGCCGAATCGCTCTGGTCATCGGCGTGCGGGACAGGCGCCACGCCGAGGTCGGCCGCATCACCCTCTGCCTGGGTGTCATAGGTGTTGATGACGCCGAACTGCAGGATCATGCCGCAACTGCTGTTGGCAAAGCAGGCTTCGGCCTCGCCCCAGGTCCACGTGCCATTGTCGGCCGGGGACAGTTTTGCGAGCTTGCTGTAGAAATCGTAAGCCTTGACCGTTTCCGGCTTGTCGAAGGCGATGGAGCCGTCTGCATTGTAGATGTCGCCGGCGCCGCTGTTGACCATGAAGCTGTAGACCGTCTGGTCGGTATAGAGCTGTTTGTTGGCTGGAAGGCCAATGCCCGATTTGCCGTCGGTGCTGAGTTTCTCGGCCGCTGCCTGCCACTGGCTCCAGGTCTTCGGCACTTCGACGCCGGCCGCCTTCAGCACGCTGTTGCGATACCATAGCGAGATCGCCATGTTGTAGGCCGGCACGGCCCAGACGTGGTCGTCATACTGGTAGGGCGCGAGCGTCGCCTTGACGAAGCCATGCTTGGCGTCGAGGTCCTTGACCACGTCGTCGACCGGCACCACGGCGTCTATTCCCTTCAGCACGGTCGTGAAGTCGGGGATGGTGAAGAGCAGGTCGGGACCATTTCCCGCAGCGAAGGCGGCCGGCGCCTTGGCGTAGATTTCGCCCCAGCTCTGCGGCTCCTGCTTGACCTGGATATCGGGGTGCGCAGCATTGAACTCATCAAGCAGCTCTTTCATGCGCTGCACACGGTGCGGCGGCTGCTCCATGTGCCAAAGCGTCAGGTTTACCGGTTCGGCATAGGCGGTGCCGGTAAGAAGTGTCGTCGCGAAGCCGGCGAGTGTCAGAATACGTGTCAGGCCCATTGTGTGTCGTCTCCCGTTTCCCCCGGGGCTCCCCTTGAGACCCGGAATTCTTGTCGTCTGGAATGGTCAGAGATGCGGATTGCGCGGCCGATAGCGGGCCACCAGCGCTTCGTTGACCTCCTTGGCGCCAGGCATGTTGGCGCTGAGATAAATGGGGGCGGCCACACCGGCCGATTGCAGGCGTGCCGCCGCCTCAACGAAGACGGCGTTCATCAGCGCCGCGCCGATCGAGGTTGAAACCGGCCCGACGCGCAACTCGCTGCCGGCAACGCTGGTCGTGGCGTCGCCAGGTGGGCCACCATTGTCGAGCACGATGTCGGCGACATCGGCCAGCCTTGTACGGCCTTGGGCGGCGAGCCTGGAATAGGCTTCCGAGGTGATCGCAATGACGGTCGCGCCGACTGTCTTTCCAATCATCGCCGCTTCCACGGTGGCCGTGTTGACGCCGCTGTTCGACACCACGATCAGCACGTCGTTCGGGCCGATCGGATAGCGGGCGAAGACAGGCGCCACGATGCCGGACATGCGCTCGAAGACGGTGCCGGCGACCGCACCTTCATGGACCATTGTCACACCGGCGAGGATCGGAACGGTCAATGCCAACCCACCGGCGCGATAATGCGCCTCCTCGGCCATGGTATGGCTGTGGCCGGTGCCGAAGACATAGACCAGACCGTCAGCCTTTGCCGTTCGCTCGATGGCGTCCGCGGCGGCCGCGATGGCGTCGGCATTGACGTCGAGCAGGCGGCCAATGCGGATCGTGAGGTCGGCCAGATAGGCTGCGGCGGTCGGCGTTTTTGTCATGTGCCTTTTCCAAGGGTCAGATTGGCGCGCATCACGAAGCAGTCGCCCCGATAGACTGCCCGCACATATTCGAGCGGGCGGCCAGTACTATCGAGTGTGCGCCGGGTGAGGATGAGCACCGGGCTTTGCAGCGAAATTCCCAACGACGCGGCACTCGCAGCATCCGGATGCGCGGACCAGAGCTTCTGCTCGGCCACGCTTGGAAACAGCCCATAGTCCTCGCGCAAAACGCGGTAGAGTGAATCCGTGCTGAAATCGGCCCGTTCGAAAAGTTTCGGCACGAGAACGGCCGAGATTTCCGTGCGCTCGAGACCGACCGGCTCGGCGTCCGCCAGGCGCACACGAACGAGGCGATGGACCGGCGCATCCTCTGCAATGCCAAGTGCGGCGGCCGCCTCCCGGTCCGCGGAGCCCAGTCCGGCGTTGAGCACGATGCTTGACGCCTTGCGGCCGCCACGGTCCATATCTTCGGTGAACCCGCTCAGCGTGCTCAGCTGTTGTTCGATCTGGGCACGCGCGACGAAGGCGCCAAGGCCGGTACGGGTCTCCACCAGGCCTCGCCGCTCCAGCAGCTTCAGGGCCTGGCGGGCGGTCATCCGGCTTGCACCGAGATCCTCGGCCATCTGCCTTTCCGACGGCAGCCGTTCGCCGACCTTCAGGACGCCGGACGCAATCTGCGTCGCAAGCGCATTGGCTATGCGTTGATAGAGTGGGAATTGATCCGCGACGACGCTTGCAGTCATTGTCAGGTATAACCAGGACTCTCTGGTGGTATGTACCACACCCGCAAATCCTGTGTAGTGGGTTTTTGGCTATCCGCGCAAGATGCTGTCGCGGCGCGCCCGATAATTTATGAACGCCCGGTCCCAGGCCGGCTTCGTGGTATGATCCGGCTCTTGCCGGCGCTGTATCTGCCGCGTTGAGGTCGACGCCTGGCGGACGGACCAGAACCGTCCGACGGCGGTCGCGGCAAGCAGTGCCGCCCCCCTCGCCCCGAATTCCGTGCCGGCCGGAACCAGGACGGTGGCGCCGAGAGCGTCGGCGATCATCTGTGTCCACATCTGGCTGCGTGCGCCGCCACCCGTCAGGAGGATCGTGCCGGTGGTCCCTTCGAGCTCGTCATACAGGTCGCGCAGGGCGAGGGCGACGCCCTCGTAAACGGCGCGGATCATGTGCGGCCGCCCGTGCCGGGGCGCAAGCCCGTGGAAGCCGGCGCGCGCTTCGTGATCGACCACCGGTGCGATGATGCCGCTTTCGCTGAGATAGGGCAGATAGACGACGCCCTCGCAGCCGATCGGCAGCGGTGCGATCATCGCTTCCATGCGGGCGTAGAGATCAGGTTCCGCAGCGATGTCGGGAAGCAGCGTCGCGATGGCCCAGTCAAGATTGAGCGTGCCGGCAACATTGACCATTGCCCGGAACCAGGCCTCTCCGGGCAAGGTGAAGAGCAGGCCGATGTCGGGTGGTGTGAACACAGGCTGATCGGACACGATGCCAACCATGCAGGTCGTGCCGAGCACAGCCAGCGCGATCCCGGCTTCGAGCGCGCTGGCGCCGATGACCGTTGCCGGAACATCGCCGGCACCGATCGCCACGGGCGTGCCTTCGGCGAGACCGGTGAGCGCCGCCGCTTCTGCCGTGACGAGACCGGCTATGGTCTCGGACTCGGCCGGCGCAGGCAGCTTTTGGGCAAGCCCGGCTATCTCG
This sequence comes from Mesorhizobium sp., assembly GCF_041661565.1. Lineage (GTDB taxonomy): Bacteria > Pseudomonadota > Alphaproteobacteria > Rhizobiales > Rhizobiaceae > Mesorhizobium. The sequence goes on from NZ_JBAZUD010000002.1 coordinate 60,349, forward strand.
AACAAATCGAGCATTTCGGGGCTGCGGTCACGCAAGCTGGCGCTGCCCGGCGCCACCGCCGCTTCGGTTCGGTCGGCGGCCACGCGTCCGGTAAGCTTCAGGCGCAGGAAGTCTTTGTAGCTGAAGACATGGGAGGCCCTTTCGAGGACATCGGGCTCGTGTATTTGCAGCCAGGCGAGGAGCGGCAATGTGCAGCCCTGCTGAAGCACGCAGCCATTCGACCTGAAGATCCTGCGATAGAAATCCGGCACGGCGGCCACCCGCTCGTCCAGCAGCTCCTGCGCCCGGCTGTCCTCCCACACAATGCCCGGACGCAAGGCGTTGCCGTCGCCATCGACCAGCCATGCCCCGACCATTGCCGCGGACAGTCCCACCGCCGCAATGTCGGTTGCTGCTACACCGGCACTGTCGAGCGCCGCACGGATCGCCGCGCTGACCGCGCTCCATGCTTCAACCGGGTCGATTTCCGACCAGCCTGGATGAGGCCGCTGCAGATGGATACGCCGAACCCCCATGCCAAGCTGGTTGCCGTTTACATCGAAGACCGCGGCTTTGGTCAGGGACGAGCCGGCGTCGATGCCGAGGAAATAAGTGGTCATGAACTGGTATTATCTCTGATCGCTATCCAAGGCCACAGCCGCGGCTTGGCATTCACACTGGCCAGCGTCCAGCAGACTCACCTACACAGACCGAGTTCAGCGACGAAATCGTAGGCGTCGCCCCGGAAGATCGATCGGCTCAGTTCGATGACCGTCCCATCGTCCATGCGGGTGACGCGGTCGATGTCGAGTGCTGCCGCGCCAGGGGTCAGCTTGAGCAGCCGCGCTCTTTCCGCATCGACATTGACGGCCGAAATGCGCTGCACGGCCCGCGATGGGACATGACCGAGCTCGCGCAATGTCTGATAGAGCGAATCCTTGATCTTCGTCACATCCGGAAGCATCGCAGCCGGGATCAGCGAGGTCTCGAGAGCCATCGGCTCTTCGTCCGCCAGACGCAGGCGACGCATTCTGACGATACTGCTGCCGCTCGGGATTTCGAGCCGCAGCGCCTCCTTGGCATTGGCCACGCTCAACTCTCGGCCCAGCCACACAGTACCGGCTACCCGTCCGCGCGACATCATGTCTTCGGAAAACGAATAGAGCCGGCTCAGGCTTTGCACGACGCGCTCGGGCGGTCCCGACACATAGGTCCCACTGCCGTGTCGCTGGACAACGAAACCATCGCGCACCAGTTCAGCCATCGCCCTGCGGACGGTGACCCGCGAGATGCCCAGTTCAAGCGCCAGCTCACGCTCCGCAGGCAGAGCCGATCCAGGCTTCACTGCACCCGAGGCGATCGCGCCGACCAATGAAGACTGCAGCCGCCGATAGGCTGGCGAACCACTATCCTTGCCGCCCCGAACCGCGGTGAAAATGTCAAAAAATGTCACTCTGGCGGTCCGTTCGATAATACCAGCACAATACCAATTTCAGCCGCATCCGCAACAGTCCTCGCCGCGTTGTCTTGCTGAATTTCGATTGGTCACCGGTGCCGACGGAGCCGAGGGATGCGGCTTGATGGCATGGCACGGCGGACGTCCCCGCCCTGTTCTTGCGATCACACGAGATCGGCGTCGATGCGCGTGATCAGCCCATCGTGATTCATCGAGAGATCGATAATGTTGCGGTCTTTGATCATTCAAACACAAGTCGAATCCTATGGTAGGGGAACGGGTCAAATCCTGCCCCGGCCTGACTTTTCCCGGACGATACGGAGGGCCTTCCAGATAGCCAGGGGGGTCGCGGGCATGTCGATGCGATCGACGCCCTCCGGCATGATCGCGTCCTGGATAGCGCTCATCGTCGCGGGAAGCGAACCTACGGTGCCGGCCTCCCCGGCGCCTTTCACACCGAGTGGATTTGTGGCTGTCGGGACCGGATGGCTCCGGACTTGCATCGCGGGAAGGCCATCGGCTCTGGGCATTGCGTAGTCCATGAAGGACCCGGTGACGATCTGCCCGTCGTCGCCGTAGATGATCTGTTCGCTCAACACCTGCCCGATGCCTTGCGCTATGCCCCCGTGGATCTGGCCGTTGACGAGCATCGGGTTCATGACCGTTCCGACGTCGTCGACGACGGTGTAGGCAACGATGTCGGTCAGGCCGGTCAGGGGATCGATCTCGACCTCGCAGATGTGACAGCCATTTGGAAAAGTCGGTTTCTCGAGGGCCACGATGGCGCGCTCGCACAGACCGATTTCGAGCCCGTGCGGCATCCGCGTGGTGGCGAATGCCGCACGGGCGACGTCGGTCAGCGAGATGTGGCGATTGGTGCCCCGCACTGAGAAGTGACCGTCGCCGAAAACCAGCGATTGTTCAGGGGCCTCGAGAAGATGGGCGGCGATGATCCTGCCCTTGTCGATGATCTTGCGGGCGGCGCTGGTGAAGGCGGCGCCGAACGCCATCATGGTGCGCGATCCGAATGTGCCGCGACCGTGCGCCACGACATCGGTATCGCCATAGACAATCTGCACGTCGTCGGCCGGGACCCCGAGAATTTCCCGCGCCATCTGGACGAACACCGTCTCGTGGCCCTGGCCTTGCGAGTGACTGCCGGCGAGGATCTTTGCGCGGCCAGTGGCATCGAACCGGATTTCCGCCGACTCCTCGAACGGCCTGCCGTGCGGGCCGCCGGCTACCTCGATGACGCAGGCAATTCCAATGCCGCGCAGCAAGCCCCGCGCCTTCGCCGCAGAGCGGCGGGATTCGAAGCCGGACCAGTCGGCGGCGGCCAGGCCTTTGTCGAGCACGCTCTCGAATTCACCGCTGTCATAGGTGAAGACGAGAGGCGTCTTGAAGGGCAGCGCTTGCGGCGGGATCATGTTCATGCGCCTGATCTCGGCCCTGTCCATGCCGAGCTGGCGGGCGGACTTGTCGATGATCTGCTCGATGCAGAACGACGCCTCGGGACGGCCGGCGCCGCGATAGGGACAGGTTGGAAGCGTGTGCGTGAACACCCCCTGGACGCGGACGTCGAAGGCCGGTGTCGTGTATTGCCCGGCCAGGCCGCCAATGTTGTTGGTAGGCGAATGCAGGCCGTCGGAGGCGACATAGGCTCCGAGATTGGCCAGCGTGGACACGCGCAGGCCGAGGAACTTTCCGGAGGCATCCAGCGCCAGTGAGACGTCGGACACATGGTCGCGCGACTGGTGGTCGGACAGGAAAGCTTCGGATCGTTCACAGACGTGCCGGACAGGGCGCCCGGTCTGGCGCGATGCCCACAGGACAAGGACGAGTTCCGGATGCAAGCTGCCCTTGAGCCCGAAGGCTCCGCCCACGTCCGGCGAGACAAGGCGAAAGCGATCGGGCGGCAGGCGAAAGACAGTGGCGATGTCGTCGCGCATTTCGTGCGGCGACTGAAGGCCGGCATGGAGCGTGTATCGCTGGGTCATCCGATCGTAGTCGCCAACCGCCGTGCGCGGCTCGAGCGAATTGGTCGCGACGCGGCTGATGACGAAGCGCTCCGAGACCACGTGGCTTGCCGACGCGAAGGCAGCGTCGCAGGCAGCGGCGTCGCCCCACCTCTGGTCGAAGCAGATGTTGTCCGGCTCGCAGGCCCATACGCGCGGCGACTGTGGCGAAACCGCGATGTCGAGCTGTGTCACGCAGTCCGTCGGCTCGTAGACGACATCGATGCGCTCGGCCGCATCCCGCGCCTGGTTCAGCGTGTCCGCAACGACGACGGCCACGGCGTCACCGACATGGCGGACGGCATCGACCGCCAGCGGCATATAGGGCGGCACGAAACTTGCCTCGCCTTCTCGACGTTCGCGCCGCATGCGTACCGGCAGGGGATGGAAATCTTGCGCCGCCATCTCGTCGCGCGTCAGCACAGCGCGCACGCCGGGTGCCAGCCGTCCCGCTTCGGCATCGATCGAGATGATGCGCGCCGACGCATGGGGCGAGCGCACGACCGCCATGTGGAGAGCACCGGGCATTGAGGCCGCAATGTCGTCGGTGTAGCGGCCAAGGCCGCGCACGAACCGAACATCCTCGCGCCGCTCGACAGGCTCGCCAATGCCGCCGGTCACCATCGCTTCGCGCCTGTTCTGCGAAACCAGTGGCGACAGGAACCGCAATCCGCAGCGCCTGCTGCGCCGAACCCGCGCCGGGCTCTGTCGGATGCACTTGACATGGCGGTGACGCAGGCACCGGTGTTTGTGTCCGAGGGCTTCACCGAACCGGACAATCCGCCGGCCGCACCCCGATCATTGCGTCGCTTCCAACGAGCTCGGCCAGCATTTCCGCCGACCAGCCCTCAGTGCCGACGGGGCGCATCGGCAACACCATGTATCTGAGGTCAGCCAGGCTGTCGTGGACCCGGATTTCCACGTGGTCCGGCAAGACCGTACCGAACTCCTTCAGCACCACCCTGGGCTCGCGTACGACCCGCGAGCGGTATGCCGCGCTTTTGTACCAACTCGGCGGCAGGCCAAGCACGCCGCGCGGGTAGCAGGAGCACAGCGTGCAAACGATGACATTGTGAACGTCCTGCGTATTCTCGACCACGACGAATTCCGGACCGCCAAGGCCGAGCCCCATCGACGCCAAAGCCGCCTGACCGTCCGAGAGAAGCAGTTCGCGGAAACCGGGGTCAGTCCAGGCGCGCGCAATCATCTCCTTGCCGCGGATACCCCCATTGCGCCCTTCCAGGGCTTCGATGCATTGCTGCATCTCGGCGGGCGAGACGATGCCCTTTTCCTCGAGCAGTTCCCGGATCGCCTGGTCCAGAATGACGATCTCCGGATCGTGGTCGGGCGTGTGGACGTGTTCGATCGGCTGGTGATCGTGACGCTGATTGTCGCCGTGGCCGTGAGTTTCGTGTTCCTGGTCGCCGCTCATCTTCTCATTCCATCCCCGCTGCCGTCATCAGCCAGTGCTCGTAGATGTCGACGATAATCCGATCCGGGCAGGACGAAGGGCCATCGTGCCAAAGCGAATGCCAATCGAATTCAACCCGGTAGAGATACTGGCGGGGCAGACCGGGCTCGCCCTGCGCCAGCAGTTCCGGGTTGCGAAACGCGCCGCGGACATCGACGATGCGCCCGGTCTTCCCCTTGACGTAATTCGGTGTCCGGACGTGGCCGGCTTGATGACGCGTAGCGACGTCGACACGATCGCCGATGCGAAATCGCGCGTTCATCCGGCTCCCCGGCGCCTGATCTCGTCGATCTTCGCGGCGAGCTCGCCCGGCGTGACGACCTGCTTCGACAACAGTATCCTGGACATCGCGGCCACCCAGCGCTCGTAGTAGTTGAAGCGGTCGTAGTCTTCGGCGCTGAGCGATTCGCGCATCCAGCGCAATTCGTCGGCCCGCAGGATGTTACGCCTCGAATCGGCCAGCAACTGGTACACCGCATCGACGCGCAGTTCCCAATAGGTCGGGTCGTGATGGACGACATCGACTGGACCCGCGGGCTTGCCGCCGCAGTCGTGATGATCGTGGTGCTCGGCAGACCGCGACGCCTGATCGCCGACATGTCCGTCCGGTGCCGAAGGGTCCCGCGTCATTTCTCAGGCTTCCGTTTTGTGGGTGAATCGATGTTGCTGACCAGCACGTAACGCATGACCATATCGACTATGTGATCCTTGCGTTTTTCTATGTATTCCGACGTCTTCAGGTCACGATCGAAGATAAGCGATAAAGTGTACTTGTTGGACAGGTAGAAGTAGCCAAGGCCGGACATGGAGATATAGAGGTCGACAGGATCCAGATCCTTGCGAAAGACGCCGGCCGCGACGCCTTGATCGAGGATCGTCGACAATGAAGACGCCAGCCGCTCGTAGAGCAACCGGATGATCGGCGACTTCTTGACGTGCCTGCCGCGATGGAGATTTTCCGTGTTCAGGATGGTGATGATGTCCGGCTCGTCGACGAAGACCTGAAAGGTCTTTTCGCAAAGCGCGGTCATCGCTTCGACCGGGTCGAGCCCGAGCAGCGGGAGCTCGTCCTGGCGCCTGCGTAGCGTTTCATAGATCCGCTCCAGCACACGGATGTAGAGCTGCTCCTTGCTTGCGAAATAGTAGTAGACCAGGTTCTTGCTCACCTTGGCGCGCGCGACGATGGCTTCGACGCGCGCTCCATCATATCCCTTGCCTGCAAACTCGGCCTGGGCGGCGCTCAAGATGCGTTCCTGTGTCTTGACCGCGTTGCGTTGCGGCGACCCACTTGCAGGATGCGCGACACGCCGGGCCGGTTGGCCCGGCACCAGCGCGGCCGTCGCCAACTTCACGCCCTTCCTCGGTTTTCGGGTTGTCGCCGATGCAGTCATGCATGTCCTCCGCTACCGGACCACGCCGCCGCGATAGTCACCCCGGGATCGCCGGCAAGACTGGACCCCGCCGGCAATCCGCGCAAACCCATCATCGGCCCGGTGGGCGTCTTTCCGGTTGGTCCGGTCGAACCCATCATGTGTTCGCCATCTGCCTTGACCTGCGTAGCGTCGACGTGCCGGCCTCGTCTATTGCATTGCCGGCTATGACAACACCGAAATGCTCCCGGGCATACGACAAGCTGATTTTCCCGTCCAGAACATCGCTGAGTATGGCACCCAAGGGCCGCTCATTGGGATCGCCGTAGCCGCCTCCCCCGGCCTGCTCGTGGCGGATCACGTCATCGCGGCCCACCTCGCGGGTCACCTTGCTGGCAAGGAGTTCGCTCTCGCCGTCGCGGATGAGATAGTTGCGCGACAATGCGCCGCCCTTCCCGCCGAACAGACCATAGGGAGCGGTGTGATAGCGGTCGGTACGCAGTTGCAGGATGGCCTCGTCGGCGAGCAGCCGGTACTGCCGAACGACGCTCAGCCCGCCGCGCGTTCGCCCCGCGCCACAGGAATCCTCGCGCAGAGAATACTCTTCGATGCGGAGCGGATATGTGGCCTCCATGATCTCTATCGGCATATTCGACATGTTCTGCGTCGGATTGGTGATGGCGTCTATGCCGTCGCGTGTGGCGCGCGCGCCCAAGGCGCCGTTGATCATGTCGACGACGATGAAGGGCTCGCCGGTCGCCTTGTCATATCCGCCGAGGCAGACAACGGAGTTGCCGCCTTCGCCCGCGGCGACGACGCGTTCCGGCACGATCTCAGCCAGCGCGCCCAGGACCGTGTCGGCGACCCGGTATCCGGTCAGGGCCCGGGCCGCGACAGGCGCGGGGAAGGACGGGTTCAGCAGCGAGCCTTTGGGCGCGTTGACATCGATGCAGCGGTAGACGCCGGAATTGTTCGGCACGTCGGAGTCCAGAACGCAGCGCACCGCCAGGTAGGTCGCCGATTTGACGAAAGACAAGGTCGAGTTGATTGCTCCCTTGACCTGCGGCGAGCTGCCGTCGAAGGAGATGGTGAGCTGGTCGCCGGCAACCTTGACCGAGACGACGATGGGAATGCGCTCCTCGCTGAAGCCGTCACCGTCGATGTAGTCGGTAAAGCCGTACGTTCCGTCCGGCCATTGCGCGATAGCCTTTCGCGTCAGGCGCTCGCCATAGTCGAGGACATTGACGAGGAACGCCTCAAGCGTCTCGACGCCGTAGCGCTCGACGAGGCGCAGCATCTCGCGTTCGCCCAAGGCGCAGGTCGCCAGCTGCGCCTCGAGATCGCCAATGACCAGATCGGGGAGCCGGACGTTCTTGGAGATCACGTCGAACAGCGTCTTGTTGCGCACGCCGCGATCGAAAAGCTTCAGCGGCGGAATCCGCAACCCTTCCTGAAATATCTCCGTCGAATCGCTTGCGTTCGAGCCAGGCACGCGGCCGCCGACATCGCAATGATGGCAGATGACGACGGAGAAGCCGATGTGCCTGTCCCTCGCGAAGATCGGCTTGAACATGAAGATGTCCGGGAGGTGCATGCCTCCATCGTAAGGGTCATTGAAGATGATGACGTCGCCGGGCGCCAGATCGTCGCCATAGTGGCGCAGCAGCGCTTCCATGGCATCCGGAACCGCGCCCAGATGCAGCGCGACGGTCTTGGCCTGGGCGAGGATCTGGCCGGTCGCGTCGCACATCGTCGTGGAATAGTCGAGAACGTCGCGCACGATCGGCGACCGGGCGGTCCGCATGACCGTGTAGGCCATGTCGTCGACAATCGAATCGAGCGCACTCTTGAGAACAGCGAAGGTGATCGGATCTATGGCGGTACTCATGGTCGTTCCCACTCGTCAGTTCAAGGTGATGAAGATGTTTTGGTGGTCATCAAGCGCGGCGGTCGATCCCGGGGGCATGGAGATGGTGCTGTCGGTCGCCTCGATGATCGCCGGTCCCTCGATGCGATCGGGCATGACCGCCCGGTCGTAGACGGGGGTTTCGACCCAGCCTTCCTGCTCGCCAAAATAGACCCTGCGGCTGCCCTTTGCCGCACCGGCTGCACGATTTCGGCTTGAGGGAAACCTGAAATCCAGCTTGCCGTGCCGAAGGCCGCGACCGACGAGCCGGATGCTGACCGTCTCGACGGCGTCCGTCGGCGCGTAGGAATAGATGGCTTCGTAGGCGGCCAGGAATGCCATCCGCAGCGCCTGCGGATCGGGATCGTCTCCAAGCGGGATCGGCAGGAAAAGCTCCTGACCCCGGAAGCGCATGTTCAGTTCCGGCAGCAATTGCATGTCGTCGTCCGACTTGCCCTCCGACATCAACGCCGCGCGGGCGTCCGCGCGCATCTGGTCGAGCAGGTCGTTGACCCTGGCATGATCGAATTCGGCCAGCCGGCCGGTCATCGGCCGGATGAAGTAGCGCTCAATGTCACCCGCCAGCATGCCCATCGCCGTGAAGACCCCCGGCGATGCCGGCACGAGCACGCGCGGCATCGACAGGAGCCGGGCAATGTCGACGGCGTGGACCGGTCCAGACCCGCCTATGGCAACCAATGTGAAGTCACGCGGGTCGACACCGCGCTCGATTGTGACCGCGCGTATGGCGCGCGCCATGTTGGCGTTGACGACCTCGCGGACACCGAAGGCAGCCAGTTCCGGAGACAAACCGAAGCCGGCGCCCAGTTCGTCGTGGAGCGCATCGCGCGCCTTGTCGACGGAAAGCCGCAGCGACCCGCCCGCAAGCGAGTCCGGAAGGTGTCCCAGTACCAGATTGGCGTCGGTGACGGTCGGCCGCGTGCCGCCCAGGCCGTAGCAGACGGGGCCCGGGTCGGCCCCCGCCGAGGTCGGCCCGACGCGGATCAGGCCACCATCGTCGGCATAGGCGATCGAGCCGGCGCCGCTGCCGACCTCCGCCACGTCGACGCTGGGCACGCTCATCATATAGCCGCCGGCCTTGATGAAGCGGCTGGGCGTGCTGATGCCGGCGCGGAACTCGTACTCCGTCACGCGCGACAGCTCGCCGTTCTGCACGAGCGAGGCCGATGCCGTGGTGCCGCCCATATCGAACACCACCATGTCCCGCAGGCCGATGGCGTCGCCTAGACGGGCGCCACCGGCAGCGCCGGCGGCTCGGCCCGACGAGATGAAAAAGACGGGCTTGGTTCTCGCCGTCTCCGACGACGCCAGGGCGCCGTTCGAATTGCATACAAGCAAAGGCGCCTTGATGCCGATCGATGCAAGGCCGTCTTCAAGCCGGGTCAGATACTTCTCGAGCACCGGACGGACATAGGCGTTCACGGCCGTGGTCGAGGTCCGCTCGTACTCCTTGGGCTCGGGCAGCACAGAAACGGACGTCGTGATCTTCAGCAGGGGGAAACGCGCGGCGAGGATCTTTTCGGCGGCATGCTCGTGGACGGGATTTGTGTAGCTGTTGAGAAAACACACGGCGAGCGAGGTGATGCCGCTGTCGACGAGTTCGCTGGCGACCTGAACCAGTTCCACCTCGTCCAGGGGGATCAGGACCTTGCCATCGAAGGTCATCCGCTCGGTAACCTCGCGCCGGTGACGGCGGGGGATCAGTGGCAGCGGCTTTTCCCATTGCAGGTCGAACATGCTGGGCGTCCGCAGGCGGCCGATTTCGAGGACGTCGCGAAAACCCTTGGTCGTGATCAGGCCGGTCGGTGCCCCGGTTTTCTGCAACAGCGTGTTCGAGCCGACAGTGGTGCCATGAACGACCTCTTTGACGGCCGCGGCATCGACCTCGGCGTCCCGCAGCAGCTGGAGCACGCCAGTCAGGACGGCCTCCTCGGGCCCGGCCGGCGTAGACGAGACCTTGCGGTGGACGATGCGGCCGTCGGAATGCGTGAGCACCAGATCGGTGAAAGTGCCGCCGATGTCGACGCCGATCCGCACTTCAGCAGAATTTGTCATCAAATGTCTCCGTTGGCGCATTTGCGCAGCAATTGTCGGTGCGACCCTGCCGAAGTCGCGAGCGATGGGGTCGCGATCAGGTGTCCATGCAGTCGTGCGCGAACAGGTCGTGAAGCTGGACCGGACGCGCCTGCAGGCCATCTTGGCGCGACCAGCGCATCTGGGTTTCCAGGACGGCCCGGTTCGCGTCGATGCCATATGGCCAGAAGTCAGATCCCATAAGGCCCCGGATTTCCCTCACGATGGCCGCCGGCCAAGGGAGTGTGACCTTGGGCACCTGGATCACGTCGAGGTCGGCAATGGCGAGATCCCTGGCCGCCTTGAAGAGATTGTAGACTTTCCGCGTCAATCCCGGATTGCTCTGTGCGAGGGAGCGTTTGACCCCGACGGCGTGCATGATCGGGAAGAGGCCGCTCCGCGCAAACCATTCGCGCTCGGCCAGATCGTCGAAGAGCCGTCTGACGAGCGGCTCTGGCTGCAATGCGGCCTGTGGCGTGCGCAGGGAAATGATTGCATCAAGCTCGCCAGAAAGAAGGCCCTGCTCGAGGCTCGTTCCTTGTGGTCGCATCGTCAGCGAGACCCCCGCGGGCGGTCGGCCAAGCGGAAAGTCCAGAGGCTTCAGACGCTCCACGTCACCCACCCGCCAATCGATCGACGACGATTCGATGCCATACTCGTCGCGCAGCAGGCCGCGCACGACGACAGCCGCCGTCATGTCGTATTCCTGCAGGCCGATCGTCTTGCCGGCCAGGTCTTCGGGACCGCTGACGCTGCCATCCGCGCGGACGAAAATCGAACCGTGGCGGAATGCCCGCGACACGAAGGCGGGGACGAGAACGTAAGGGCATTCGCCCTTGGAGGTCGCCGTCAGCGTATTGCTGAGCGAAGCCTCGCAGATATCGAATCCGTCGCCTTGATAAGCCATGGCGAATGTCTGCTCCGGTCGAAGGATGCTGATCTCGAGTGGCAACCCACCGAGATCCACGCGGCCGTCGCAGAGCGGCATCGTACGATCGTAGTTCCAGAACGCGGTGCGCATGACGAGGCTCGACTTCACCCGCCCATCCGCGGGCGCCCTGCGCTCTGCGTGGCGGCGTCCAGGCCCGAGAACACCTCGAGCACCCGTGCGCTGGAAACCACGTCGGAATATTTGGCGTTCATGTCTCCGAGGTTGACGGCATGAGAGACTTCGGAGCGGTCGAAACAGGCATCCTCGACGACCTGCACACGGAAATTGTTGGAGAACGCGTCGATCACCGTGGCGCGCACGCAGCCACTCGTGGAGACGCCGCACACGACCAGCGTGTCGACCTTGAGGTCGACCAGGAAGCTCAGCAGCGGCGTGCCGAAAAAGGCGCTGGGCTTCGTCTTCAGGATGACGACGTCGCGGTCTTCTGGTGCGATCGCGGCGACGATTTCGTTGCCGCGAATTTCCTTCTCTGGATCTTCAAGCTCACGGGCGTTCTTCCAGCGCCAGCTGCCGGCGTCGAAACCGTCCAGACGTCGCGTGTTGGTCGAATAGAAGACCGGGACGCTCTTGTCGTGTGCCGCATCGATGAGCCTGCGTATGACCGCAAGGGCATCCCAGGCGTCGGTCCCGCAGGAATTGCGCCAGGTCTTGATGGACTCAAGCAATGGCTCTGACTTCTCGCCGCAGAAATTATAGCTGGCGTCGACGATCATCAGAGCCGGCCGGCTGCCAAAACCCATTGGGTTGGCGTAGCCCGAAGCCTGCATCGCCTCGCGATCCTTCGCGGTCCAGTACTGTTCCCAGATTCGTGCTGTCATGATGCTGCCTTTGCTCGATTTCGTTATGACGCTTAGTGCCCGCCGCCGGCGATCACGCGGTGCGATATGTGCCAGGGGATCACGAAGCGCTCGGCGATGATGATCAGGTAGAAAAGGATGGTGCCGAGGATTCCAAGCAGGACGATCGCGGCGAAGACGCGTGTGATCTCGAACGAGCCCTGGGCAACCATGATGACGTAGCCGAGGCCGACCTGCGAGGCGACAAACTCACCGGCGATGGCGCCGACGAGCGCGAGCGAAATGGCCACCTTCATGCCGGCGAAGATGTAGGGCATGGCCGCCGGGAAGCGGATGTACCAGAGCACCTTCATCGGCGAAGCGCGCATGGAGCGCGCCATGGACAGCGTGTCGGAATCGACCGAGCGAAGCCCGAGGACCGCGTCGATGACAATCGAGAAGAGAGCGATCAGCATCGAGATCGCGACCTTCGAGGTGAGGTTGGTTCCCATCCAGATGATGAAAAGGGGCGCCAGCGCGATCTTCGGGATGGAGTTCAGCGACACGAGCAAGGTGTAGAGCGTACTTTCGAGGACACGCGAATAGACGATGCCTACAGACATCGCGATGCCCACGAAAAGGGCGAGCAGAAAGCCCAGGATGCAGGCCGCCAGCGTGTAGTAGGCATGCATGGCGTACCAACCGAGATTGTTCCAGAGTTCGGCGAAGATGGCGGTGGGAAGCGGGAGGATGTACTGCGGAACCTGCATGAGGCGCGCGCCGATCTCCCAGAACGCCAGGAAGCCGATGAGAACGATGGCCGGTTCGAACCGTCTGATCATGGGTGGCCCCTCAAGAAACCCATCTCCTGGAAGATGTGGCGGATGTGCTTGGCATAGACGCCGAACTCGGGCGTCTCGCGCATGTCGAGCGTGCGCGGTCTTGGCAGGTCGATCTCCAGGACCTGGACGATCCGGCCGGGACTGGTGCCCATCACGACAACGACGTCCGACAGAAAGACCGCCTCGCTGATGCCATGGGTGATGAACATCACGGACTTGTCGGCCTGCATCCAGATGCGCTGCAGTTCGAGGTTGAGCTCGTCGCGGGTCATGGCGTCGAGCGCGCCGAAGGGTTCGTCCATGAGCAGCAGAGAGGGGTCCTGGATCAGGGCCCGGCAGATGGCGACGCGTTGCCTCTGCCCGCCCGACAGTTCCCATGGAAAGCGTTGGTCAATGCCATCAAGCCCCATCAGGTGCAGCAGCGACTTGGCTTTCTCGATCCAGGCCGGGCTGCGCTCGCCGCGAAAATCGACAGGCAGGAGGATGTTGTCGATGACCCGACGCCAGTCGAGGAGGATGTCGCGTTGGAACACGACGGCCATGTCGAGGGGAGGATCGCGCACGATTTTGCCGTCGACGGCGATCGACCCCGCGCTGAGGTCGGTCAGGCCGGCGACACATTTCAGCAGGGTCGACTTTCCGCAGCCGCTGGGGCCGACGATGCTGACGAACTGACGCCGGCCGATCTTGAGGTTGATGTCCTTGAGCGCAACGAAGCCGGTGTCGCCGTTGTACTGTTTGGTCACATTTTCGATCACGACATGGGCCGGCCGCGCCAGCTCCATGTCGTGGGCTTTGCCAGGGGTGCTCAAGGACGATTGCATGAGCTACTCGGACACGAACTCGTTCGTGTAGAAATCGCTCGGCTGCTTGCCGGCGGGAATGAGGCCAGCCTTTTCAAGCGTGGCGATGCCGATCTTCCAGTCTTCGTCTGACTGCCAGCCGATCTTCTTGCCCTTGGTCGCGTCCGTGTCGAGGAACGCCTTGTATAGGGTAACCTGCCTTTTCAGGATGTCGCCATTGAGCTTGTCGTTGGGCCGCTGCGCGAGGATGGCGGCGACGCCCTCGTCGATGTGGCTCGGATCGCTGTAGAGATAATCCCAGGCCTTGACGGCAACCGCGACAAACTTCTTCAGCACCGGTGCGCGGTTCTTCAGCGTGGTGTCGCTCGTGATCAGGCCGTAGCTCGGCAGGTTCATGCCGACATCGGCGAGCATGATGCCCTTGGAGGGGCGCGTTTGCGCCGCAACGGCAATGCCGAGCGGGACCGTCATGATGACCGCGTCGACCGTCTTGGCGTTGTAGACGGACATCTGGGAAGACGAATCGACGTTGATGAGTTCGATCTTCTTCGGATCGGCCCCACCGGCGACGAAGAAAGGCTCTGCCAGCACGCTCGCGCTCGTCGTCGCCACATAGGCTACCTTGCGGCCTTCCAGGTCCTTGACGCTGTTGATCCCGGAGTCGGTGGGGACCAGGGCGCCAAGGTCGCCGCGACGAACGAAGCCGGCGATGGACATGACGGGAAGGCCCTTCGTGCGGGCGACCGCCGCGACGTTGAGCTGCACCTGGCCGATGTCGATCTCGCCCGACGCGACCTGCTGGATGGTGACATTGGATCCCTTGCCGTCCGAGATCTCGACGTCGAGGCCCTCGTCTTTGAACCAGCCCTTCTCGGCGGCCAGGTGGAGCGCGGCGTGGATGCCCCATGGCAGGAAGTCGAGCCTGACGGTTACTTTTTCCTGTGCCCAGGCTGTACTGGCGGCGATGGTGGAAGCGGCAATTGTCATTGCCGCGATCATAGTCCTGATTTTCATGCTTCCCTCTTGTTGTTGTTGGACGGTTCTAACGAGCGATGCGATCGAGCAACCAGTCGACCTGATACGGGATGACCTGGCTCCAATTGTCCATCGAGCAATGTTCCGCTCCACCCTCATCCGGGGTGTAGAGTCTCAGGGTCTTGTCGTGAACGACAAGCTCGTCGAAGGTTCGCTGTGCCGAAGCGACCGGAACCATCCTGTCCCTGGCCCCGTGTGTAATCAGCACCGGGCATTGAATGCGTGGCAGCAGGCCCTCAAGGGTAAAGCTGCGGTACTTGGCCCGCGCCTCTTCGTCGCTCGCGCATCCGCCGATCCACCGCAGCTGCTCGCGCAACGGCGGATAGTAGTCGTAGAGATCGGTGAGGACGTCGTACAATCCGCCCCAGATACAGAGCGCCTTGAACCTCGGCTCGAAGGCCGCGGCGCGCGGCGCGTAGTATCCCGCCATCGACACGCCCAGCAGGCCCAGGCGTTCGTGGTCGAAATCCTGGCGCGTCATCAAGGCATCGATGGCGGCCTTGACCGGCGCCTCGGTGTCGGCGCGCGTGGACAGGTTGAGGCGGCGCAAGGATGATCCCTGGCCGGGCATGTTGAAGACGAAACATGCCGCTCCGCGCGCGGTGAAATACTGGACGCCGCGGAAAAAGTTCTCCTCGGGCAACGCGTCGGCGCCCGACAGGAACATGACGCATGGCGGCAGGTCGTTCTTTATCCTGTACCGGGGCGGAAAGTACCACGCGTCCAGCGCCGCCCCCTCGAACGGCACCGACATCCTCTCGAAAGGATGCACGGACAACGTCAGTGCGCGCTCCCAGCTGGTCATTGCCCGCTCGTAGACCTCCATCTTGCGAGGATCGGACCCCGCCACGCCTCGTTCTGCCGCGCGAAAAGCCGTGAAAGCGCGGAAGTAGAAGTCGCTTGCGGTCGCGTCGTGCCCTTGCTGCCGGGCGGCATCCGCCTGTCCTTCAAGCTCTTCGGCCAAGCGAAGGAACGCAGCGTACCAATCCTCGCGATTGCCGGCGCGAATGTGCTTCACGGTCCGCAGCAGTTCATTCGTGTCGGCGGCGCCCTGCGCGGCTTCCGAGAACAGCCAGGTCAACTGAAACGAGTCGACGTGAGCTTCCGGACTGCCGTCGCTCCAATAGTGAAACATACCATTTCTCTTAGCTAACTGTCCGGTCAATTACGCTAGAAATCCACGAATTCATCCGGGCGTCAACCCCATCGCGCAAAAACACCAGAACTGAACGGATTACGGAGATAATAGCGCATTTTTTGTACGATGTGCATAGATCGATGGCCGAAAACGCTCGCATTTTGGGCATGCAGTCGCCGCGCCGCACGCATCACAGCGAGAAAACCTAATTAACTGGATAGTCAATTATGTGGAGACGCGGTTGGCCATGCGTGAGGCCAGGCGGACCGGACAAATCCGGGCGGCTGTAAACTGGACGATGCGGGAGAAAGGGCGCGGGCTCACCCGTGCGGCGTCGGCGTCCCGCTGCGGCGACCGAACGCGCCCGCAATCAGCAGACCGGACGCAAGCGCGTTGGGTGGCTTATGCTTCGCGCTCGCAGCTGGAAGGCCGGCACGGAAGCTCGTCGCGAGCCGGTTCGCCTGCGCTTTGCAGCATGGCTTGCTCAGTCAGGCAATGCGCGTCGCCTTCATCGCGACAGAGATCGACGCGAGGATCGCGCTGCCTGGACGGGCAAGGCTTCGAACGGTTTCGTAATGGTCCGCTCCCGGCAGAACAATGCTCTCGCAGCGCGCGCCCGCGGCCTGGCAGCCCCGGGCCAGATCAGCGGCCTGCCGGCGAAACTCGTCCGTCTCGCGACCACCGACCGCGACAATGATGTTCAGATCGGGCGTCAGATGCGTAACTGGACTGCAGGCGCGCACGTCTTGTGCATCGAGATCCAGACTGGCGTTCAGATAGCTCAGGCGTACCGGCTCAAGATCATAAACGCCACTGATCGCGCAGCATCCCGCGACAGTGGAGCGCAAGGCCGGCGAAAGGGCCGCCATCAGCGCCAGATGTGCGCCGGCGGAGTGCCCTGCTACCCACAGCTTCGACGGATCATGGTTGAACTCGCCGGCGCGATCGGCCACCCACCCGACTGCATCGATCGCATGCTGCACGATGCGCCCCATCTGTGCCTCGGGCGCCAGGGGATAGTTGGGCAATGCGAGGGAAAGGCCGGCGGCGTTAAAGGCAGGGCCGAGAAAAGCAAGACCGGCCTTGTCGAACGAGCGCCAGAACCCGCCGTGAAAGAAGACGACGCAGCCCCCGCCGCCTGGCGCGGAGTAGACGTCAAGGAGCGCGCGTGGATGCTGGCCATAAACGACGTCGGGATGGCTGACGCCGCCTGAGCGGGCCTCGTCGCTTGCGCTGGTCCACTCGCGGATGATCGCCTCATAGTCCATGACGGTCCGTTGATTGTTGTACTCGTCGTCCAGGGCCGCCTGATTGTATCCGCGCCAGACCTTGAGGTCTTCGTTCATGCTTGTCACCCTTCGTTTGCCCCGGCTATTGGTGCGCAAGGCCAACAGAGACGGCCACGGCGGGGATCCCGTTGCTGCCGCCCTATGTGCCCGCCTTCATATCGATCGAGAGGACCTGCTCCAACCTCACCACTCTTGCCGTGCAGGCCTCGTCCCGGCCACCCGGCGAACCCAGGCCGATCGTTGCCGGCCCAATGGCCGCGTCCAGCACCGAAGTCGCGCGGATGCTACGCGGAAAAAGTTGCATCTTCAGCCAACCCGACGCGCCTGTCACGGATGCGCTGGCGACGGCTTCAGGGCGGCGCTCGCGGCGCGCCCGTATTGCGCCACTTCCGCAAGTCGCACCGGCGGCAGCAATGTGCGCGGGTGCCCGCCATATGCCGGCCGCGCGCAGGCCCGGCTGTACCAGTCGGTGATCCGCGAATACGTCGCAAACAGCCGTTCGAGGCTGAAGGCCTCGAGGGCCACGAAGTAAGGAAGCAGGGCAATGTCTCCAAGCGAGAAGCTTTCGCCCGAGATCCACGGGCCGGCATTCAGCGCTTCTTCCATCTCCCGGCAAACGGTTGCGAATACAGTCAGGCTCTCCTGCGCGTCGGGCGCATTGAGCCCGAGTTGGTAGAGTCGGGACTGTTTCTCGCGACGGCGCGGGTCGGGAAGTGCCGCCAGCATCGCCTCGACGGTTTCTGCACTCTTTGCCTGCCAAGCCGGCCTCACCAGGATCGGCCATGCAATGCCAGGCCAGGCGGGATGGAGCACCTCGTCCACCAGTTTTGTCCACCGCCGCATCCGGGCCCGCGCCAAGGGGTCGTCGGGACGAAGCGACGGCTCGGCCCAGCGATCGTCGATGAACTCGATGATGATGGTCGATTCGGCGATCACGTCTGCGCCGAGCCGCAGCACGGGCACGAGGCCTTTTGGATTGAAGCGCAGGAAGTCGGGCCTCAGGTTCTCTTTTGCCCCGAGATCGACATGATGGTCGGTCCAGGAAAGCTGCTTCTCTGCTAGGGCAAATCGCACCTTTTCGCCGCAGGGGGATAGCGGATAATTGTAGACCTCGATCAAAGCGGTCAACTTTCTCTCCTGGCTCAATCGGGCGCTACTGTTCTTCGCTCTGGCGCGCGAGATCGGAGCAAACACTGCAGCTCGAATAACATGATAGACAATTGATCGGTCAACCGCTTTAGGATTGGCACCGTCGTGTGCGGCTCGAACGCCAGACACTTCCTCCGCCATTGCTCCGGTCCTGCCTCCCAGGGGGCGGGCATTTCTCCGGTCACAGGGAGCGGCGGGCGTCGCAGCGGATGGCTGCTCCGACCTGAGGTCAACTGGACCGGACCGGCGCCGGCCTGGAGGATTTTAGGTCCGCCGCGCGCTGAGCGTCCGCGATTTGTAGAACATTCGATATGGTGCGATAGCGTAAGCCTAGTGAATGAACGCGGCCGGCGGGACATGGGGCGACTTTCCAAGAGTTTGATCAGCATTTGTCTGTGCGCGCTGCTGGTCCAGCCAGCGATGGCGTCGAACACTCCATGCAGCGGCCGAAAGGGTGGGGTTTCTCACTGCCAAGGAAGGACCTTCATTTGCAATGACGGCTCGGTGAGTGCCAGCAAGAAGGATTGCTCCGCTGAATCCGGTGGCGCCTCCAATCAGTCGCTCGGCCTGATGGGTACTGAAGATGCGGAGATGGCGCCGGCTGGATCCCAAGCCGAGTGCTCCTGTCGGGAGGGGCACTATTGCACTGGGCCGCGAGGCGGGCGCTACTGCCTAACCGACAGTGGCGCGAAGAGCTATCTGCGCAAGTGAGCTCTACCGTGCTCAGACGTCCACGGGATCCATCCGCGCCTCTTGGGGCTCTCGTTTATATCGTTGTGAAACTCTAGTTGATCGCCGCGCAGCGTCAGATGGCCGAGTTAACCGTGTTTGTTTCCATTTAATTAGATTGCTAAGTGGACGGTCAGCAGATGAGAAAAATCAATCCGGTCTGCGCAGCAATCCTTCTCGGCCCATTCATTTTTGCGGTGGTGCTGTTTGTGTTGGCATTGGTTTCCGAGCGAGCGACGCCTGCTCGACCCGATGGTAGTTTCACCTCATCGATCAGATAAACGCGCGGAGCTCTAATTGATCGTCTGACCTTTTGGTATTTCGCTCGGCGTCGTAGGTCCCCCTACTGCTGGTTAAAATGAAGGCTGTCAGCTCCAATTCTCCGGCGGGGAGCGGGGCAGGTGCTTAGCAAGGGACCTGACGCGGGCCAGGCCGATGCCGTCGAATGCGTCGAAGAGATCGGAGCCGCCCGTCCCAACACGGGCAGCGCTAAGACGGCTCCAGGCCGTTGCCAGTCTCATTGATCAGGCGGAGGCAGATGGCGAGGTGGCCCTCACCATGCCTGCGCCCGATCGAGCGAAGCGTGGGCTCGCAATAGCATTGACCTGGCCGGCTGCCGCGGTTCTCGGCGTTGATTGCCCGACAATCGTCCCGGTCACCGACTCCAATGCGCCAGCAATGCTCTCTCGTCGAGAGGCACGCCAAAAGACACGGGCACATCTTGTCTGAAGGGAAAAATGGGCGGCGGCGACGCCCACTTGCGCCCAATTGAGTCGCGGTGAAAGGACGGCGAAAAAATGTGCAGATCGATTGTAGGCGAGCGCTATTGTCCCGCCTTTTTGCCGACCGCCTCTCCGTCGCGCGAACGACCTCGTTTGGTTTTTCAAGGGTCACCACCGCGCGAATCTATCGAGAGTTGGTGTTATCGCTACAGGCGGCTGATGAACCGCACGGCCTAAGCCACCGGTCGAGGTCTGCCCATCCTCGATCAGTTTGAGGCGCTTGGCCCTGATCGCGGACCGGATCGCGGCCATGATGTCTATGCGGCCGCGCACAATCTCAGTGCTGGCCGCCTACATTGAGGCGAAGGAAGCCAACGCCAAGGCCGCTTTCGATGACGGGGCGGAATGAGCGCCATATGAGGAATCCGAACGCGCCGTTTTTGCGTTCCTTGCGAGACGCTGGAAGGCGTGCGGACCAAAGCCCGGTTCTTTCTTAAAACCCAGGAGCCGTTCGACTCAATCCGGGCTTGCTTCATGCTGGCGAGCAAAGAATACGCGCTCTTGCCTTCCTTCGCTCGCTCTTGGGGGAACGCAAATGACGGCACATGCTTGTCCTGCCGATCTGCCCATGCGCCGATCAATTGAAGACGAAATCGAGCGCGTGATTTCCAAGCTCGATTATTTTGACGCCGACCCCGATCTAGAGCCATGGCTTGCAGGCGGCCCCGAAGTCGTCGGGACCGATGACCGCGAAGGGGACTATTGCGACCTGGAGGACATGAACAACGCCGAAGGCTCTTGCGCCGAGGACTACGGGGACGCGGCATGGAGCAACGACCCTAGCCTGCCCCAAGAGGGCCAGCTGTGGCTTGCCGACCAATATGCAGGGCTCGCCCCACGCTGAAAACTCGAGACTGGCCAGACCATCATAGCCCGCTGCCTCACGGTGGCGGGCTTCATTGTTTGCGGACCCGCCACAAGGCGGCAAGCAGGCCGGAACGTCCCGTCAGCGGCGGGCAACCCGCGTGCGTCTTAGTGCTTTTCGTCCAAATCAAAATTCCTTGGTTGGTGGTTCCGCGCCGACGCATTCGACGAAACTGTTTTTTACCACGGGCAGTGGCTTTCGAAACTTCGGCAAGGTGCATCGCAGGTGCCTTTCATCCGTTGATGCCCACCCGCACGAAGGGTGACTGCATCGGTCGTTAGTTCAAGAACGTTCTGAACTATTCCCCAATAACCCCGTTGTTGGTTTGAATTGCTGTGCATGGTGGGAGCCTGCTATTGCCAAACCGGATTAGGAAGCATGACGCGTTTATCAATCGCCAAAGAGCTTGAGAGCGCCGCTGATCGCATCGCCGATATTCCCCAAGCCAATCTGCCATCAATCCTAAGACGGGCTGCATTGATGCTCCGAAACGTCCCCGGCATGTCGCTCCATGCGAGGGTGGAGGACGCACTGAATTCTCTTGCCGCCGAAATGCGGATCGGTCAGACGGACCTCATCAAGATCATATTGCGGGATTGGCTAGAAACGAACTCCTATATACCCGTAGGACAACTCGAGGATGACAATGAGACTGACGGCATCGCTTAGGTGTGGATGGCTTGCCTTTGCTGCCAAACAGCCTAGCTATCCCCAGCGTCTTCCGGCGCTCTCAATCCCCACAAGGATCATCGAATGACTGACCAAGCCAGCGACAACGCGGCCGAACTAGCCGAACTGACGGCAGACGTTGTGTCCGCATTCGTCAGCAACAATTCAGTTCCGGTCGCGGGTCTGTCGGATTTGATCGCTTCGGTTCACCGCTCCCTTTCGGGTCTCAGGGAGCCTAGCGCAACGCCGCCCAAGGAGCTTGTACCGGCCGTCAACCCGAAGAAATCGGTGACGCCGGATTTCATCATCTGCCTGGAAGACGGCAAGCAGTTCAAATCGCTAAAGCGGCACATCCGTGCCCGCTACAATCTGACGCCGGACGCATATCGCGCCAAATGGGGCCTGCCGGCGGACTACCCGATGGTGGCGCCAAGCTATTCCAACAGGCGGTCAGAAATGGCGAGGTCATTCGGGCTGGGCCGCAAGGCAGAGGCCGAAGCGCCGGTTGTTGAGAAGGCGCCTTCGAAGCGGAAGACAAAGGCCGCTACCCAGCCGTAGGAGGCCGTACCGGTCCCGTCGCCTGCCACTGACTGAACGTCGCATCTTGCCCAGTGATGTCACGCACCGTCTTAGCAGCACGGCGTGCGTTGGCTGGAGGCTCGATGATGGTCACAGGTAGCGATATAAGCGGCTTAACAATGTTCTCTTGTGCAGTGCCTCCGCCATGAACCGTTCAATTTCATCGTTTTGGCAATGCTTTGAGGGTTTGCTCGAGCCATTGCGACAATTGCCGAAGATGGCGAGTTTTGCGCGCGCCATATAGGCTCTGGCTTGGCCGCGACAGTCTTGGAGTTGACAGGCACGCGGAGGTGTCGGCAAAGGCCAAGGCAGGATGGCGCAAGTCACTACGAGCATAAGCAAAGCTGCGGATGAAAGAGGGTCAGTTGGCAATCCTTTTTCGAGGACGGCCAACGTCCTGGACAATCGCAATTTCCTCCTCCCTGCTCGCGGGAGGCCGGCGTCTTTGCGGCGATGTCAGAATATCGGTCGCTCGTGTGGAACTGCTGTTGCGGCTCGACGTTGGTTGCGATGCACGAAATCTACCATCCGTCGTGATCCAGCGTGTCAACTGAACCGCATCACCTTAAGCACGCGATACACTCGATCCTGATCATCCAGACGAAATACATTGGCGATGTCATTCTGACATCCGCGATGGTGCGAAACCTGCGGCTGGCCTATCCGGATGCCACGGTCACCATGCTTTGCACCATGGGACTGAGGCAATTCGTGGTCAAACAACAGATCGTGGACCAAGCCATAGGTTTTGACATCCGAGGACGGGGGATGAGTCTTTGGCAACGCTTCAAGGAGTACCGAAGCGTACTCGCGGAGGTTCGCAGCCGGGATTTCGATCTAACCATAGATCTGAGTGACTCGAAATCATCGCGGCTGTTGCATCGGCTGATAGGGGCGCCTCTCCGTGTTGGCTTCGATCCTCCTGAGAGCCCTTTAAAATTCTGGGAAACCCAGCCCGCCAATATCTTGGCCGCCACACATGGCCATGGCGATGCGCATTACCTCCAAAGGTATCTTTCACCACTTCGGGCTTTAGGAGTGGACGTAGCCGACCCGATACCTAGACTTGAAGCCGGCCCAGAGGCACGTGCCGAATGCGCAAAGGTACTGCAACAGATCAGCTTGGCCAGGGGCACCTTTATCGCAGTACACGCCGGCGCAAGATTCGAAGGCAGGTGCTGGCAACCGGAGCGCTTCGCCAGGGTGATTGATGAGATCTACTCAAGGACCGGTCTTATATCCTTGCTTATTGGTGGCCCGGAAGAGAGTGCGACCGCGCAGAAAATTATCGAGACCGCGGTGTCCCCCGTAAGAAGCCTCGTGGGTAGTGTCTCCCTAGAAACATTGACTGCGCTGCTTGCCGATGCCCGCATTTTCCTGGGAAATGAGAGTGGCCCGATGCATCTCGCGGCCTCAGCTGGAACACCCGTGGTGGGTATATACGGTTTGACGCCCCCTGATATCTGGGGGCCTCTTGGCGTTCCCAACCGAACCATTGCGCCGCCATTACCCTGCCAGTGTGTGGCCCCGGGTCGCTGCCGTCCGAATAATCCCGGCGGTGTCTACTGTGTACACCGGGTCAAAGTGGTGGATGTCGCGATTGCAGCATTCGAACTGCTTCAGGCCTCCGGATTGCTACTTGACCATTTCGATCCCACATCGCCCTGTGGAGAGGCCGCGTTATGAGTTGCCGTGCCCGACAATTGATGGGCGAGTTCCCTAATCATCGTACCGTTGCGTCGTGACGGGCATAATATCAATTAAAGCGCTTATAGCGCTGCCGCGATCCGCCGAACCACGTGTTATGAAGTCTTCTCGACTTGAAATGACGAGGTGATCGAAGAAAATGGCCGGACAGCGCTCCCTCTACCTCAGTAGCCGCGCGCTTTTGCGCGGTCGCACCGATGAACGCATATGTCGTTGTACTTATGCACCTCGCATATGGTGGTCTTAGCCCCGATGAAAACTCCCAGAATGCAGGCTTGCGATCAGTCTCTCGCTGACATCGAGAAACGAAGCCGGGGTTATCCGGCTCGCCGAGCCATCTCCCGCAACACCAATCGTCAGAACGACGATCGACTGCTCTTCGGTCTGGCGACTCGTAGAACCCTCATTCGGATCGGCCGGCCTTCCGCCGGTATCGCGACGCACGTATCGACCCACCTTCGAGTTGGCACAGGCACTGAGGACTCATTAATATCCCGCCCCCAGCGATTAGCTGTGCTCTGGGTCTTCCGCCTGCAGTGCTCCCATGCATAATCGAGTAAATTCACATCAAATTGTCGAGTTACAACATGATACCGATCTACATTGGGTATGATCCACGCGAATCCCGGGTTCTGGACGTAGCGCGATGGAGCGCCTACCGGCGGACAAGCACACCGTTGCAGATAGAGCCGCTCGTGCTCAAAGATCTTGAAACCCAAGGGATCATGAAGCGGCCGATGGAGGTCCGCGATGGTAAGCTATGGTGCCCGATTTCCGATGCACCGATGGCGACTGAGTTTGCCATATCGCGATTTGCCGTTCCGTTTCTACGGCAAAGCGGCTGGGCCATGTTCTGTGATTGCGACGTCCTTTTTCTGAAGGATCCAACCGAACTGTTCGACCTGGTCGATCCTTCCTACGCGATTATGGCGGTCAAGCACCGGCAACGCGAATCGGAGGCGGTCAAGATGGACGGACAAATGCAGACGTTCTATCGCCGCAAAAATTGGTCGTCGGTCGTTTTGTGGAATCTGGATCATCCCGCCAACAAACGGCTGACCAACGAAATGCTTAATACGTGGCCCGGGCGTGACCTCCACGCCTTCAAATGGCTTGAGGACCATGAGATCGGGGAATTGCCTCTGGCATGGAACTACCTGGTCGGGGCTTCGGCTTCCGAACTTGACCCCGCCGATGTTTCGCTCGCGCACTACACGCTCGGCGGCCCTTGGTTTGCAGGCTGGTCCGGCGCCACGCAATGGGACGAATTGTGGACCCGAGAAGAGAGCATTCTGCGCGCGTATGAGGAATGTTCGGGCCACCTTCCCAAATGACGACTGCACTTTCTGATCTCTTGCCATTTTTCTCAAAGCCAAAACTTCTCTTGCCCAAGGCCAGTGGTCCCGCCCTGGTGATGGGGTCGGCGCCGAATTTTCGCCTCCCGCAGCGCCATGATGGCAATTGGGCACTCGTGACCGTTAATGCCTCCCAGCTATTGGCTGAGACGTTCGGCCTCTCTGTTCCCGATATCGCCGTGATCCGCCGCGGCATTTTAGTCGACGCGGGTAAGCAGGATTTCTACAAGCGCGACTTGTTAAAAGGACGTCAGGTAAAGCACCTGATCATCCCGGTGTGGCCAGACGTGGAGGACAAGCTGAAAGCCGGTTGTCGCACCTTCAATTATCGCTATGACACCTTGCAGGCGTTTACCAAGTGGCAGCTTGCCAACATCGTTTGGCAGCTTAGCGGCAAATATCATATGGGCCCCGGCTGGCACCGCAAAATCTCCACCGGAGCCTTCGCCATCATTCTGGCCCGTTTCGCCGGTTTTGCTCCTGTTGTCGTCAGCGGGTTTTCCCTGTCCCAGGCCGGGCATGGATACGATAGCCGAAATGCGTTCCGGTATCACGCGGATGAAGATGCGAAGGTGCTTAGACAGGTGGTGAGACGAGGCGAGCCAATCTATGCGGAGGATAGAGACTTCGCTGCAGAAAGTGGATTGCCCTTGTGGCAGGGCCAGATGCCGTGACGACTAAGCCCGTGAGCCACGCCACCTCAGTGCCCAAGCATTTGAGGCTTCCGCTTTGCTGCTTTCGAAGCGGTCTCCCGTCAGCTGGAAAGCCGTGGACTAAAATCATGATTGAAAGGTCAATTGTTGCCTAGTTTCGAACGGCCCTGCTATCAACACTGAGACAGACATCAGGACACCATTGCGGCGCTTCGCAAACAACTCGCGTTGAGCAACGACACTGAGCCGATCGACTTGATACGGCACATCGCGGCCAGAGCCGTCGTCCCCGCTACCGGATCGTTCGAGGGAAAGAAGATATGGAAGTCGCGTGGGACCGTGCCGTCCGCCAGCGTGTCGTCGCCAACGAGGAGGATGTCGAACCGGTCCTGCGCTAGAGGGTGAGCGAGCTCCGCCTTGTCGGTCGTTTGAACTAGGCGACGGAGATATTCCATCCTCTCCTGGATCCGCTGGAAGTATCCGAGCTGATATGCGACGGCGAGTTCGCGACTAAAGAACACTGAGCGCTGGGCGAAGACAGGCACATAGTCTAGCTCCCCAATGAAACCAGCAAGCCGGGTTTCCGGCGCGGTCTGGCGGCTGCAGCGACGACTTGCGGCCAGGGGCGAGGTTGCGGACATATCGATCGTGAGGGCGGAGGCAGCCGATCCGGCGATGATCGCCACAGCAGTGATGCTCAGCAGCCAGCGCCCCCAGGACCGTCGCGCTAAATCTTCAGGGAACGGGCATCGTCGCACAGTTTCGCAGATGAGTAGCGTCGTCGCTGCAACGGCGATCAGCAAAGACGTGCCGGAATATAGGTTAGGCAGATGCAGGTCGAACAGCAGGAGTTGTGCCAGCAGCGCCCAGACGATGCCGGACACAATCAAGGGGGGCGATGACAGGTGTCCGAATTCCAGCCTTATTGGTCACGTCGGGGGCTAGGGAACGCAGGGACAGTGTGCGCAGCAACAGGATCGTTGGGGCGGCAAGCAGAATGATGAGCCAGAACCAGAAGCGCGGATCGGCAGCGCCGCTGCAGTGAACCGCGAAAGCCCAAACGATCGCCGCAGACAAAGTCCGCTGAGCCATCTGGTGGGCCCGTCTCTTGGGGTTCCAAGGAGGCGAGTAGGTCTCCCCAGTTGTTGCCTATGCACCCTGTCAATTCCGCAGATCTGGTGGGCATTGTTGTTGGCGCCACGGAGAGTCCGAGCGCGCAGACTGCGAAACGAATCAGGCGACCAATCATATCAATCCGGTGATCTTGAGTTGACCGAGCTTTTGGATAGGGTGTCCGTTGGAGTGGGCCTCTTTAACGTTCTTGCAATGCCTGTGCGCGCCGCGCTCCACCAGGTCTGCACAGGCCCTCCATCTTCCCTCGATCTCTGACCGGTAGGCAGCTTGCACAAGGAGGCACTCAATGATTGCCCGAAATTTCTGCATTGCATGTGCGGTCGTTGCTGTTTTCGCCGTCCTGTTTTCCAACCTCGTCAACAACCAGCACAAATATGGCGGCGTCACACGCTTGGACGCGAATTTTCGGCTGCCTTGACGCCGCAAATTGCCACCAGGTTTACCGAACCTCCGGCACTATCGCGGCTTGGCCATCGAGGTCCTGAAGACCATCTCGAAGAGCGCGCCGCCGGTCAGCGGCGGTCGGTGGCGGACGTATCTGCGTGCGCTTCAACGATGGCGTGGACCACCGAAAGACCGAGCCCTTTGCCGCCAAGCTCGCGCGCCCTGATCGGATCGCCCTACATGAACGGCTCGAAGATGCGTGTTCTCACGTCCGGCGCGAGTCCGGCCCCGTCGTCGGCGACGCTCAGCACCGTCTCGTCGCCGTACGCGGTCAGCGAGATCGTGATCACGCCGCGCACCGTATAGCGCCGCGCGTTCGTGACGAGTGCGAGAAGGGCTTGACGGACGCGGACCGGGTCGACAACCACGGCGATGTCGGACAGATCGAGGGAAAGCGTGAAGCCGTCGGCTCTCAGATCGGCCACCTCGGAAATCTGCTTGGGAGGTGAACCGGTTCGACGCGCAGGTCGAGGTACCCGCTGTCGGCAGCGTCACGGTGCACAGGTCGTCCACCAGCGGCGTCAGACTATCCACCTGAAGGATCAGGCAAACGCCGCCGTTTATGCGTCGGAACACGGCGTCTCAGCACATGCATGCCGATCATGACGCGCACTCATGAAGTGCTGGACGGCCAGACATCCACTCGTGACGCAGGATGGCGTATTGCATGGTGTTTTCGTAGATCGGGTTGCCCGCATCGTCATTGGTGAACGATACGAACTCGATGAACACGCCCTCCCGGCGCATGCCGAGCTTTTCGCAGAGGCGCTTTGAAGGCTTGTTGTGGTCCTCGACATAGGCATAGATCCGGCGGAAGCCCCTTGCCCGGAACAAGTGATCGAGCAGGGCTCGTGTCGCTTCGAACGCATATCCTTGGCCACCAAACTGGGGATTGAGGTTCCATCCGACCGAGGTCGTCCCGTCTTCCTCCTCCTCTCCTGCCCCGCCGCCGAAAAGATCGCCGATGACTTGACCGGTCTGTTTCAGGCATACAGCCACGCTGCCCGCGTCGAGGGCGCGCTTTTTCACCTCGGCCTTCGCCTCGGCCAGGTCCGCGAGCTTCAGCGATAGGAAGCAGGTGGCGGTGGGCGCCCGCAAATAGGCAAAGAGGTCTTCTGCATCCCCCTCACGGAAGCGCCTGAGGGTCAGGCGTTCGGTTTCGACGATTTGCATGCCCGGTACCCTTCGAGAGTTGGTCAATGATGCGCATGGGACTGGATGCGATACCCGGCCAGCGTGAAGAACACCACCACCGCCAGCAACGCGATCAAACCGGCCGCCGTCGTCAACGACACTGAGTGCGCCTGGGCGAAGACGCTTCCGCCTGCCCTGGTCAACGCATCACCCTGCGCACCCGAAATCTGGCCTGCGACGATGGAGGTGTCGCCGATCGTTCCGGATGCCTGCTCGAACAGATCCAATGACAAAGCCGGAAGGGAGTGCGATGGTTCGGCTGAACACGCTCGACGTGACGACGCCGAACAGGGTGATGCCTAGACCGGTGCCCAGTCCATAACCCGTCGCCTCCAGCGAACCGGCCGCGCCGCTCTTTTTCGGGACGACGTTCAAGCGTCTTCGAGCGGCTGCTGGAAAGCCGATGGGCCCCACCAGATACGCTGTCCAGCGTCGCCTGACAGGCTTTTGAATTTATGCATTTTCATCATAAATCGCATGTCGATAATTCGTTTGTTGGCATCACTTAAACACCCATAAGCTCGTCCCTGACATAAATTGAAGCTCGCAAAGAGCTCAGGGGAATGAGATGAACGCTTCCGTGCTTGCCGACCCAGGCAGTCTCGTCATCGTGCCTCGCCGCCAGATCGGCACCAAGATCATGGCCGCCGTCTGCATTGTGTTGTTGCTGCTTCTGGTGCGGGCCTTCTGGAACGGCGACATCGGCTGGAACTATGTCGCCGAGAACCTGTTCTCGAAATCGGTGATGAGGGGCGTCGTCAACACCATCGTCATGACCTTCTTCGCCATGATGCTCGGCATCCTTCTCGGCGTCATCGCCGCCATCATGCGGATGTCCGACAACCCGGTGTTTCGCAGCATATCGGTCGGCTATGTCTGGCTGTTCCGTGGCACGCCTGCGCTGCTTCAGCTGCTGTTGTGGTTCAACCTGGCTCTGATCTTTCCGACGATCGGCTTCTTCGGGCTGTTCTCCGTGCGCACCGTCGACGTGATGACGCCGTTCGTCGCGGCCTTCCTCGGCCTGGGCATCCAGCAAGGCGCCTACACGGCGGAGGTCGTGCGCGCCGGCATCCTCTCCATCGACAAGGGCCAGTTGGAGGCCGCCCAATCGATCGGCATGACCAAGCTGCGCGCGATGATGAAGATCGTGCTGCCGCAGGCCATGCGGGTGATCGTGCCGCCGATCGGCAATGAGACGATAGGCATGGTCAAGCTGACCTCGCTTGCCAGCGTCATCCAGTATTCCGAGGTGCTGAGAAGTGTGGAGGACATCTACTACGTCAATTCCCGCGTCATCGAACTGCTGATCGTCGCCGCCGCCTGGTACATGGTCGTGGTCACCGTGCTCAGCATCGGCCAAATCTACATCGAACGGCATTTCTCCAAGGGCTGGGGCCGCCGCAACCAGACGCAGGCCGTGCAGCCGGCAGCCGTGGAGGCCGCGTGATGGAAGCGGTCATCACCGCCAAGGGTCTGCAGAAATATTTCGGTACTTTTCATGTGCTGCGCGACATCGAGTTCGAGATCATGAAGGGCGAGGTGGTCTGCATCATCGGCCCCTCGGGATCGGGAAAGAGCACCTTCCTGCGCTGCATCAACCAGCTCGAGACCATCGACGCCGGCTATGTCGCCGTCGATGGCGAGATCATCGGCTACCGCCGTGACGGCAACCGCCTCCATCCGCTGCCCGACAGCGAGATCGCGCGGCAGCGGCAATCGGTCGGCATGGTGTTCCAGCGCTTCCATCTGTTTCCGCACCTGACAGTGCTGCGCAACATCGTCGAGGGGCCGGTCGGCGTGCAGAAGCGGCCCCTGCAGGATTGCGTCGCGGAGGCGCGGGCATTGCTGCAGCGCGTCGGGCTGGCCGACAAGGCAGATGCCTATCCCGGCGAACTCTCCGGCGGCCAGCAGCAGCGCGTCGCCATCGCCAGGGCGCTGGCCATGAAGCCCAAGGCGATGCTGTTCGACGAGCCGACCTCGGCGCTCGACCCCGAACTGGTGGGCGAGGTTCTAGGCGTGATGAAGGAGCTGGCCGCTTCCGGCACGACGATGATCGTCGTCACCCATGAGATCGGTTTCTGCCGCGAGGTGGCCGACCGTGTGCTGTTCATGGATGCAGGTTGCATCGTCGAGTCCGGCACCGCCGCCGAGATTTTCGAAAACCCACGAAACCCAAGGGTCCGCAACTTCATCTCCGCGGTGCTCTAGGTCCCTTCCAATCAAGACAAACCCAGTGAGGAGAACTTCAATGAAAATCACCCACCTGATCGTCTCGGCGATCGCTCTGCTTACGGCCAGCGCGGCTTGCGCCGAAACCAAGCTGAACCTGATCACCGATGGCGAAATCCGCATCCTGACCAACCCGATCTATCCGCCGATGGAGTTCGTCAATCCCGACAGCGGCACCATCGACGGCTTCGACGTCGACCTCGCCAACGCCGTCGCCAAGAAGCTCAACCTCAAGACGGTGTTCGTCACCTCCGCGTTCCAGGAGCTACAGAGCGGCCTGCAGACCGGCCGCGCCGACATGATCATTTCGGGCATGAGCGACAATGTGAAACGCCAGGCCAGCATGGATTTTGTCGACTACATCACCAGCGGCCCGATCCTGTTCACCACCAAGGCCAATGCGGGACAGTACAAGCAGACGGTCGACCTGTGCGGCAAGACGGTTGCCGGCAGCCGCAGCACCAGCTTCGGTGAAAATGTGAAGGACTGGAGCGCCGCCAATTGCGAAGGCAAAGGCAAGCCGGCGATCAAGTTTGAAGGCACGGCCGATTCGAATGCCGCGCGCATGGGCATGAAGCAGGGTCGCTATGACGCGGTCGTGCAGGGCATCGAGACCATCGCCTACCAGATGAAGCTCGAGCCGGATACGTTCATCCTCGTCGGCGATCCGTTGCTCAGCAACGACACGTTCGGCATGGGCTTCAAGAAGGACAACACCGCGCTTCGCGACGCGGTGGCCACCGCCTTCGACGAGGTCATCAAGGACGGCACCTATGGCGAAATCCTCAAGAAGTGGGGCCTCGTTCACAACGCGGTGCCGAAGGCCGTCATCAACGGCGTGAAGTAAGGCGCACCAGCGTCTTCCGGGCCGGCGCCGTCTTCGAAAACGCTGCAGGCCCGTCTCCAGAAGCCAGCAGTTGGCCGGAGCCGTCAGGCTTTGTCGGCAACCCCTGCTTCGTGCCAACGCCGAGCTCGAGGAAACTCTTGGGCTCGGCAGCCAACCTGCCCAACAGAGGCATGCAATGCCAATTCCTCCCCGCCTCCAGCAGACCCGGCCGGTTTGGCCGCAAGGCCGGCGGTCCGCCGTCGCGCTTGCCTTCGATGTCGATGGCCCGACCGGCGACGCCATGCTCGACGGCTCGCTTCTGTCCAACCCGCGCTATTTCACCCAAGGCGCCTATGGCCCTTGGCGCGCCCTGCCCCGGTTGCTCGACCTGCTTGGCGCCTATGAGCTCAAGGCCACCTTTTTCGTGCCGACCTGGGTCGTCCTGCACTGGACCGACATCTGCGCGCGAATCCTGCGTCAAGGGTGTGAGATCGCCTATCACGGCCACCACCACGAGGTTTTTATCGACTGCTCGCCGCAACAACAGCTTGAGATCATGGAGCGGTCGCGCGCCATCTTCCAGCAGCGGCTCGGCGTCACCCCGGTCGGATTCCGCACCCCGTCCGGAGACTGGAGTGAGGAGACAGCGGCGCTGCTGCGTGATTTCGGCATCATCTATTCCAGTTCGATGCGCGGTGACGACCGGCCCTATTTCCATCCACCACGGGGACCAGGCCCCGGTCTGGTCGAAATCCCGGCGCGCTGGGACATCGATGACTACACCGCCCTCGCCTACACGGAGGAGCCGGACTTTCCGATCGGTCTCGACCGCATTTCCGACTACCGCACAGTCGAGCGCAACTGGTGTGCCGAATTCGAGGGCTACCATCGGGCAGGATTGTGCTGGACGACCATTCTGCACCCGAAGGTCTGCGCCAAGCCCGGACGCCTCGGTATTCTTGAAGGCCTTTTCGGGCGCATCCGCGACCATGGCGACGCCGTCTGGACGGCGAGGTGCCAGGACGTCGCCCAATGGTGGATCGACCGCCACGCGGCCGGTCCGGAGCAGACGCCATGACCCCTGCACCGTTCGCCTGGCCCGCTGGCAAAAGCTGCGCGGCGATGATTTCCATAATCTTCGACGATGGCATGGACGCGGTCTCCAAGGCCCCCGATCTGCTCCAGCGCAGCAAGAGCCTTTCGGTGTGGAAATATGGCGCCGCGCGGGGCGTCGAGCGTTTGTGCCAGGCCTTTGCCGCTGCCGATATCCGCACCAGCTGGTTTGTGCCGGGCAGCGTGGCGTCGAACCATGCCGAGCTGGTGCGCGCTGTTGCCGGCGCCGGCCACGAGATCGAAAGCCATGGCTGGCTCTTCGAGCGCTATGACGCGCTGCCGGAACGAGAGGCGCTCACGCTTCTCAAACGATCGCGCCACGTGCTGGGGGAATTGTCTGGCCGTTCGCCAGGTGGGTTCCGGTTGCCGGCTGGAAACTGGCCGCATGCGTTCGACGCCATGCTGCAGGAGGCAGGATATCTCTGGTCGGCCTCCCTCAATGGCGATGACGTACCCTATCCGCACGCGTCGGGGCTGACCGAGATTCCGGTCCATATCGAACTTGAAGACCGGCCCTATTTCCAGTTCAATTTCACCCCGGCCTTCCCCAAGGGGCAGGGTCGCATCCCCGATTATGACGGCGTCCTGGGCAACTGGATCGCCGAGTTCGATGCCTACCGCAAGTTCGGCCTCTGCTATGTGCTGCAGTTGCGGCCGGAATGGACGGGGACGCCGGGGCGCATTCCCATTCTGGAAGCGCTGCTGCGTCATATAAGCGGGTTCGACGATGTCTGGATCGCCACCGGCGCCGAGATTGCCGCATGGCACGCCGCCAACGCGGTGCCGACGCCTGCGCAGCACCCCATCAATGTCTACGCCGCCTATCGCCGGGAGCATGAGTGAGATGAGTGCTGACATGGCCGGTCAGCTGGCGACGAAGATCTGCGCGACGGCGTTCGAGGATTTTCCAGACGCGACCGTCCACAAGGCAAAGCTGCATATTCTCGACACGCTGGGCGTTGCCATTGCCGGATCGGCCTCCGGCGAAACCCGGATGACGATGGCAGCCCTCGGCCTCGGCGAGGGGCAAGGGCGCGCGCCGGTCTGGGGATCGTCCGTTCGCGCCGACGCGCGCACGGCTGCCTTCGTCAACGGCGTTTCGGCGCATGCCTTCGAACTGGATGACAGTGGCGGCTGCGATCATTCGGGCGCGGTGGTTCTGCCGGCAGCACTTGCCGTCCTGGGCGAGATCGCGCGGCCGGTTTCCGGTCGTGAACTGCTGCGCAGCGTTCTCCTCGGCTACGAGGTCGGCCGGCGCGTGCTGGAGGCCGCCGGCGGTTATGAATCCCACAATGATCTCGGCTGGCATTCGACCGGAACATGTGGCCCTTTCGCCGCGGCGGCCGCCGCCGGCATGCTGCTGGAATTCGATGCGCGCAAAATGGCATCCGCGCTGGGCACCGCCTGCTCCTATGCCGGCGGCACCTGGGCCTTCATTCAAAACGGCAGCCCGGCAAAGAAGCTGCATCCGGGGCGCGCGGCCGAAGGCGGTGTCATCGCCGCCTGTCTCGCCGCGCAAGGTTTCCAAGGTCCCGACGCGGTGTTCGAGCCGACGGTGTGGGGCAGTTTCTTCGCGACCTTCTGCGCCGGAAAGGCGCATGCCTCGGCGCTGGTTTCAGACTTCGGTGACAACTGGCGGCTGAACCGCTGCTCTATCAAGCCCTACGCCACCTGCCGCGGCACGCATTCGGCCATCGATGCGATCGACCTGATTTCTTCACGGCATGGGCTGAGCGTATCGGACATAGCTTCCGTCGAGGCCGATATGAGCCGCTTCCAGTTCGGCATGTGCGGCGGGAAGGTGATCCAGTCGCGGCCGCAGGCCCAGATGAGCCTGCCCTATGCCATCGCCGCGCGACTGCGCTACGGCAAGGTTTTCCTGGCGGAGCTGGAGGCGACAGCCTGGTCGGATCCGACCGTAGCCGATTGGCTGGACCGAATCGCCGTTCGCGTCGATGCCGCAATGAAGGACGAGGACGAACCGTCCATCACGGTCGTGACCATGGACGGCCAGCGTCATCAGGCGACGGTGGAATTCCCGCTCGGCGGCCCGCTCAATCCGCTGAGCGACGCGCAGCTGGTCGCCAAATACACCGACCTGGCGGGTGCCGTCCTGCCTGCCGCCAAGGTCGTAGCCATCCGCGCCCTCGTCCTTGACCTCGACAGCTGCGCAGATGCGCGCAAACTCCTGCCCCTGCTGCAGGGGCCTGGCTGATCCCCGACTGCCGCAAGGCGGCCTCAAATCCAAAGCGTGAGACACAGACAATGACCCAGACGACATGGTCGCCCCTCTTCAAGCAGGCGGTTTCGACGGATTTCCGCGACTTCCACGAGTGCCTGGACCAGGACAAGCGCATCGCGCTTTACGACGTGGCGGGTTCGCAGGTGCATGCCGCGATGCTGGCGCGCGCGAGCATCCTGACCCCGAAGGAAAATGCCGATATCCAGGCCGGGCTCGTCCAGATCGCCGAAGAGATGCGGTCGGGCGCGTTCGAATGGAAAAAGGAACTCGAAGACGTTCACATGAATGTCGAGAGCCGGCTGACTGCTCTGGTCGGCGACGCCGGCAAGAAGCTGCACACGGCCCGCTCGCGCAACGATCAGGTGGCGACCGATATTCGTCTTTACGCGCGTGCCGAGCTCGACGCGCTGGCTGGCGAACTGAAGGGTCTGATCCATGCCTTCACCGATCTCGCGGAAACCCATGCCGACACCATCATGCCCGGCTTCACCCATCTCCAGGTCGCCCAGCCGGTCACCTTCGGCCATCATCTCATGGCCTATGTCGAGATGTTCCTGCGCGACCTCGAACGCGTGACGCAGGCACGCGAGCGCCTGAACGTCTGTCCGCTCGGTGCGGCTGCGCTGGCCGGCAGCGGCTATCCCATCGACCCCGACTATAGCGCCGCGCAACTCGGTTTCGCCTCGGCCTTCCGCAACTCGATGGATGCGGTTTCGGATCGCGACTACGTCATCGATATCTGCAACGCCGGCGCCATCGTCATGGGCCATCTGTCGCGCTTCAGCGAGGAAGTGATCTTGTGGTGCACGCCGATGTTCGACTTCATCGAGGTCGGCGACCAGTTCTGCACGGGTTCGTCGATCATGCCGCAGAAGCGCAATCCGGATCTGGCCGAGCTGGTGCGCGGCAAGGCGGCGCGCGTCATCGGCAACCTCACTGTTGCCCTCACCTTGATGAAAAGCCAGCCGCTGGCCTTCAACAAGGATCAGCAGGAGTCGAAGCCGCCATTGACCGACACGTTCGAAACAGTGCGCGCGGCGGTCACCGTCACAGCGCAGATGATCGCCACGATCAAGGTCCGCAAGGACAGGATGCTGGCTGCCGCCGACCAGGGCTATTCGACGGCGACCGATCTGGCGGACTACCTGGTGCGCGCCGGCGTCCCTTTCCGCGACGCGCATCATGCGGTGGCCGCGATTGTTGGCCTCGCCCGTGACCGCGGGCTGGCGACCCTGGCGCAAATGCCGCTGGCCGACATGCAGGCCATCGCGTCCGCGATCGGGCCGGAGGTCTGCGACGTGCTGACGGTCGAGGGCTCGGTCGCCAGCCGCAATCACAAAGGCGGCACCGCCCCCGCGCAGGTCAGGCGCGCTATCGCCAGCGTGAGAGAACTTTTGCGATAGATCGGACTTTGCCTTAGGTCGCCTTGCTGCTTTCATGCCAGACTCTTCCCAAGGGCATGGAGGCCGCGCAATGGAACCAAGGTCCGGCCAGAACAGGCTGCCGCCGCTGCAGACGCTGCAGACCTTTTCCGTCGTGGCGGAAACCGGCAGCTTCACGGCCGCGGCCGCCGAGCTCCATCTCAGCCAGAGCGCCATCAGCCGCCAAGTGCAGCAGCTGGAGCATTATTTCGGCTGCAGCCTGTTTGAGCGCCACACCCGCAAGGTGGTGCTGACCGAGCGCGGCATGGCGCTGTTCCCGGTGGTCAACAGCCTGCTGGCATCGCTGAAAAGCTCTTTCGAGGCGACGCGCAGCAAGGTGCGTTCGCTGACCGTGCGCATGCCGCCGACGCTCGCCCGCAAATGGTTTCTACCGCGCTTGTCCGACCTTCACCGCCAATATGACGATCTGAACATCAACATCGACACGGCCTGGTTCGTGCGCCCGAATTTTTCCGTCGGCGACATCGACATGCTGATCACCTATGGCAACGGCCATTGGCCCGGCATGGACGTGCTGCCGCTGCTGCACGAACGGCTGACGCCGATGTGTTCGCCGCGGATGCTCTCCAGGCTGGGGGATCCGCCGCTGGTGGAAAATCTCGACAGCTGCGTCCTGCTGCACTCGAATGCGCGCCACAGTGACTGGGCGCTGTGGCTGCAGGCGGAAGGGGCCTACTCGCTGCAGCCGGCGCGCAACCAGGTTTTCGACACCCAGGACTTCGCCATGACCGCCGCCGCCAGCGGCTACGGCATCACCATGGGCGATCTGAATTTCGCCCAGCAGGACCTCGACGCCGGAGACCTGGTGGCGCCATTCGAGCGCATCGTCGAAAGCGGCTATGGTTATTACGCGCTCTATCCGGCGCGCGCGGATGCGCGACGCAAGGTAGCGGATTTCGTGGACTGGCTGCGGCACGCATCCGGCCGCGACGCCTGAAGCTCAGGCGGCCGGCCGCAAGCCAGCCCTGAGCAGCATGCCAAAGAGGTCGCGCGGCTCGTCGGGGTCGGCAAGCAAATCGAGCTCTTCATAGAGGCCGGTGGCCTGGAGCTGGTCTCTGATATAGCGCAGGGCTGAAAAATCCTCCGTGGCAAAGCCGACGGAATCGAACAGCGTGATCTGTTCCGGCGCCTTGCGGCCTTCTGCCTGCCCGGTCATCACCTGCCACAGCTCCGTCACCGGATGGTCGGCGTCGAGCTGCTGGATCTCGCCCTCGATGCGCGTTTGCGGCGCAAACTCGACGAAGATGTCGGAGCGCAGCAGGATGTCGCGATGGAGTTCGGTCTTGCCCGGGCAGTCGCCGCCGACCGCGTTGATGTGAACGCCGGAGCCGACCATGTTGTCGGTCAGGATGGTGGCGCACTGCTTGTCGGCGGTGACCGTGGTAATGATGTCGACGCCTTCCACCGCATCTTGGCCCGTCGTGCAGATGGTGATGTCAAAACCTTTGCCGGCGAGGTTGCGGGCGCATTTTTCCGAAGCCTGGCGATCGATGTCGTAGAGCCGCACACGGTCGATGCCAAGCAGCGCCTTGAAGGCGACGGCCTGGAATTCCGACTGGGCGCCGTTGCCGATGATGGCCATGGAGCGTGAACCCCTGGGCGCCAGATATTTGGCCGCGACAGCCGAGGTGGCCGCGGTGCGCAGCGCTGTCAGGATCGTCATCTCGGTCAGCAGCATCGGATAGCCAGAGCCGACATCGGCGAGGACGCCGAAGGCAGTGACCGTCTGGCGGCCCTCGCGCATGTTCTTTGGATGGCCGTTGACATATTTGAAGCCGTAGAGATGGCCGTCGCTGGTCGGCATCAACTCGATGACGCCGTCATGGCTGTGCGAGGCGATGCGCGGCGTCTTGTCGAACAGCTCCCAGCGGCGGAAATCCTCCTCGATATAGGCCGCGAGCTCGGTCAGGAACCGCTCGACGCCGATGGTCAACACCAGCTTCATCATACGGTCGACGCTGACGAAGGGGACGATGGCAAGGCGCGATGGCTGGGTCATGAAATGCTTCCGGAATGGCTGCGGGTCGGGCGGTCCATGATGCGGCGGCCCATCAGGCTGGCGGCGAGGTCGACCATCAGGGTCGCGGTGCGGCCGCGCTCGTCGAGAAACGGGTTGAGCTCGACCAGGTCGAGGCTGGAGACCAGACCACTGTCGGACAGCATCTCCATCACCAGATGCGCCTCGCGGAAGGTGGCGCCGCCCGGCACGGTGGTGCCGACAGCCGGCGCGATCGAGGGATCGAGGAAGTCGACATCGAGGCTGACATGCAGCAGGCCCTTGGCCTCTTCAACGACGGTCAGGAAGGCGCGCAGCAATGGCGCGACGCCGTATTCGTCGATGCTGCGCATGTCGTGCACTGTCACGCCCGCTTCGCTGAGCGCCCGGCGCTCGGCCGGGTCGACGCTGCGCAGGCCCATGACGCAGATGCGGGCGGGATCGACGGCGACGGGCAGGTCAGGGAAATAGCCGTCGAAGCCTGGCCGGCCGCTGGCATAGGCGAGCGGCACGCCGTGCAGATTGCCGCTGACGGTGGTGTCGAGCGTGTGAAAATCCGGATGCGCGTCGAGCCACAGCACGAAAAGCGGCCGGTCGCGCTCGGCGGCCCGGCGCGCAATGCCGGATACGGTGCCGGCCGATATCGCGTGATCGCCGCCAAGGAAAATCGGCATGGCGTCCTGCGAGGCGGCGTAGGCGGTCCCGGCTATCGCCGCGGTCCAGGCGGAAATCTCCGGCAGGGCCTTCAGTGCAAGGTTGCCATGCACCACAGCGCGTGCCGCGGCCGGTTGCACCGCGCCCCAGTCTTCGACCTCATGGCCGAGTCCCGACAGGACCGAGACAAGCCCTGCCGTGCGCAGCGCGCTCGGCCCCATCTCGCATCCCATCCTGCCCGCGCCGTCTTGCACCGGCACGCCAACGATCCTGCAGCGCATGATTCTCTTTCGCCCTCACGATTGATCCATGGAGTGGACCATCATGCTCCGGCACTTTGAACAGGGAGAATTGGCATTTCGGGAACAATATTCTATCGTAATGGACGATTGCTTTGACCGAAATGGACACGCATGGACGCTTTCGACGAAAGGCTGGTGACGCTTCTGAGGCACGATGCGCGGCGCAGCATCTCCGATCTTGCGGTCGATCTCGGCGTCTCGCGCGCCACGGTCAGGTCGCGCATGGAGCGGCTGGAAAGGGCCGGCGAGATCATCGGCTATACCGTGGTGTTGCGCGCTGACGCCGTCGACCAGCGGATACGCGGCGTCATGCTGATCGAGATCGAGGGCCATGCGGCGGATCGCGTGATCCGTGCGCTTGGCGGCTTCCCAGAGGTTTCGACCATTCACACGACCAATGGCCGCTGGGACCTGGTGGTCGAGCTCGGAACGGCCTCGCTCACCGATTTTGACGCCGTGCTGCGCCGGATCCGGCTCATCGCGGGCATAACCGGCAGCGAAACCAGCCTGCTTCTGGCCACGCCGCGCACGACCCGAGCGCGATTGACCTAGGCTGGACGTCGCCGAAGGCTGGAAGGCGATTGCCCCAAGAGACGAACAATGACGTTCATGTTCAGGTTCATCTCGATATCTCAGGCAGTTCACCCACGCCGGGGTACGATTATCATCGTAGCGGATCAGCGTTGAAGAACGGCGCCGGGCCGCGGGTCGGGATATAGAGGAACGGAGCCTGGCACGGTAATCCGGATAAGTTGCGAGCCACAGATGAATACCAGGCCCAGCGTGCTGCAGAATTGCGGTCAGGAAAGATTGACTAACTTACTGCCCTTGTCCATGTGTCCTTTCTTGAAAACCCGGCAAAGGACCAGGAATGATCGACACCACAGACAACAGCGCAGCCGAACTCATCGAACTTACAGCCGACATCGTGTCTGCCTATGTTCGCAACAACCCTTTGCCGACGGCTGGCCTGCCCGAAGTCATAGCATCGGTTCACGCTTCGCTATCTGGACTTGGAGCCCCGATCGCGCCGGTTGTTGAGATGAAAGCTCCCGCAGTTAATCCGAAGAAATCGGTGACGCCGGATTTCATCATCTGCCTCGATGACGGCAAGAAGTTCAAATCCCTTAAGCGTCACATTGCGCAACTCGGCATGACACCCGATGCCTACCGCGCCAAATGGGGCCTGGCCGCGGACTACCCGATGGTTGCCCCCAACTACGCGGCCACGCGGTCTGCCCTGGCAAAGTCGATAGGGCTTGGGCGTAAGGCAAAGGCTGAGGCGCCGGCTGTAAAAGCGCCCGTGAAGCGGAAGGCGAAAGTGCAATCCGCCAAAGCATAACGCTACGTCACGACCCAGCGGTGCGTCGGAGGGGGGCGGACCTGTCCCTCGGCCGGCCATCAGCTGCCTCGCAAGCTGGCGCCGGCCTCGTTCGCCGCCGGGCTGGAACCGTCGAGGAGTTCCTGGCCTATGCTTGGGTAACTGACGATTTGCACGCCACCTGGGCAAACGCTACCGCAGCGAGATTGCCAGACTTACTTCGCCGATTTGTTCGCGATGATACTCAATTTGTAGCGCGTTCAGATAGGCACTCCGGTGACCGGGCTGCTGGCATCCGTCGATGCCGGCCTTGGTGCGCCCATCACGCCAGGGGATATCGTTGCGTCTTCCGACTCAAGTTCCGACCAGGCGTCAGGGACCGTCTCGTCGAATATTGCCGACCAGTTCTTCGTGTCGCTGCCTGACGCAAGCGCCTCGGGTCTGCCCGCGATCAGATCCTTCAGGCGTCTCGCCGCCACGTTGAACCGCGCCTCGACAGCCCTTACGGCCTGTTCGCCAGGGGCCGATGCCTCCCGGTTCTTGTCGGCCGGGAGGGAAGCGGCCAGCGCGGCGGATCGTTGGCGCGCGGCATCCGTGCCTTTCGTGCCGGCCATCTGATACGATGCCGTCGTCGCGGGAACGGGTCTCGACGGCAGGAATTCCATTGCCGGAACGAAGGGAATGTGAGCGCGAGAGTAAAGCTCCCTCTCTCGCAACCGCTTCACCGCAAAGAAGCGCAACTTGTCGGCCAGGATCGGGTTCTGCCCTTCGGCGATCACAAGCATCTTGTCGGGCGGCAGCTGGCGGATTTCCTGCGGCATCATCAAATCCCGCTCCCTCAACTGCTCCACCTTGGTGCGCCGGGAAAAGCCCATCGGCTCGATCGTCCGGGACAAGGTCTGGTAGCGCAGCGTGCGCCGGCCAAGGCTCTTCGACACGGCCTCGGCGGTCGCCTGGTCGTTCGCGCCAAGCACAAGCTGGTAACCGCAGTTGCCCATCAGGGACTGGCGCGCGGTCTCGCCATAGATCTCGTCGAGGTTTTTCAAATCCTGCACGATGAAGGCCATCTTGACGTTGTAGCCGGCGACGAAGGGCAGTCTTGCGGTGATTTCGCTCAGCTTCTTCAATTGCCGGAACTCATCCAGGAGGAAGTAGACCGGCACCGGGCAGCGCCCATGCTCCAGCAAGATTATGTCGAGGGCCTGCTGGACGAACAGAGCCAGCAGCGGTTTCAACAGTGTGACGTCGGTGATGTTCGGCGCCAGGTAGATGGAGATCGGGCGGTATTTCAGGGCGCGCAGATCCATGTCCGTGACGCAGGTGGCCGCGAGCACGCGTTCGTTCCGAAAAGGTCGCAGCGCCTTCTGGATGTCGAGAAGTGCCGAGGCGGCCGCGCGCTCCGAAAGCGCGATATAGGCGTTAAAACTCTCGACGGTGAAGCGCGACAGATCGGGCTCTTTCGCCTTGATAAGGGCCATCAACGCCTGCAGGTTGACGCTGCTGTTGAAGAAGGCCGCCACTTCGCCGAGATTGCGCCGGCCGTCATAAAAGGCACTCTCGTTGATATAGCCGATCACCCCGGCCATCACCTGCTGGGCCGTTGCCTGCCAGATCGAATTCTCCGAATCGACGCTTTCGGGGACCAGGATTGCGGCAATGTTCTGGATGTCGGTGGTCCGGTCGCCGCGATCGGGGCGGATGAAGTCCAGCGGATTGTAGCGGTGCGTTCGCTCGGACCCCGGCGCAAACAGGAAGACCTGGCTGCCCGTCGCCTTGCGATAGCCCGCCGTGGACTGGAAAATCTCGCCTTTCAGATCGGTGACGATCATCGAGCCTTCGTGACCGAGGGCATTGGGGATGACGTATGAGACACCCTTGCCGGAGCGTGTGGGACCAATGACAAGATGATGGCGCTCGTCGTCGACGCGCAGGAGCCGGCGCCCGAACGATCCCAATATGTGGCCGCTGCGGCGAAACCACTTTGCCCGGCGCAGCGACAGGGCATCTTGAAAGCGCGCGTCGCCGAGCGGGTTGGACGGCATGCGCAGGCCGGCATAGGCGAGAAGCCCGGCGACGAGGAGCGCGGGCACTGCCGCCCCTGACGCCGCCTGCTGCAGGGCGCGATTGCCGCCATAGACCGCGAGCTGTCGGAGAGGCACAAAGGGGTTCGTCGCGAGCGTCGCTGCGATGATGCGGGCGTCACCGTAGAGGAGCTTCAACGCCAGACCGTAGCACAGGAGCCAGATGGCGAAGGCGGTCGCCAGGCAAAACAGGATGTAGAGAAGGCGAAAGGCGCCTGTCATGACGCCACCAGGCGCTCAAAGTAGATTTCCGAGACGCAGCGCCGGCCTCCCTCGCGCCGGAGCTGGATGACGATCGGGATCACGCCGCGGATATAGGAGATCAGATCCGCCTTCGGATAGGCCGCCGAAAGACCCGACTGCATCACCATCATCGCCAATTGCTCGTAGGCGCCAAGCGGCGTGTCGGCGTGCACCGTCGTCATCGAGCCTGGATGTCCGGTGTTGATGGCGCGAAGGAAGAAGAACGCTTCCTGGCCTCTCACCTCGCCAACGAACAGCCGGTCGGGACGCATGCGCAGCGAGGCCTCCAGCAGACTTTCGATGGTGACGCAGGCGGTCCCCTGGTCGCCTCTTGAGGCCAACAGATGCACCGCATTGGCCTGCGGCGGAAACAGCTCCCTGGTATCCTCCAGGGTGATGACCCGCTCGAGCGGGTCGACCGATTTGAGACACGCATTGAGGAAAGTCGTCTTGCCGCTCGAGGTGCCGCCGCTGATCAGGATCGAAATGCGATTGGCAATCGCGCAACGCAGGAAGCCATGAACATCCCTGGCATGGAGACGCTTCGTCAGCTCACGATCCACGTCGGTCGCGCCGCCGATCCTCACCAGGACCTGGTCAAACGCACCTCTGTCTCGATAGTCGTCGAGGCTGAAATCGCTGACGACCTGCTTGCGCACCGAGATGGCGCCGCCGTCGGCAGCCGCCGGCGGCAGCACGATCTGGATGCGCTCGCCCGTGGGAAGTGCCGCGCTCAGGATCGGGTTGGCCGAACTGATGAACTGGTTCGTCGAGGCGGCCACGCGTTCGCCGATGTTGACGATCTCGGCCGTTGTCAGTTCAGGCGCCGCAAAGAACGCCATATGCTCCTCGCCCAGCCGCTCGACATAGACATGACCCGGTCGATTGATCGACACCTCTATGACCCGCGGATCGGCCAGAAACGGGCTCAGCGGCTCCAGCGCCCGGTAGAGAAAATAATGCCTGTGCTCGCGGGCGAGCTCAGTCGAGACCACGTTCATGCCTGATCTCCCTGAGCGCTTCGGTGCGCGGGTCATCGTAGAGCGCCGAGAAATCGAGGTCCTGGCGCACGAAGACAAAGATGCGTTCCCCTTGCGGGATGCTGATGGTCGGCGGGATCTTCAGGCTGTCGCCAAGGGCCTGGTTGGCCATGTCGGAGAAGGTCTGCGCCAAGGTGGTGCGCGCGAGGTCCTGGGCGCGCTGTCCGTCGTCGCCGCCGGCCGTCGCCGACTGGCTGCCGCCGCCCGCCAGATAGCTGGCGCCGCCGCCGACGATGGAGAGCAGAATGGCGGCGCCAAACCGCTCCTTGTATTTGTTGTCGACCCGCCCGGTCAGGCCGGAACGGCCGAGGCTGTCGGCCCCAACCGAATCGAGGCGAAGGCTGACGCCGTCATCGCGCAGCAGGCGTGTCCAGATGACGAACACACGCTTTTGACCCCGCACGATGTCGGACTGATATTCACCGATCAGGCGTGTGCCAGTCGGTATGAGGACGCGCCGGCCATCGAAGGAATAAACGTCCTGCGAGACGACTGCGCTGATCTGGCCAGGCAGGTCGCTTACAATTGCCG
The DNA here is from genome assembly GCF_041661565.1 of Mesorhizobium sp. GTDB lineage: Bacteria > Pseudomonadota > Alphaproteobacteria > Rhizobiales > Rhizobiaceae > Mesorhizobium. The sequence goes on from NZ_JBAZUD010000002.1 coordinate 104,755, forward strand.
TTTCCAGGATCCCGGGGATTAAAGTCCCTTCCGCAACCAGGGCATCGATGCGACCGATCCTTCTTGCCTGCGCGGTCCGATCATCGCGGCTGATCGCGGCCGCCAGGAACTTGCTGTTGCGATCCTCGCCCGTCACGGAGGCGCCGCCCTGTCCCTCCCCTGACGTCGATCCGAACTCCTTGCTGGAAGAACCGCCCTTGTTGTCGAACACGATCATGTTGGAGCGATATCGTTTCGGGAATTCGTCCTTGGCTGGCGGCGGCTCCAGGTCAGCTTGTTGTGCCGCCACGGGCGGAGGCGGAACATTGAACTCGCTCGTGTCGGAACGCTCTGCCTCTTTTGGCGGCGGCGGCGGCGGTGGCGGCGGGATTTGCAGCACTTCCGTTGGCGTCGGTTTTGGTTGTGTCGCGCCGTTGCGCACAAAGGAGGGCGGCCGAAACGACGTCGTCGAGAATTCCTCGTCGCCGGCCAACGGATCGCCTTGCTGCGGCCGGCCGCCGGTGACAACGAAATAGGCCGCGGCCACGCCGGCCAGAACCAGGATTGCCCCGCCGAGCAATTGCTTGCGGCGAACGGACCGGTCGGCGACCGTGGGCTCGTCGGCACGCGCCATCGCCTCGAGTTCGGGGCTGCGCTGGATCAATTGCCGCTCCCCCTGCGCCTGCTTGCTCGAGGGTCCTCGACCGGGCCGAGAATTCCGGGATCGGGAGCGCCGAAATCCGGCTTCTTCAGATTGAAGATGCAGCCCCATTGAGGACCGTCGCGCAAGGTGAACTGCGTCGCCGTTCCATCGATGACGACATAGTCGCCTTCCCTGCGAAAATTCTCCAGCGTTTCGGAGAAGTCGGAATTGACGGCGAAGATCGCCGGCACGCGGCGTTCGAACTTGAAGAACGTCTTGGCGCCGTCGTCGAAGATCATCAGCGGCTTCAGCGCGGCGTCGCCGGAGAAGGAATAGTCGATGTTGACGCTGGCCTTGTCGATGCCGGACATGTTCGGCCAAGCGGCGCGCTGCTCGGCCTCGTTGCGCAAGGCGGCATCCAGGGTCTTGTCGGGGTAGACGAAGCGAATGCCGAAGACTTGCCTGTTGGCTTCCGGCTGGTTGTCTTGGAGCTCCAGATAGTAGATCCGCTTGTCGGTGACGACGTTCATGTTGGTCGTCACGTTCCTGGCGGTCGGCTTGACGAAGAGGATGTTGCCCTTTTCGGCCGGGACGACCTGCCAGCTGTCGGTGTCGCCGAGCGAGATCGTCTGGAATTTTTCGTCCTCATCAAAGATGATCATGGTCGAAATGCCATAGGTGGCCAGCACCTGGACGACATTGTTCTTCTGATAGGTCACGCTGGTAACGCGCCGGTCCAGCGCCCCGCCCTTCGGCGTCTGCGCCGCGAGCGCGGCCGAACCGAGGGCGAGCAGATGGAGCACACAGGCAAACGCTGTTCTCCGCCGCATCACGGGCTCCCCGGCGTCACGGTTTCCTGGTCGCGGCGATAATCGTAGACCTGGAAGCCAAGCGGGTTCTCGAAGCGCCACTCGTTCTTGACCGGCGTGTCGGTGTAGCGAAAGCGCACGACCGAGATCCAGTGTCGGTCGATTGCCTCGGTCTCACTCTTCTCGGTGCTGGAAAAGCGCACGATCGCCGTCGACGCATTGGGAAAACTGACTGACTTGATCGTCACCGCGACGCTTTTCAGCCTGCCATAGACCTTGGCTGGATTTTGCGGATTGGCCGCACTGTAGAGAGCCTGCAGGTCGCGCGCGGCGGCGCCGGTCGAAAGAAGGGCCGCGATGCCAAAATGCTCTTCGATCGCGTAAGGGTCGTACCCCTCCCGGTTGCGGATGTAGCGAACCACGTTGGCTTGTGTGACTGCCTCCTGCTCCGTCAGCCTGGTTGGTCGCGTCAATCCGGTCTTGACCTCGGTATAGCCGGTGTTGGTGTCGACCTCGACCAGATAGGGCTCGAAACTCTTCAGCGGCAGCATCACGACGACGGCGAGCAGGCTGAGCACCGCGATCGCGGCAAACAGCATCGCGAAGAACCAGGCGACGCGACGCGAGCGCTTCGCCTGCTTGATGATCTCGATCTCCCAGATCTCTCCATCCCGGAAATAGGCTGCCAGTCTGTCCTCGGTGCTCTGTGTCATGCCTTTCCGCCGGTTCTGGTTTGGACAATCACCGCTGACGCTCACGCGGATTGCTGTGGTGTTGCGTTGGCCGTGATGGCCCGTTGCATGGTCTCGCGGGCCGTGGAACGGGCTGGATGAAGCTGGGCCTGCACCCGGTGAACGGCGCTCTGCATCTGCCGCGACGAGGTGCCGATCGCCATGCGACCCAAGAGGATGCCGCGGTCGGTGAAGGCGCGTGACCGATTGCCGATCGGCATTGAGAAGCCGCCGGCAACGCCCTGCGCCAGCGACTGGACCTGGACAAGGACGAACGATCCAGCGAGGCAAAGCATGATGAATGCCGCAAAGTCGCTGAGCTTCAGCTCGCGGGTCCCCGAGACTTCGTTGATCCTGGTCAGCTCCGGCGCCATGGCCGTAATCAGAAAGGCGGCGATGACGTAGACGAACAGCGGGATCAGCGCGTAGAGCAGGGACTGGTTGAGCCAGCCCATTGCATAGTTGCGCGTGGGATTGAACAGCATGCAGGATATGAAGATCGGCGCGGTGCCGAGCAACACCCACAGGACGACCTTGGCCAGCACCAGGATGCCGAGCGCGATGGCCACGAAAAGCCCGGCAAAGATCATGATCACGATGCCGATCAGCGCCGGCAGCACGGAAAAATAGCCGGCCTGCTCCGAGAATGTCGAGGCAGCCATGTTGGCTGTCTTCCAGATCTGCGAAAGCCCGTTGCTCGGCTCCGTGACGCCGGTGCCGGACGCCGACAGCACGGCGCGGCCGGCGGCTTCGGGCACTTTCGTCAACCAGTCATAGACCAGCGTATCGAAGCTCGACCATGTCCTGACCAGGATGAAGATCACGATGACGCGTGCAAGCCGGCCGACGATCTCGGCCATGCTGAGCCGGGACGTGCCGAGGAAAAGCTGCAGTCCATAAAACACCACGGCCAGGATGAAGAGCAGCCGAAGCAGTGGTTCGAGATCCCTGCCCAGCGCTTCAAACGCGCGCTGGGAGAAATTCTGGCCAGACGCGTCGATGCGCTGCAGGAGCTGTCCGACGAAATCGTCCACCGCCTGTCTACTCCGCTTTTCGTGCGAGGCGGTCGATTGCCGCAAGCACGGCCGCGCTGTCGGGCTCGACCAGCCGCATTGTGCCGCAGTCCTGGCGGGGATCGGCGACGTAGCCGGTCAGATCGGCCGGCCTCTTGCAGGGCGCGGATTTCTGCGCCGGCGCGGCACAGGCCGCCAGCACGGAGATGACCGCGGCAACGCCCGCGCTCGCGAAAGGCCTGGTCGTGCTCATTGGTAGGTCAGCGCTTTTCTTGTATTGGAAATATCGGTCAGCTTGCGCTGGTTGTCCGCCTGCAGCGATTGCACCGCCGCGTTCATCGTCCCGATCATTTCGTTGAGGGTAAGCCCGGTCTGCACCTGGAGCTGCGTGTTCTGGTCGATCGATCCCTTGATGTCCCTCGCGGCGCCGATCTGTTGTCCCGCCCGCTCCAGCGCCGAGCGCCGGCTTTCAACCGCCTGCCGCGAGCCATTGATGAGCGCGGAGACGCCAAGGACGGTCTTGACCAGTTCCTCGTAGGATTTGTCGCTGGCAAGCGCGCTGTCCTGCCTGCCCGAGAGCGACTTCACCAGTTGCAGTCCGTTGACGAACAGCGTCGCCGTCCTGGCGATCTCGGGTGCCATGGCGCCGAAATTCGGCATTCCGCTCTGTAGAAGACTGTCAAAGGACGGCACCGACGTCACGCTGAAGCCATTGCCGATGGCGATGTCCTTGAGCGTGCCCGTCTCGCTGCTGCGGTCGCCGGAGATCGCTTGCAACGTTTTTTCGACGGTGGTCAGAATGTCCTTGTTGGTGTCGAGGATCCTGGCGGTCTTTTCGGCCGTGTCCTTGGCGACGGCATAATTTGTCTTGTCGATGACCGGAATATCGGCCTGCGCCGTCGTCATGCCGACGGCCATGCCGGCCACCAGAAACAGAATGCGTTTCATCGAGATCTCCCAGTTCATTGCGCCACAAGAAGCAGTTGGTTTTGGTGGTCGGGTTCGCCGGCGCAGGCCTTTGGCTCGCTGCCCGGGACGTCACCGGCACGGTCATTGCAGGAGCCGGCGCCCGGCTGTGAACCCTGCCCGTGCCCCTGTTGGTAGCGGCCCGAGCGATTGGCGCCCGACACCTCGCTCATCGTGACGGCGTTGGCGCTGTTGGCGAGGTCGGCCAGGCTGGCCGACAGCGCGATCATGCGGTTCAGCAGGTCGATCGAGGCGTTGCGGGCGGCTGAATTCTGATCCCAGCTCTCCTGCACGGTGCCGGTTGGAACCGCGCCGAATTGCTCGAACCAGGACGCCACCTCGCCCGACCCGTCGGCGGTGGCGCGGGTCAATGCGAGCGCCTCGATGGTGCTGGAGCGCATGCCTTCATAGGCCAAGCCGGTGCCGCCATAGTTCAGCGGAATGCCTGACTTGTCCGATCCGCCAAACGCCGGCAGCCATTTCTGCGTGATGTCGCGCACGTAGTCCTGGGTTTCGCGGAATGGCGGGATGCCGCCATAGGTTTCGACATTGCCGGAGCCCGAATTGTAGGCTGCAAGCGCCAGCGACACGGTACCGTCAAAGCGATCCAGCTGCTGCTTGAAGTAGCGTGCGCCGCCGCGCAGGTTCTGCTCGATGTCGTAGGGGTTGACGCCCAGCTCCGACGCGGTGCCCGGCATCAGCTGGGCAAGGCCCAACGCGCCGGCG
>NZ_JBAZUD010000003.1:0-86032 GCF_041661565.1 Mesorhizobium sp.
GGCTTGAATAGGCGCAGGACAGGTCGGGGTCCAGCCGGATGGCCTCCTCGTAGCGTGCGATAGCCGCCTCTTCCGTGTCCTTGCGCCACATAATCGAGAGCCGCTGCCCGTCCAGCCAGCAATCATAAGCCGAGTGATGGTTTGGCGACACCTGCGAGATGCGGTGAAGCCGGGCACTGGACAAGGCGATCTGCAAACGTGCGGAAAACCGCGTGCACACCTCGTTGAAGGCGGATCGCCAGGAGGACGGATCGGAGGGGACTGTCAGGACGAAGGCCTCACCACCGCGCAGGAAGTCATAGCAGGTGATTTCGAAGACGGCAGGTGCTTGTGAATCGATGAGACGGATCAGGACGCCGATGTCGACTTGGTCGCCCGCCGCCCGCCGCACCTCTCCGAACGAGACGCGGCTGACCGGCAGTTCCGTCGATACGGCCGTCCAATGCCTGAAGCGGGAAATCGAAGCCAGGAGCTCGGTCGCCAGAGCAAACTGCAAATGTTCGTTCTCGGCCTCGTGCCTGGCGATGATGATGGCAATCGCCGGCTTTCCGGGAACGAGGCTAGCGTGTTCTCGTCGCGGCGGGTCCAGAGGGGCAGGTCGTTCTTCTCCCGCCTGTCCTGGCTTGAGGGTTTCCACCAGATGAAGGATCTCGGCGGGTGGCCGCAAGTCCATGTCGGCCTTGAGATCGGCCGCGTAGCGTTCGAAAAAGCTCAGCGCGCGCGAATAGCCGCTTTCCTGGCAGACGCGCCGGATCGTCTCCATAACGGCGTCATCGAAGAACGGATCGAGTTGCAGAATGCAGCCGGCAATGGATTTGCGCTGCCTGGGGTCAGTCTCGGCCGCGAGCCAGGCGGCGAGCCGCGTCACCAGGCGGTCGGTCATCATGGTCGACTGCATTCTCAGCCAATTGTCGAAAACGGGATCGCAGCCGTCCAGGCCGGCGCAAAGCCCATCCCTGGCCTTGGCCAGCAATTGCAGGGCGCGGTCATAGTCGCGCTTGCCGAGGGCGCGCTCCAGTTCGTCGATGTCGGAGCGGACCGCGCTGGTGTCGATCCCCAGCGCCAGCTTGTCGACCGCGAGATAGCTAAGCTCGATCTCGTCCTCGAGGCGCCGCAAATCCTTTATGCATTGGCGCAGCGAGCCACGAGCGTGCTCTTCGTCCTGTTCGCTCCACAGCAATGCCGCAAGCCGCCCGCGTGTCTCACGCGATCGGCCGCTCAACAGCAAATAGGCGAGAATCGCGCAGGCCTTTCGCTTGCCCAGCGCCAAGGCCACCCCGTCCTTGCGAAGCTCGAAGCCGCCAATTAGCCTAACCGCCAGGCCGTCCGTGGTAATGGTCAACTCCGCTGGCTGTCGTGCCTCCGGCCGGTTTGTGCCGACCCGCTTTCCTGACGTAATCAATAGCAGAAGCCAAAGCGTGGAAAGGGTCAAGATGCTGTTGCGCGGGTTGCATTGGGCACATCTTGCGTCGCGCCTGGACCATGGCCATGCCACCGCGACAATCCGGGACGCAACCGGCGATGGCGGCCATTCTCGTGACGGCGGCTCGCGCGACCTCGACAGCATAGCCGCGGCCTTTGCCGCCGCGCCGGGCGACGGCCAGCGCCTGTTACGCTTCGCAACGGGACTGGACCTCGCTGTCGAGGTGTTCGACGTCCCGGGCGGCTTCCTGGCAATGTCCAACATCGCTCCGTTCGAGCGCGGTCAAGAGCGGGTCACTGCGAGTGGGAAAGGCTTCGATGCCGCCCGCTCGGTGCTGGCTTGCCTGGGAGAGGCAGCGGAGATCTCGAGCTGGGCCTGCCGTACGGTCGATTTGGGGAATTCCGTCGGGACCGCATCGCTGGGCGACGGAACAAGGATCGATGCGGCCAATGTCCTGGGTTTTTCTTCGTACCAGATCGGAAATCGGCATCGGCTCAACCGAGCCTGGGACGGGTGGGACGTCATACCGGCGCCGGCCCAATTGGTCGATCCCGGGCTTTGGCGATCCGTGGAGACCTTTCATGGCGACCGAAACGCGTTTTGCCCGGCATTCCTTTGCCTCGGCCGCTTCGGCGACATGGCGTTCGGCGATGCCAGCCTGAATGTGGATTCCAACGGCTGCGCGGCCGGACCGACGCGGGAGGACGCACGGAAGCGCGCCCTGCTCGAACTCGTCGAAAGGGACGCCACCGGAATCTGGTGGCACCGGGGCTGTGTGCGGACAAGGCTGGATATAGCGGGACTGGGCGATCCTGCCTTGCCTGACCACATCGGCCGGCATCGGGAGGAGACGGGCCGCAGGCTCTGGCTGCTGGACATTTCCTCGTTCCGGGCAGCAAGGGTGGTTGCCGCGGTCAGCTGCGAGGACAGCGGCGAGGGCATGGCGGTCGGCTTCGGGGCCGGTTTCAGCATGGTGAAGGCCGCGCGATCCGCCTTCCTGGAACTGATCCAATCCGAAACTGCCCTGCAGGCTCATGAGGAGAGGAAAAAACGAGCGAAGCCTGGACCGGCGGGCGCGCAGGATTGCCGGATCGAACGCTGGAAGCGTTTTGGTGACGTGCGCAATTTCCGTTTCGCGACAGGCCAGCCCTCCGACCGCCAGTCAGACGCCCGCGAATGCCAATTCGAAGATCTGCTTGGCGAAATCGAGACGGGCTGCGGCCAGCCGGTCTGGTTCGCCGATTTGTCGCGACCCGACATCGATGTTCCCGTGGCGAAAGCCATTTGCGAGGGGCTGTCCCATTTCAAGGTGCGCCTGGGCTGCGCCCGAAACGCCTCATCTTCCCTGGCAAGCGTGGCCAGCCGCGCATTGCGCGGCCTCTCAGAGGCGAGAAAGCTGTTGATCTGATAGGCGCACGGCGCGCCTGCTTCCGATCCGGCGACCACCTCAGCCGAAGCGTCAAGCGATCATCACGCGACCGGCCCGTCCGCTATTGGAGCAACCGGGACTGAGCTACTCCTGCGGGCGCTTCTGCGCGATCAGGTCGAGGCGCTCGCGGTCTGCGCTCTCGCGCTCGTCGCGGGTGCGAACCTCCCTGTAGGCCCGTTCGACCATGTTGGCGCGCGCCGTCGCGGCGGCGATGAGGCCGACCTCCTGCCGTGCGCTTTCGAGGTTGATGTCCTGGCGCAAGACGGCCTGTGAAATGCGCCGGTGGTAGAGATCGGGAAACAGGCCGGACAGCGAATCGGCCCGATCGAAGTGTCCGACGAGATCCCGGGCCTCCGCCTCGGCAGTGCTGGCCGCGGCAAGGAAACCGGCATGGCGGGTCTCGTGCAGAGCCTTCATCTGCTCCTGGACTTGGACCAGCTTCTTGAGGCGTTCCTTGCGCGTGCTCATGTCACCTCGCCAGTGTCAGGTCGACAAAGCCGTCGACGAACTGCGACAGCATGGTGCCGACGGCGAAATAGAAGATGATCATGCCGCCGGCGATGATGAAGGGCTGGGAGATGAAATAGATCGGGATCTGCGGGGTCAGCTTGTTGACGAAGCCGATCGTCAAATTGACCAGGATGGCGTAGGCGACGAACGGACTGCCAAGGCGGATCACCAGGAAGAACGTGTCCGACACCGTGTCGGTGACATCGACCAGGGCGGCCTGCGGGTTGAAGAAGACGTCGACCGGCGCGACCTTGTAGGAGGCTACCAGGGCACGCACGATCTGATGGTCGAAATCGAAGACAAAGAGCATCAGCAGCGCCGAGAACGAGATGATGGCGGCAAGGGCTGCCTGCGGTTCCGGCTCCTCGATCGCCGGTCCGCCGCTGCCGCCGAAGCCGATCAGCATGGCGATCGCCGAGCCCATGAAGCGCAGGGCCTCCATGTAGAGCCTGGTCATGGCGCCGATCAGGCCTCCGACCAGCAGTTCCGACACGATCATTGGCACCAGGATGCTTGGACGCGGGTCGACGAAGGGAAAGATGCTGTCCCAGAGGAAGGCCAGCAGCCCGCCGGTGGCGGCGATGGCGACGAACAGCCTGACCTGGGCCGGCACGCGGGCGCTGGAGAGGCCGGGCATCAGCATGAAGCAGGCGCCGATGCGGCAGAAGGCGAGGAACGCCGCGATGACGACGCCTTGCGAGAGGACGCTCACGAGATGGTCCCGAGCACCTTGATCTCGACGCCCTTGGCGATTTCGACATGGGAGAGCACCGGCAGGGTGGTGAACAGCCGCTCGATGATCATGCGTACATAGGGGCGGGCATCCGGAGCCGTGACCAGCACGAAACGCTCGCCGGCTTCGAGATGTTTCTTGATCGCCTTGGTCGCGTCCTGGCCGAACTCCTCGAGCTGGCGCGGATCGATGTCGAACTCGCGAACCTCGCCCTTGGCGTCGCGTTTAAGGCTCTGGTGGAAGGCGAGATCCCAGCGATTGCCGAGGCGAAGGACTTTCAGCACGCCGCCCTCCGACAGGTCGCCGCAAATCTGCTGAGCCATGCGGATGCGGACATGCTCGACGATCTGCTCGGTACGGCGCACATGCGGCGCGATCTCGGCGATCGCCTCGATGATCAGATGCAGGTTGCGGATCGATACCCGCTCGGCGAGCAGCAGCTTCAGCACCGCCTGCAGCCCCGGATAGGAAATGTGCGTGGTGCAGATCTCGTCGGCCAGCTTGCGGTATTCCTGGTCCTGCCGCTCGAGAAGCGCCTTCATGTCCTTGTACGACAGGAGTTGCGGCAGGTTGTTGCGGATGACTTCGGACAGGTGGGTGAGCAGCACCGACATGTTGTCGGCGAAGGTATAGTTCTCGCGCTTGAGGTCCTCAGCGAAGGTTTCGAGAACCGAGTAGGCGCGCATGCCGAAGGCCGGTTCGCGGATCTCCTCGCCGGGGATCTCGGGCAGGTCGCGATTGCCGAGCAGCACCATGATCTCGCCGACACGCATCTGATATTCCGCCACGACGGTGCCGTGCACCTTGATCTGGTAGCTCTTCGGCGGAATGGCGAAATCGTCGGCGACACGCACCTCCGGCACGACGAAGCCATATTGGGCGGCGAATTTCTTGCGCATCTTGCCCATGCGGAAGACCAGTTCCTGATGCGACACCAGGAGCCGGGTCGAGAGCTGCTTGCCGATCAGCAGTTCGATCTCGGCCGTGGCCAGCGACGCCTTGACCGAGTTCTTCTCCTCTTCGACCTTGGTCGCCTTTTCCTGGTCCTTGAGTGCCTCGGCCTCGGCGACGGCGCGATCGTGGCGCATCGGGATGACATAGCCGAGACCGGCCATGCCGGCCGCCAGGGCAAAGAACGGGAAGAACGGCAGGCCAGGCATCAGGCCGAGCAGGACCAGCAGCGAGGCCGCGACATAAAGCGCGCGCGGATGGGCGCCGAGCTGGCCGAAGACCGCCTGGTTGGTCGAGCCGCGGGTGCCGCCCTTGGAGACCAGCAGGCCGGCCGCGAGCGAGACGATCAGCGCCGGAATCTGGGTGACGAGGCCGTCGCCGACAGACAGCTTGATGAACACGTCGGCGGCTTCGCCCATGCCCATGCCATGCCTGATATAGCCGATGGCGATGCCGCCGACGATGTTGATGGCGGTGATGATCAGGCCGGCGATGGCGTCGCCGCGGACGAATTTAGAGGCGCCGTCCATCGAACCGAAGAAGGAGGATTCCTCTTCCAGTTCACGGCGGCGCAGCTGCGCGGTCTTGTCGTCGATCATGCCCGCGGACAGGTCGGCGTCGATCGACATCTGCTTGCCGGGGATGGCGTCGAGGGTGAAGCGCGCGCCGACCTCGGCGATGCGGGTGGCGCCCTTGGTGATGACGATGAAGTTCACCACGATCAGGATCATGAAGACGATCAGGCCGATGACGAAGTCGCTGGCCATGACCAGCTTGGAGAAGCCGGCGATGACGTAGCCTGCGGCGTGTGTGCCCTCATTTCCATGCGACAGGATCATGCGCGTGGTGGCGATGTTGAGCGACAGCCGCAGCATGGTGGCGATGAGCAGCACGGTCGGGAAGGAGGAGAAATCGAGCGGCCGCTGGATCCACAGCGCCACCATCAGGATCAGTACCGAAAGCGCGATCGAGAAGGCGAGGCCGACATCGATCAGGAAGGCCGGGATCGGCAGGAACAGGACGGCCAGGATGATGACGATGCCGATGGCGAAGAAGACGTCGCGGCCGTTCTTGGCCGCCGACCCCGCCGCTATGCTTTCACTGACCGCCATGCCGTCCCCAAATCACTGGCCTGCCCGCGCGGCAGCCTTGTCAGCCTAGGCAGTCAAGCTTGCGCGAGGGTGGGAGCCCGGCCGCCAGGAGCCGGCCTTGTCCCGCCGATATCGGCATTGGGTGTCATGCCAGGCGGCCGGGCTACGGTGGTTTATTGTGCGGGTATGCGAGACGTCGGCGGGCGTCAGAAGCCGTTCTGGATGCGCTCGAAAATGACGTTGGTGAACGCCGATATCTGGCTTCCGATGAACGGGCCGGTCAGCGCCACCACCAGCATGATGGCGACGATCTTCGGCACGAAGGTCAAGGTGATTTCCTGCACCTGGGTCAGCGCCTGGACGAGGGCGATGCCGATGCCGACGACCATGGCGACGAGCACCACCGGGGCCGATGCGGTCAGCACCGTCCACACCGCGTACTGGACGATGTCGAGCGCGTCGGCCTCATTCATCGGATCTGTCCTGCCGCACGCCTCAGCTTGCGGCCTTCACCGAGACGCCCGGGCCGACGGGGACCTCGGTACCGTTCCCCAGCACCGCGATGAGACCGCTGCTGGCAAGCCGAACCGAAGCAACCGTGCCCGTGGTCTTGCCGTCGGCGGAGGTTATCGAGCGCCCGATCAGCGCGTCGGCCTGCGACAGCGCCGAGGACTGCATGATCTGGTCGAGCTTGGTGTTGGTCTGCACCGACTGCTCGACCTGCGAGAAGGTGGCGAGCTGGGCGACGTATTGCGTCGAATCCATCGGCTTGGTCGGGTCCTGGTTCTTCATCTCGGCGATCAGAAGTTTCAGGAAAGACTGGTAGTCGACCGCCGTCTTCGAGGTCGATGCAGTCGGCTGGTTAGCGCCGGCCGGCACTGTCGTCGTCATGTCAACGTTCATCGTCGTCATTCTCCCACGGCTAGCGAGCGCGCGGGCGCCGCGACATCGTCATTTCCGCCCAGCGCGCGGTGTTCCAGCGGATAGAGCGAACGAATTGCCTTGAGCGCCTCGTAGATGCGGTCCTCGCCGACCATGCGGTCGACCTGCTTGAGCGCAGCGCAGATCCGGGCATCCTCGAAACTTGCCAAGAGCAGCGGCAGCGAGCGCCGGAACAGGTCGCGCGCCTCGACGGCCCCGGCCGGGTTCATCAATATGACCTGCAGGATGAAATATACCTGCTTGAGCGGCGTCGAGGCCTCGTCGACCTGGAGGACATGGCTTTCGAGCAGGAACTGCACATCGTTCATCAGCTCAACGGTGACCTTCCGGTCGACGCGGATAACGGCGCCGTTAATGTAGATCTTTTCGTTCGGCTTCAGCGATATCTTCAGCGTGTTCATTGGATGCCGTCCCGGATGATCTGGGAGACCTCGATCAGCCCTTCGAAATTGCTGGTACGACCCTGGCGGATGTCTTCCGCCTCGCGCAGCAGCCACAGGCCGATGGAGATGAGGTTGGCGCGCAATTCCCTGGGCAGCGCATTGTCGCTCGAGCCGAGATCCTCGACGAAGGTGGTCCAGACGCGGTTGGTGAAATGCAGGGCCTCGATCGCTTCCATCGAATCGTGGCCGGCAACGGCTGCCGCCGAAAGCATGTCGATCGAGCGGGTGAGGAGTTGCCGCTCCCGGTCCTTGGCGTCGGCAACGGAATTGCTCTGAATGTCGGCGTAGGAGAATTGGTACATGGTGGGCTCTACCGTTCGGTTAAGCGTTGTCAGGTCAGGTAGTTCAACAGGCTGAGCTGCTGCAGGCGCGCGGTCAGCGCGAAGGACGTCTCGATGTGCTGTGTCAGGTCGGCGACGCGGGTCGCGGCCTCGGCGGGGTCCACCCCTTCCAGGTCGAGGATGTGGCGTTCGAACAGGTCGACCTGCGTCTTCATCCGGTCGGTGGCATCGGAGACGCGTTTCTGGACGACGCCGGCCTGCGACTGGAGCTCGCCGATGCCGCTCAGCGATTCGCCGACCAATGTTGTCGACCGGCTGATGACGGTGTCTTTCGCCGCTTGGCTGATGTTGCTGGACATCAGGATGGAGACCATGGCCGCAGCCATGGCGAGCTTGCGCACGCCCTCGCTGTTGGCGCTGGTCGAGGTCGGGGCGGTTTCGTTGAGCGCTATGCGGCTGACGATCTGCTGGTCCGTCGCGTTCGACCAGGTTCCCTGCCAGCCCGCGCCGGTGAATTGAGGGGCGACATCGTTGGTGATGAAATCGTCCATCTGGGCGGCCGTGATGCCTGATGCCGCGGGGTCGTCCTGGTCGAAGCCGAACTTCGCCGCGAACGCGGCATCGAACGCCGCCCTGGCCGGAGACCCGGCGGCGAAGTCGTTGATCGGCCTGACGTCGGTGTTGGTGCCGGCAAACAGGTATTCGCCGTTGACGCTGGTGTTGAGGATCGACGTCAGCTGCTGGATCGTCGAATCGCCGGTGGACCCGACGAGGCTGTTGGAGGAACCGCCCGATGTCGCCGTGGTCAGGCTGGACAGGAAGCCCTGCGCGGCGGTCGAAAGCTGGCCGAGCGATGTCTGCGTCGAGGACAGCCGCGCGCCGACCAGGCCATTGGAGTCGATGATGACGTTCAGCCGGTCGAGATCGCGCGAAAACGTGACTGCCTGGGCGGTGCGGCCGCCGAGGGCGAGGCCCGTATCGGCCACCTTGCCGGTCGAGGCTTCCTTCCGGGCTTTGACGAGATCGGCCTGCATGCGCATCTGCTGATAGCGCATCGTATTCGAGATGGCGGCCGAGGAGACTGAAGTCATGGCTAACCCACCGCGTTGAGCAAGGCCGTCATCATGTCGTCGACGGTCTTCATCATCCTGGCCGATGCCTGATAGGTGTGTTCGAGATCGAGCAGCAGCGACATCTCCTGGTCGACATTGACGCCGGTCGCATTGGAGAGCGCCTCGGCGCTGCGCGATGCCAGCGCTTCCTTGGCGTCGGACGCGGTGGATGCCTGCTGGCGCACCCCTTCGAACCAGCCGATCGCATTGGCGGCGTAGTCGGACACACTGGACGTCGCTGCGAGCCCGGCGGCAGGGTCAAAGGCGATCGGCTTGTCGAGCCGGTCGCCATAGGCGACGAGAAGGCTTGAATAGGATGCACCGCCGCCGCTGTTGACGATATAGGCCGTGCCGTTGGCGCCGCCGTCGCGCAGCAGCGCAGCATTGCCGCCGACGCTCGGGTCCATCGCCGCGTTGACCCGGATGGAAGAGGCCAGGCCGTCCACCAGCGTGCCTGCGGCCGGCACGGCCGGGGCGCCCGACCATGTGAACAGGCCGGCCGCATCGGGCATCGATGGCGCCGTCTCGGCAAAGGCGGTGATCAGGCCGCGCGTGGTCTCGTCGAGCTGGCTCTGCATGGTCGAAGCCACGCCATCGCGCAATTGCAGCAGGCCGGCAAGCTTGCCGCTGGCGCTGGCGTTGCCACCGGTTCCGGCCGAGATCGGCACGTTGTCGATGTAGACGGCGTTGCCGGCCGCACCGGCGGCGTAACCGGAGGACGGCGTGAAACCGACGGTGCGTGGGACCGTCTCGAACAGCGTGACGCCGTCGCCGGTGGTGACCACCATGTCATTGTCGCCGCGCGTGAAGGTCGACACCGGGACGTAGTCCGCGATCTTCTTCAACAGCGCGTCGCGCTGGTCGAGCGCGTCGGACACGTCCGTGCCGGACCGCGTTCCCGACTGAACCGCCGCATTGGCATCCCGGAACTGGCTGAGGAGCGCGTTCAAGTCGTCCACCGCGGTGGCGATCTGGCCGTCGGTCTGGGTGCGGAAATCCTGGACCGCGCTCGAGCCCTGACTGAGAGCGCTGACCACCTGCCTGGCCGCGTCGATCGCCGCGGCGCCGAGCGTCTGGTTGGACGGCGAGGTTGCGTAGAGCTGCAGCGCCTGCTGGAGATTGCCGATCGCGGTCGAGGGCGAGGACGCATTGTCGACGCCGTTGACCGCAACGCCGAGCTGGTCAATGCCGTTGTAGAGAGTGCTCTGGCCGCTCCAGGCCGACAAGGCGCCGAGGTTCTGGCGAAACAGCAGGTCGTTGGTGGCGCGCTTTATGTCGACCGAGCGCGCCCCTGGAGCCGTGCTGGTGACGACGGCCTGGCGGCGCGAATAGTCCGGGTTGGAAGCGTCGGAGACGTTGCGCGAGATAACGCTGGTCTGCCGCGCCGTATTCATTAGCGCCGACTGAGCTATGCTCAATGCAGTGGACAGCGACATGCGGGTCTTTCGCGGGCGGAGCCCGTTTTATCTCTTCAGGTTGACAAGGACATCCATCAGGTCGGACCCCGTCTGGAACACCTTGGAATTGGCGGTGTAGCTGCGTTGCGCGGCAATCATGTTGGTGAGTTCCTCGGCGATGTCGACGTTGGAATTCTCGAGCGCGCCGGAGATCACCGAGCCGAGCTTGCCCTCGTTGGCGAAGCCGACGCGAACCGCACCGGAATCGGCGCTTTGCGCATAGACGTTGCCGGCGAGCGCGGTGAGCTGGTCGGGGCTCTGCACATCGGCCAGCGGTATCTTGTACAGGGACTTGGTCGAGCCGTCCTTGTACTGGGCGTAGACAGTGCCGTCCTTGCTGATCTGGACCTTGTCGATGGTGCCTGGGGCGTTGCCGTTGACCTGCGCGTCGGCGACGGTGAAACCGGTGCCCAGCTGGGTCAGCTTGGAAAGATCGAGCGAGAAGGCGCTGCCATTGGGGACGGTCAGCGACACGGAGTCGACCGCGCCGGTCAGCTTGCCGGTGGTGGCGTCGAAGGTCAGGTTGGCCGACCCCAGCGCGCCGCCCGTGTAGGGGAACGAGGTTCCCGCCGTCGCCTTCGACTGATCGAAGACCGAAACCTGCCAGGTGCCGGCACCGGTGTTGGTGAAATAGACGTCGAGCAGGGCCTTGTTGCCCAGATTGTCATAGGCGACCATCGACGACTTGGACGTGTATTGCGAGCCCAGCGCATTGTCGGTCGGCAGGTTGCCGGCGGCGACCGGCGTGGCGGCCGCGGGCAGGTTGCCGGTGAACGTGCCTTGCGTGCTCGGCGACGCCGTCATTTCCTGATCGGAGATGACGACCGGGACCAGCCCTTCGAAACCGTTGACCGTGGCGGACGGCACGCCATTGTCATAGCTGTAGGCCATGAGCTGGAAGCCGGCGGCATTGACCAGCCGGCCCTGGCCGTCGGGAACGAAGGCGCCGGCGCGCGTCAGGAACGTAGTGCCGCTGGGGTCCTGGACGACGAAGAACCCGTCGCCGTTGACGGCGAGGTCGGACACCGACGTCGTGTATTGCAGCACCCCTTGGCCGCTGACCTGCGGACGGACCGTCGTGGTGACGCCGCCGGAATTATAGAGGCCCTCCGTGTTCGACATCAGCAACGTCGAGAATTCAGCGGTGGACCGCTTGTAGCCGGTGGTGTCCGAATTGGCGATGTTGTCGGCGACGGTCGACAGGCGGTTGGCCTGCGCGTTCATGCCCGAGACACCGGTACGCATCATTCCGTAAAGGCTCATCGACGTGTCTCCCAGAGGACCCTGCCCGTGGGTTGGAGCCTATGCGATCTGTCTTGCGCGAAGCTGGTGCGAGGTCGCATCAGGAGATGAGCCGGTAGCCGAGGAAACGTTTGGAATCGATCGGATCGGAGCCCAGCTTTTCACGCAGCTTCTTGCGCAGCTTGCTGATGTGACTCTCGACGACATTCTCTTCGACCTCGTCATCGAAGATGCCATAGATGGCGTTGAAGACCTGGGTCTTGGTGACGCGGCGTCCACGATTGCTCGCCAGATATTCGAGGATGCGGCGCTCGCGGCGCGGCAGGGGGAGCGGCTGGCCGTCGATCTCGGGGTCGCGGCCATCCATGAAGATGCGCATGGCGCCGATCTGCGTGTAGGAGACGTCCTCATGGGCGCGGCGGCGGATCGCGGCGATGCGGGCCAGGATCTCGCGGATGTGGACAGGCTTGCGGATGACATCGTCGACGCCGCTTTCGAACAACCGCAGGGTGTTCTCGAGCGAATGCTGCTCGCTCAGCGCAATGACGGGGACGCCGGTGCGGTCGCGGATCTGCCGCGGCGAGATCGAGCCCTCGCGGCAGTCGCCGATAAGGAAGGCCCTGACCGAGCGCAGGTCGGTGTCTGCCGCGGAATTCACCCACTCCCCGAACTCACCCGAGGCGAAGCCCGCGCAGGCGACACCCTCGCGGTCGAAAAGTGAGTTGTATCCCTCGGTTACAAGCTCACGCTCGTCAACGATCACGATCATAGGCCCGCCCCCCCGAATCACCATCAATAACCCCGTGACGAGGGGTAGCGGCCGGCGGGAATCCTGAACAACCTTGATTTCTTGTAACTACTTTCTTGGGAGTCCGGCCCGTGTTCCGTTATCGCGGCTCCCACGGCGGCGAGCGGGTGGGAGCTGGTCCAAGTCGGGCCGATAGGGCGAGGTCGGCACGCTCCGATGGCGCGGCAGATACACTCACTGGTTGCAAAAACGGCGTGCGTTCGCGGTCCATTTGCCGAAGCCGGTCGCGACCATGTTGGCGATGACGCGGCAGACATAGATCTTCTGCGCCGGATCGTTGTCGGGGCCCGCGTGATAGCGGGCGACGGCCATCGACCAGGTCTCGTGGCGGGCATGAAGACTGGCCAGGAAGCGCGCCGCGTAATCGACATTGCGTCGCGGGTCGAGCATCTCCTCGACGCTGCCGAAATGCGATGCGTGGTAACGATGGTTGATCTGCATGCAGCCGAGATCGATCAGCGTCTTGCCTTGGCGCCGGGCGTCGTCGAAGGCGGCGAGAGCCTCGGACCGGCTCTTTGGGAAAATCGCTTTTCCTTCAATATTCAAGGCGTTGGGCTGGAGGCTACCCTTCTTGCCGGTCTCGGTCAGGCCGACGGCGTAGAGTATGCCGGCAGGAACGCCATAACGATCGGCGGCACGCAGGATCTCCGGCTCGCATGGGTTGGTCGCCGCGGCTGCGGCGTTGGCGGCGCTAGATAAACATACCGTTGCCAGCGCGCTCGCGAGAAGGCGGCGTGCCGCGGCCGTTTGCTTCGTCATGGGGGTTTCCTGCGGAGTGCCGGCCTGGTTGCTGGCCGCCCGCGCCACCGTTGCCGCCCCCGGGATTGCCGGGTGTAAAGGACGAGTGGTCGCGCGATGTCGGAGTGGGCAATGCGGCAGTTGCGTCTGGACGGGCCGCAGTCGGGACCGCAATCGATGGTTGCATGACCGTAACCTTGTCGATCTCGAATCCGAGGCCGCGCAACGTTTTCACGATCGACTCGCTGTCGACGGACAACCGGCGATAGGCATCGCCCGTTTCGGGCTTCAGCTCGATCGAAAGCTGTTCACCGACAAGGCGAAGGCTGGCAGTCACCATGCCGAGCTCGGCTGGATGAAGCTCGATCTTGAGGATATGTGTCGAAACGGCAACGGATCCGGCCGGTGCAGAGGCCGAGGAGGTGGCCGCAAACGCCGGATGCTTGCCGTTTTCGGCGGCCACGGCGTCGATCACGCTCAGCGCCGCCTGGCTGATCGAGCTTTGCGGCGGGGCGGGAAAGCTTTGTTCCGAGATGATGTCGAGCCTGCCCGGCTGCGGTGCCTGCCCCGTCGGCTCCGACCGCGTCGGCGGCTGGGAGTCCTCGACGCCGCGCCGCAATGGCGTGGGGTGCATCGGACGCGTGCCGGGCAGGTCGGCGGTCTGAGCGTGCGGCAAGGGCGCTGCACGAAGAGCACTGTCCCGTTTCAGAGCGGCGGACGCGTCGCTGCCAGGGGTCTCGACCTCGCCCAGCTGTGCTTCGGCGAGGGCGGCCGGGTCCGGCTTCGGCCCGGCTTCAGCGCGTTCGCGGGCGACCGCGGGCTTTGGCCGGTGTGCGATCGGCAGCCCGGCCGGCTCGTAGGGCGCCGGACCCGCATCGCCGGCGGACGCATCCCGCGAGGCGTTGGCCGTTGCGGAGAAGCGGCGCAGGTCCTGCAAGGCGATCAACAGCGGCATCCGGTCCTGCAGTGGCATGTCCCGTTGGTCCGCGGCGGGCTCCTCGGCGTGATCCTTGCGCGGCTTCGCCGCCCTGTCGTCGGCACCGGTTTGCACGGCCGGCCTCCCGGTCGGGCCTGTTTCCCGCCCGTTGGCGGATTCTTGCCTGGTGCGGACGCCTTGCCCAGAGAAGGCCGTGGCGGGCTTGCCCAGATGCCGGTCGCGCGATCCCGGCTCTCCGGCAGCCTCGGGCCGGGCCGCGCCGAGCAGGTCGCTGAAACCGTCATCGTCGCGCTGTCCCTGCGCCGCCACCGGTCTGTGTGACGTCCGGGTCGGGCCAAGGTCCGGAGCTGCTGGGCCGAGGCTGCGAGTCATCTGGGGGCGGCTCCAAGCATCTGGTCGATCAGGTCGAGTTGTCGGCGCGTCCTCGCCATGGCGGCGTCGGTCTCGTCGGCGGGTTCGGCGGCGGCCACCGGCGCGGTTGTCGCCGTCGATGGCGGCCGACCACCCGCAGCCGGAATGGCCGCCTGCATGGCCACGGCCTGTGCTTCCGGGGCGGCGGCGGGTTGCTCCGCGATCGCACCTTCGACCGGCGGCAGGCCGCTGGCGTCGGCCGCGGCATCGCCGGTGGAGACGGAGGCCGGCGTGACAGCGACCGGGGTCACTGCCGGGGCGGCGACGGCCGGTGGTGCGACGACTTCCCCGGCGATGGCCTGGGCGGCATCGAGCAGGGCGCGGTCGCGATCCGACAGGCTGCCGCGATCGATCCGGCCCAGCGTGGCGCGCACGTCCGCCATGCTGGCCGAGGTGAGGGTCGAGAGGCTGGAGTAGAGGAGGGCGCGTGGGTCGCCGTCCCCGGCGGTTCCGTCGCGCCCCTTTTCGGCCCGCGCCGAAGCAAAGGCCGAAAGGTCGTTGAGACCGTCGATCGCGGCACGGCGGGCGATGCGCAGATAGATCACCTTTTCGCGCTCCCGATCCATCATCGCGGTGATATCGGCTACTTTGTCCTGGCTGATCGACATGTGCAGCGCGATGACGCCGGAGACGAAGGAGTCGGCGAACTGGCTGGCATAGGGCGAATAAAGGTAGCGCTCGACATATTGGGTGGAGGCCAGAGCGAAGCGAGCCGCGTCGCGCTGCGCGACGGCGATGGCGACTGAACGGCGCAGCGCGGCCTCCTCGACCAGCGTGCCGGGGCTGAGCAGCCGTGCCTCGTCGAGCAGGACAAGCGCCTGTGCCGGCTGCCCTACGGCAAGCAGCGACCCCTTGACCAGCGCCAGGAACGCGCCGAGATCGGCGGGAAGCGCCATCGGATCGATAGGCTTGAGCGCCTCGATTGCCGCGCCGGGCCGGCCGTTGAGGTAGTCGATCACCGCCCTGGCGAGCGCAAGGTCATGAGGGTCGGCCATGGCGCGCGACACGGCTGCCTCGACCGTGACCGGATTGCCGCCGCTCATGCCGTAGACCAGAAGGGCGCGAAAGTTCCTGGGATCCTTGAAATCCATGCCATCCGCCGCCCGCAGGCGGGCATCGGTCATTTCCAGCAGCCTTGCCTGCATCGGCATCGCGGCGTGATCGCCGGTCGCTATGCGGTCCTGGATCAGCTGCAGCGAGCGCACCAGCTGGTAGGGTTGCAAGGCATCCTCGGCATGCCCAGCAGACGGTTGCCCGACGGCCAGCAGCAAAAGGCCGGCGAGCCGGCAGGTCACGGCCCGTCTCATCCGCCGGTCGCCATCAGGATCTCGATGCGTCGGTTGGAAGCCGCCATCGGATTGGCCGGATCCTTCGGCTGGCGGTCGGCGAAGCCGGCGACCTCGGTGATGCGGCGTTCGTCGACGCCGCCGCGCACAAGCATGTAATAGGCGGAATGCGCGCGTGCCGTCGACAGGCGCCAATTGTCGTAGCCGCCGCCCCGGAACGGCCGCGCGTCGGTATGGCCATTGATGCTGATCGTGCCTTTCTGGGCGTTGACGATGCGGCCGATCTTCTCCATCGCCAGCACCAGTTCCCGGCTCGGCAGCGCCGAGCCGATTTCGAACATGCCGAAATCGAGGCGGTCGGTGATCGAAATGACGACACCCTTGTCGGTGGCTTCGACGGAGACGCCGTCATGCAGCTTGTCGCCCGGCTTGAAGGCATCCGCCAGCTGCCGCTTGATATTCGCCGCCGCCTCGAGCGCGGCGGCGGTCGGGGCCATCTTGCCGGTGTCGGCCTTGGTGGCCGCCGGCCCGTCGGCGCGGGCCGACTGTGCCGCCTTCGGCTGGGCCGGCTCGGGGGCGCTGGTCTTGGCCGGTTCGGCGACGGCCGGCTTGTTCTCCTTTGCCGGCGGCTGTGCCGGTGCGACGGCGGGCGCGGGCGGTACGGCCTTGACCTTCGGCACCTGCGCCTGCGCCGCCTTGTCGCCGGGCTTGAGCGGGTCGCCCTCGATCCTGGGGCGCTGGGCGGTCGCCTCGGCGCCCGGCGTCGCCACTTGCTGTGACCAGAAATCCGGCTCGAACGGGTCGCGGTAAGACGCGCCGCCCGAAGCGCCGCTCGCCGGGCCGGCCGCCTGCGCGCCGCCGTCGCCCTTCTGGCTGACATTCTGCATGACGCCGGTGTCGGCGGCGATTTCAGATAGAACCGCATAAGGGTCGGCGAACAGGTCGCCATCGGAACGGTTCGGCTGCCGCGCCGCTTCCTTGTCCTCCTGCTTGCGATCCGCGGCGCCGGCGCCTCCGTCCTGGCCGGACTTGGCCGCCGGCTGCCGCGGCGTGTCGGCCGTCAGTCCGACGGAGCGCGGCCCGTCGCCCAGGTCTTCCAGCCCCTTTCGGCTCGAATTTCGGTCGACGAGCTTGACCGGATTGAAATAGCTGGCGACGGCCGCCTTGGTCTGCTCGTTGGCGGCGTTGATCAGCCACATCACCAGGAAGAAGCACATCATGGCGGTCATGAAGTCCGCGAAGGCGATCTTCCACACGCCGCCATGATGGGCTTCGTCATCATCGTTGTGGACGCGCCTGACGATGATGATCTCGCGCCCGTGGCCGTGCGCGGCGTCGACGACGCTCATGCCAGCACCTCGGACAGGGTCGTCACCCATTCGGCCATGCGCGTTTCGAACACGGCTTCGTCGACGACGACGGTGAGGTCGAAGCCTGGCGTCTCGACGAAGTCCAGATTGGGAGCGCGCGGCCCGAGCGATGCCTTGAGCGATTCGAACAGCGACAGCGGGCCGCGCACGGCGATCCGCACCGCCTCGGCATCGCCAACCGCCTCGTGGATGGCCACCGCGAGCGCCTCGATCGACCGCTTCTGCAAATCGCTGCTGACCATGCCGCCAATAATGCGGGCGACGGAGGCGCAGACAAGCCCGGTGACGCGCGCTTCCATCGCATCGATGCGCAGCTGGACGGCCTTGCCGACATCGTCGCCGAGGCTGTCGAGGAACACCCTGGCTTCTTCGGCATTGGCCTGGCGTTCAGCCTCGAGCGCCGCCGCGTGTTCGCTTGTCAGGCGCGCCTCGAGTGCAGCTTGCGCCTCGGCGACGGCTTCGGCGATCAGCATGCCGATATCGGCTTGCGGCTTGGACATCTCCGGCTCCTGCCGGTCGTCGAAGGGCGCGCGCGGCGGGACGGCACGCTGCGTGCGCGCGCCGAAATCGGGCAGAAGGTCGAAAAGGGCTGCGGAGGGCATCGACTACACCGCGGTTTCGTGGGCGGCCCATTTGCGCAGGATCTGCGCGGTGCGCTCCTCGTTGAGGTCGACCATCCGGGCAAGCCTGTCCTGCGGCGCGGGACGGATTTTCTGGCGCAGCTCGTCGAGTGGCGTCGGGCTCGGCCGCGCACCGGGCAAGGCGCCGGCGGCTGGACCGTCTGCGGCCGCGCTTGCTTCCGGGTTCGGCAGAGAGCGCTGCACTTCTTCGAAGCTCGGCGCCGGGAGGGCCGGCCTTGCCTTCGCGTTCAACGCGGCGGCCATCGGCCGCAGGCCGAAGAAGGCGACCATGAACACCACGACGATGAAGGCGCCGGCGTTGATCAGCGTGCCGGCGTGCTGGCCGATCGAGTCGAGCATGCCGGCCTGCGGGATCTGCTCGCCATCAAGCCCGTCGATGAACTCGACCGCCGAGACGTCGATGACATCGCCGCGCTTGTCGTCGAAGCCGGTGGCGGAGACCACCATCTTCTGGATGTCGGCGACGCGCTTGGCGATCTGCTCGGCGGTGGCATCCTTGCCGAGGATGGCCATCAGCCGCTGCTGGTTTACGACGACGGCAATCGACATCTTCGTGACGGTATAGCCGTTGGACACGGTCGCGATCTTCTTGGAGTTGATCTCGTAGTTGGTGATCTCTTCCTTGCGGTCGTTCTGCGTGGAGGATTGCGGCCCCTCGGGGCTGGTGGTCGCAGGGGCCTCGGGCAGGTTCTGCTCGACGCTGGTCGGGGTCGAGGCCTGCTTCTGGTTGTTGTTCTCGTTGGCGCGCACCGACTGCACCGAGCGCTCGACGCGGGAATTGGGATCGAAGATGGTCTCTTCGGTCTGTCGGGTATCGGTGTTGACGTCGGCCCTGACGCTGGCGCGGAAATTGTCGGGACCGAGATAGGGCGCCAGCGCACGGCGGATGTTGTCGCTGATCTGCGCCTCGACGGTCTGCCCGATGCCGAGCGTTCGAGCCGCGCTGGTGTTGGAAGGATCGTCGCCGGAGGCGAGCAGATTGCCGTTCGAATCGAGCACGGTGACCTTGTCGGCGGACAGGCCGGGGACGGCGGCGGCGACCAGATGGCGGATCGACATGGCGCTCTTCTCGGTGTCGATGCCGGCGTAGCGGATGACGACGGATGCCGAAGGCTGCTGCTCGTCGCGGCGGAAATTGGCGCGTTCGGACATGACGATGTGGACGCGCGCCGCCTTGATGCCCGATATCGACTGGATCGTCCGGGCGATCTCGCCCTCCAGCGCCCGCACCCGGGTGATCTGCTGCATGAAGGATGTCAGGCCGAGCGAGCCGACATTGTCGAACAGTTCGTAACCGGCGTTGGCGCTGGTCGGCAGGCCCTTTTCGGCAAGCAGCATCCGGGCCTGCGCCGTGGTGCCGGCGGGCACAAGCACCGAGGTTCCGTCGGCGCCGACATCGAAGCCGATGCCGGCCTCGCCGAGCACCAGGCCGATCTGGTTCACGTCGGAGCGGTCGAGACCGACATACAGCGTCTCGTAGGCGGGGCGGTTGAGATAGACCGAGGCGACGACGATGACGGTCGTCACGAGCACGGCGATGCCGGCCAGCATGGCCAGCCGCTTCATGCCGAAACCACGGAGATTCGAGATGATGCTCTGGATCTGTTCCGGCACGATTCGACGACTCCAGCATGACTGTCGGTTCGAACAGTACCCGCCGAAGCTTGTGCGAAAATGAAATCGGGCCGCGCTTGCGGCGCGGCCCGTCGGGGGAATTGCGAAGGCTTCTTGAGCGCGCGAAAGCCCGTTCGCGCTGGCTTGCCGCTAGTTCTTGAACAGCGACAGCAGGCTCTGCGACGAGCTGTTGGCGATCGACAGCGCCTGGATACCGAGCTGCTGCTGGACCTGCAGCGCCTGCAGCCTTGTCGATTCCCTGTTCATGTCCGCATCGACGAGCTGGCCGACGCCGCGGTCGATCGAATCCATGAGGCTTGAGGTGAAGGTCTTCTGGAGGTCGATCGTGCTCTTGGCCGAACCGAGGATGGTCGCGGAATCGGTCAGCTTGGCCATCACGGTGTCGATCTTGGAGATCATCTGGGTGATGATGTCGTCGGTGACGCCGGCCGCGGTGATGTCGAGATTGTAGGCGGATATGTTGTCGACCTTGGCAGGGGTGCCGGTGACGGCGGCATGGCCGGCGGTGTTGGCGGCGATGTCGGTAGCGCCGCCGGCGATCGCGGCCGCATAGGCGGTGTCGTACTGGGTCTGCGCGGCACCGGTGCTGTAGACCGAAGTCTTGCGGTCGAGGATGCCCTGGTTCTTCACCTCGGCGGCAAGGCCGTAGTCGAACAGCTTGGTGCCCTCGACATCGATGTCGATCGTGCCGATGGAGACGGCGCCGGATGCGGAGCGGTTGAACGAGGACACGATCTTGGCGTCGGCCTGGACGCCATCATTGGCGGCGGCGACCTGCTTGGACGTGACCGCCAGGTAATTCGAGCCGGAGAAGGTCGCCGTATCGGCAAAGGATTTCATCTGCGCCTGGAGCGCGGAGATTTCGGTCTGGTTCTTCTGCTTGTTCGCATCCGTCTGGCCGACGGCCGAGAGCAGCTTGGCCTTGATCTGGCCGATCGTCGACAGAACATTGTTGACGCCCGTATAGGCGGTGTCGACCTTGGAGGCACCCAGTCCCAGCGCATCCTGGACCGTCGACATGGCCTGGTTGTCGGAACGCATGGTGGTGGCAATCGACCAGTAGGCAGCGTTGTCCGACGCTTGAGACACCCGATAGCCCGTGGAGATGCGGGCCTGGGTTTGTTCAAGCGACTTGCTGGTGGCGCTGAGGCTTTGAAGCGCCGTCATCGCCGAGGCGTTGGTCATGATGCTCGCCAAGAAACTTGCTCCTTCTCAAAACCGGCATGGCCAGATGGCCAAGCTATTCGTTAACCATGACTAACCGAACATGGTTAACGGCTTGTTAAAATGGTCTTGAGCGTTAACGAAGCAGCGTTGCGCCAGGCTTGCGCAAAAAAGCAAAGCGGGCCGCGCCATGTGGCGCGGCCCGCTTCCATAGAGGCGGAGTCTGCGGAGGGATCAGCCGCGGAACAGCGACAGGATCGACTGCGAGGAGCCGTTGGCGATCGACATCGCCTGGATGCCAAGCTGCTGCTGCACCTGCAGCGCCTGCAGACGGGTCGATTCCTTGTTCATGTCGGCGTCGACGAGCTGGCCGACACCGCGATCGATGGAGTCCATCAGATTCGAGGTGAAGGTCTTCTGCAGGTCGATGCTGCTCTTGGCCGCGCCGAGCGTGGTGGCGGCAGTGGTCATGTCCTTGAGCGCGGCGTCAACCACGTTCATCTGCTGGGCGATCTGCGCATCGCTGGCGCCCTTGACCGTCAACGTGGCGACCGAATAGGTGTCGCCGGCGGCCGGAGCCGCGCCCATTGTCGGGTTTTGCGCCGTGCCGGTGATGGCGCCCGTGGTGCCGAGGCGGGCCGCGTCGAGGAGGCCCTTGGTCGTCGGCGCCGCACCGGAATCATAGAGCTTGATGCCTTCGACTTTCACATCGATGGTCGAGATCGACGCCTTGCCGGCGGCGTCGCGGTTGAAGGCCGAGACGATCTTCACGTCGGCCGCTGTGCCCGAGGCGGTGGAGACGGAGAGCATGTTGGTGCCCGAGAAGGTGGCGCCGTCGGCGTAGGACTTCAATTGCGCCTGCAGCGCGGTGATTTCGGTCTGGGTCTTTTCCTTGTCGGCGTCGGTCTGGCCATAGGCCGAGACCAGCTTCTGCTTGATCGTGTTGATGGTCGTGATGGCATTGCTCATGCCGGTATAGGCGGTGTCGACCTTCGATGCGCCGAGGCCGAGCGAATCCGAGACGGTGGACATTGCCTGGTTGTCGGAACGCATGGTGGTGGCGATCGACCAGTAGGCGGCGTTGTCGGACGCCTGCGAAACGCGGTAGCCGGTCGAAATGCGGGCCTGGGTGTCCTGGAGGGATTTGTTGGTGGCGTTAAGGCTCTGCAGAGCCGTCAACGCGGCGGTGTTCGTCATGATGCTGGACATGATACGCGTACCTTGATCGTAAAGGTGTTTTTGGCATACCGGCTTTTCCGGTATGACGGTGCGGCATCATGCCCATGATCGTCGTCCGATCACCCGCCATCTCCAGGCGACTATAAGGGGCAAGTTCCTACCAAAGACCTAAGGGCGGCGGCCGCGGCGGCGAATTTCGCGAGGTCAAGCAAGCGCCAGGCGACAGATGCCTCCGGCGTGCCGGCGCAGATCAGTTGAACGAGCGCACCAAGCTGCCGACGAGCAGGTTCCAGCCGTCGATCAGGACGAAGAACATGATCTTGAACGGCAGCGACACCACGGTCGGCGGCAGCATCATCATGCCCATCGCCATGGTGATGGTGGCGACCATCAGGTCGATGACCAGGAACGGCAACACGATCAGGAAGCCGATTTCGAAACCGCGCCGGATCTCCGAGATCATGAAAGCGGGGACCAGGACGCGCAGGTCGACCGTGTCGCGCGCTACGACCTGGCCGCGCTCGCGCGCGAGGTCGGCGAACAGGTCGAAGTCCTTGTCGCGGACGTTGCGCAGCATGAAGGTGCGGAACGGGTCGGAAATCTTCTCGAAGGCTTCGGTCTGGGTGATCTGGTTGTCCATCAGCGGCTTGACGCCAGTGTTCCAGGCCTGATCGAACGTCGGCGCCATGACGTAGAACGTCATGAAGAGCGACAGCGAGATCAGGATGAGGTTGGCCGGCGTCGACTGCAGGCCGATGCCGGCGCGCAGGATAGAGAAGGCGATGACGAAACGGGTGAAGCTCGTCACCATGATCAGCAGGCCGGGCGCCACCGACAGGACGGTCAGCAGTCCGAACATCTGGATGATGTAGCCGACGGTGGTGCCGTCGGCCTTGCCGATGCCGCCGAGGTCCAGCTGCTGGGCGGCGGCCACGGTGGTGGCCGCGACAATGAGGGCGATGGCGACGAGGAGTTTTTTCATTCGACGAGCAATGTCCGGATCAGGACCTGTTTGGCGTGGCCGCCACTGCGGATCGCAGCACGCTCCTCGAGGTCGGCCTTGAGGTGCTGGTAGCCGCTGGCGCCTTCGATCTGGTGCATCTTCAAGGTGCGCAGCATTGCCAGCAGGTCCTGCTGAATGTCGTCCGACATGGATTGCGATTGCGGAGCGTCGTAGACGATCGACGCCTCCAGCCTGATCCAGGTATCGGCGGGAGACGCCAGGTTGGTGGTGATCGGCGCCAGGGCAACGACCGTCGGACCGCTGCCCGGTGTCAGGGCAGGGGCCAGCTTCTCGGCGCCGCCCGCGTTTTCCGGCGCCGCTGGCACGGTCGCCGGTCCTCCGGCACTCTTGAGATAGCCGCCGGACAGCCACCCCATGCCGATGGCGACGGCGGTCACCAGCAGCAGCATGCCGGCCTGGATGGCAAGGGGCGGACCCTTGCGCGGCTGGTTCTGCTCCACACTTGCCACGGCGCCGTTCCCCGACCTAGAACGGAAGCACCTGGTCCAGGATCTGCTGCCCGTAGGCAGGCTGCTGGACCTCGGTGATGCGGCCGCGCCCGCCATAGGAGATGCGCGCCTCGGCAATGCGTTCATAGGGGATCGTGTTTTCGGCGCCGATATCCGCCGGCCGCACGATGCCGGCGATGGTCAGGACCCGCAGCTCGGCGTTGACGCGCACTTCCTGCGACCCCCTGATCATCAGGTTGCCGTTGGGCAGCACATCGGTGACGATGGCGGCGACATTCAGGTCGAGGGTTTCCGATCTCTTGATCTCGCCGTCGGCGGTCGTGTCGGTAGCCGAATTCAGCGCGCCGGCTCCCTTGCCGGCGGTGCTGCCGATCTTGTCCCATTGCGCGCTGATATCGAAGCCGAGCTTGCGGTTGGCGGTGCGGCTCCTGTCGTTCTGGTTCTTGAAATTGGCCCGGTCGTTGATCTTGATGTTGACGGTGAGGATGTCGCCTTGCGACAGCGCCCGCGGGTCGGTGAACAGCCGGCTCTGGCGATCGTTCCAGAGCGAGAATTTCCGCAACGGCGCGGCCGGCGGTTCGGGATAGGGGGAAAGCGACCCGGTGGTGCCGGCGCTTACGCCGGAACCGACCGGCGACAGCGCCGGTTCCTTGCCGACCTCGCGCAGGTCCGTGCCGCAGCCGCTCAGCAGGGCGACCGCGCACAGGACGAGTGTTCTTCGGATCATGACGGATCTACCCTTCGGGCCGCGCTGGCCATGATGCCGGTGAGCGTCGCCGCCGCCTTCTGGTCCATTTCGTTGAGAATGACGCCGGCCTTGCGTGAATCGAGCTTGATCAGGATGGCCGCCGCCAGATCGGCGTTGACGATCGCGAGCCGCTCGGCCGCAGCGTCGGGCTTCATCCCGGCATAGATCTGCACAACGCTGTCCTCGGCCCGCGCCAGGAACACCTCGCGCCGCTTCAGCCACGTCTCGTATTCGGCTTTCTTCGCGTCCAGCGCCTTCATGCGCTCGTCGATGCCGGCCTGGAGCTGCCTCAGTTCCTGCGCCTGCAAGGCGTAGCGCCGGTCGCGGGCGGCGTCGGCAATGTTGGAGCAGAAGCGCTGGATTTCGCTCTCGTCCGGCGCCTTCGCCGGTGTCGCCTCCAGGACCGGCGCTCCCGGCAGGACCTGGCGCGGCTTCTCCTCGCCATGCGCCGTCCCGCCGGCAAAGGGCGTCACGACCACAAGCGGGCCGGCCAGAAGCAGTCCGGCAAGCAGCAGGCCGGCGAGGCGGCGTCGGTCACGGGGTGGGAAGCAGCGGGTCATCGTCATCGCTATTGGAGCACCAGGTCGGCCTGCAGGGCGCCGGCCGACTTGATGCCCTGCAGGATGGCGATGATGCCATCCGGCTTGACGCCGAGACGGTTGAGGCCGGAGACCAGTGTCTGGAGGTCGGGTCCGTCGAGCACGGCGACGCGCGCATCGGGCCGGTTGGCGTCGATCGCCGTGAACGGCTCCACCGCCGTTTCGCCCTTGGAGAAGGGCTCGGGCTGGATGACGCGCGGCGCTTCGGTGATGCGCACCGTCAGCGTGCCGTGGCTGATGGCGACCCGCGAGATCTTGACGTTGTTGCCGATCACGATGGTCCCGGTGCGCTCGTCGATGACGACCCGGGCCGGCGTGTCGGATTCGACCACGAGGTTCTCGATCTCGGCATAGAAGCGGGCGGCGGAAACGCCCTTCGGCCTCCTGATCTGCACGGTACGGGAATCGCGTTCGGCCGCCAGCCGCATGCCGAAGCGTTGGCTGACATAGGCGTTGATGGCATCCGCGATGCGGATGGCGGTGGAGAAATCGGGGTTTCGCAATTGCAGCGTGAGTGTCGCCTGGTCGTCGAACTCGGCCTGGACCGCGCGCTCGACGATCGCACCGTTCGGCACTCGGCCTGCGGTCGGCACGCCTTGCGTCAGCTGCTCGGCCTGGCCCTGGGCGGTGAAGCCGGAAACGATGACCGCGCCCTGGCCGACGGCATAGATCTCGCCGTCCGGCGCCTTGAGCGGGGTCATGATCAGCGTGCCGCCGGCGAGCGATGTCGCATCGCCCATCGACGAGACGTCGATGTCGATGCGGGCGCCCGACTGGACATAGGGCGGCATGTTGGCGGTGACGATGACGGCGGCGACGTTCTTGGCACGCGCGCTGCCGCCTTCCGTGGCGATGCCGAGATTTTCGAGCATGGCGCGTATGGACTGTTCGGTGAACGGCGAATTGCGCAGGCTGTCGCCCGATCCGGCAAGGCCGATCACCAGGCCGTAGCCGACCAACTGGTTGTCGCGCGAGCTCTGCAACTGCGCGATGTCCTTGATGCGCGCCGCGACCTGGCCGGGCGGCAGCGAACTGGGGCCGGTGGAGACCCTGAACATGCGGGTGGTGGTCGCCGGATCATATTCGGGATCTTCGTAGGCGCCGCCGTTCTTGGCGGCCAGCTCGCGCTTGGCCTTCGCCGTCAAGCCGTCCGCCAGGGCCGGCTGGAGGCCAAGCAGCGTTGCTAGCAGAAGGGCAAGGCCGCGCGTCATGACGTGCCGATCCGGATGGTTCCATCGGCCATCACGGTGCCGGACAGGATCTTGCCGCTGTCGACATTGCGGACCTTGACGAGATCGCCGGCCGCACCCGGTTGCAGGGTGACCGCGGTGGCCGAGATCGTCAGGCCGCCGGCGATAAAGAAGACTTGCACGGCGGCGCCCTGCTCGACCAGCCAGGCCTCGCGGATGGCGGTCGAGGGAATGTAACGGCCGGGCAGGAGCGTGCGCTTCGCGACCTTGCCCTGAAGCTCTTCGGCGCGCGTCGCCACCGCATCGGGCTTGTGCCTGCCCGCCATCAGGGTCACCTGTTTTAGGGCGGCAATCTCGATGGTCTCGCCGGGGTAGATGACGCGGCTGGGGATTAGCACGACCTCGCCGGCCGCCTGATTGCCGGCAAGCTGCGTCGCCGATTGATTGGCCTGGTCCTGGGCAAAAGCCGGCATGCCGCCGCCCAGCAGCGCCAAGACAAGCGCGGCGCAGCGGAACGCGGAGCGGGAGGCCGGCATCGCCATCATCCCTACCTGATGTTCTTGGAGACGACCGAGGCCATATCGTCGGCTGCCTGTATGACCTTGGAGTTCATCTCGTAGGCCCGCTGCGCCGAGATCAGTTCGGTGATTTCCTTGACCGGGTCGACGTTGGAGGCCTCGAGATAGCCTTGCTCGATGGTGGCAAACCCGGGATCGCCGGGAACACCGACATTGGCCGGTCCTGAAGCCGAGGTCTCCTGGAACAGGTTGTCGCCGAGTGGCGCCAGCCCGGCCTCGTTGGCGAAATTGGCGATCTGCAACTGGCCGAGACTCTGCAGGTCGGTCTGGCCGTCGATGCGGGCGAAGACCTGTCCGGTCTTGTTGACAATGACCTCGATGGCGTCGGCCGGCACGGTGATGGCCGGGATGACATTGGCCCCGTTCGCCGTCACCAACTGGCCGGTGGCGTTGGTGTTGAACGCGCCGGCGCGGCTGTAGAGCGTGCCGCCGTCGGCGCCCTCAATCTGGAACCAGCCCCTGCCGGTGAGCGCCATGTCGAAACTGTTACCGGTGCTGGTCAGTTCGCCCTGGGTGTGCACGTTGCGCACCGCCGTTGTCTTGACGCCAAGGCCGATCGACACGCCCTCCGGCACCAGCGACGTGTTGGCGCGGTTGGGCACGCCCTGGGTGCGGTCGACCTGGTAGAGCAGGTCGGAAAATTCGGCGCGGGCGCGCTTGTAGCCGGTGGTGTTGATGTTGGCGATGTTGTTGGCGATCACTTCCAGGTTCGTCTGCTGGGCGTTCATGCCGGTGGCGGCGATGGCAAGTGCTTTCATGGCGGAATTCCTCAGATGCCCATTCGGCTGACTTCGAGATAGGCCGAGACGACCTTGTCGCGGATGGCGACGGCGGTCTGCAGCGCCTGCTGCGCGCTCATCACGGCGTCGACAACCTGGCGGGTGTCGGTGTCGCCCTTCAGCGCCTGCATGGAGACGTGCTCGGCATTGTGCAGCTTGTCGACGGTGCTGGAGGCCGCATTGCTGAGCATGTCGGCGAACGACGTGCCGAAATCGGCGCCGGCCGGCGAGGCTGCTCCGTTCTGGAGGTCCATGGACCCGTCGGCGCCGCCGATGCCCGGTTTGAGCGGAAGCGTACCGATGCCGCCGACGATCATTGGTTCCTCATCAGGTCAATGGTCATCGAAATGAGATCGCGGGCCTGCTTGATCACCTGCAGGTTCGCCTCGTAGGAGCGGTTGGCCTCGGTCATGTCGGCCATCTCCAGCAGCACATTGACGTTGGGCATCTTGACGTAACCCTTGTCGTCGGCGGCCTCGTTGCCGGGCTGGTACTCGACGGGAAAGTCGCTGGGATCGCGGTCGATCGAGTTCACCTCAACCGTCGAGCCGCCGGAAGTCCCGTCCAGTTCGGAAATGAAGCTGATGGTCTTGCGGCGATAGGGGTCTGAACCGGGAGCGGTGCCGGTCGACTGGGCGTTGGCGAGGTTTTCCGAGACCACGCGCAGGCGCTCGGACTGGGCGCCAAGGCCCGATGCCGCGATCTTCAGGGTTGCGGTCAAGGCGTCCATGCTCAGCTCTTCACCGCCATCATCATCATGGAGTGGAAGGCCTTGACGATCGCCGTGTTGAGCTCGAAGGAGCGACGCACCTCGCCGGCCTTCATCAGCTGGTCCTCCAGCACCACCGTATTCTTCGACGGCATAATGGATCCGCTGAACTCGCCCGACTTGACCTTGAACGCGGCGTTGCCGGCGGCGCCAAGATGCCCGGCCTGCGTCGCCTCCAGCGACACCGTCGCGCGGTCGAGGACCTTGTCGAAAGGCTCAACGTCCTTCGCCGTGTATCCAGGCGTGTTGGCATTGGCGATGTTGCCGGCGATCGCGGACTGGCGCACGGCCAGCCACTGCGACTGCTTGGTGGCAAGATCGAAGAGGGAAACGGGCTCCATGGGAATCTCCGGGCAGGCAGCCGGAGACTAGGCCGCCAGTCTTGCGCGGACCTTGCGGACGGCGCATGGCCGAAATGGCGAGCCGGATGTTTAAGCTGTCGGCGGTCAGTCGGACAGTTCGATCACCTTGTCGGTGCTGGTGACCATGACCCATCTGCCGCCGCGCTGCTCGATGGACGAGACCTGGCTGGAGTCCGGGAGCGTCGAGCCGCGCTGGACGATCCAGATGCCGGCATCATCCTGGATCATGGCGCGGCCGTTGGCGACATGGACCATGCGGAACGTCGTGTCGGCCGGAAACGGCTGCTCGTCGGGCGCGGGCGTCGGGCTCGGGTCGCTTTGCACCGTTCCCGTGGCGAGCAGGTCGATATCGTCCGCCGGAACGTCCTTTGCCGTCAGCGGCGCGCCGGGTTGCGCAACAACACCGCCGCCGGCCCGCCCCGAATTCGTGCCGGTGCCGCCGAACTTGATCGCCTGGACGCCGAACTGTTCCTGGTTGAAGAAGATGTACCAGGGAAACGAGGCGCAGATCAGGCCGAGCGTCAGGCCGAGCGCGGCGATGACGATGTCGCTGCGGCGGCCGGCCTTCCCGCCCAGTTTGGGGAACTGCGGTTTTGGCGGCTGCGGCCATTCGGTCACCGGGAACAGCCCGTCGATCAGCGATTCGCGGCTGGCCTGCATGTTCTCTGGCGCTTCCGATGGGCCGATGGGCAAAGCAGGCCCAGTCGCGCTGGCCTGTTCGGGCCTGGCGGCGCGGGGCAGAACCGGCTTGATCGCCCTTGCCAGAACGGCTTCGGCCTTGGCGGCCACGGCGCGCGCGGCCTTTGCCCTGGCGGCTCTGGCTGAGTCGGCCTCGGCGTCCTCCGCAGCCTTGGCCTCGTCGAGCATCTCGCGCAGGATGCGCTCGGTATATTGGCGTTCAGTCTCCTGCGTCGACATTCTGCTTTCCCTTGAGATGGCGGGCGAGGTCGGAGAACGGATCGGCCGACGGGCGGTCCTTCGGCGACTGCGTTAGCGCCTCGTAGATCAGGGGCACCTGGCGCACGGCCATGTCGAGCTCGGCGTCGACGCCGCCCTGATAGGCGCCGAGCAGGCGGATGTCGCGGGTGTCCTCGAAGCGGGAGATCATCGATTTCAGCCGCGTCACCAGCGCGCGCTGCTCGGGGCTCCAGGCCTTTCCGGCAAGCCTCGATATGGACGACAGCGGATTGACCGGGGGGTAGCGGCCCTGCTCCGCGATCGTACGGTCGAGCACGACGTGGCCATCGAGAATGCCGCGCACCGAGTCGGCGACAGGATCGTTGTGGTCGTCGCCGTCGACCAAGACGGAAATGATGGCGGTGATCGAACCCTGGCCCCCGACCCCGGGGCCTTCGGCTCCCGGCCCGGCACGCTCAAGCAATTTCGGAAGTTCGGTGAAGACGGAAGCCGGGTAGCCGCGCGCGACCGGCGGCTCGCCGGTCCCCGTCGCCACTTCGCGCAAGGCGTGGGCGAAGCGGGTGATGGAATCCAGCACGAGCAGGACACGGTGGCCGTGATCGCGGAAATGCTCGGCGACGCGCATTGCGGTGTCGGGCGCGCGCCGGCGCATCATGGCGCTCTCGTCGCTGGTGGCGACGATGGCGACGGTCTTGGCCATGCTGTCGCCGATCGTATCCTCGAGAAATTCGCGGACCTCGCGGCCACGTTCGCCGATCAGCGCCACGACGACGGTGTCGAATGCGTCGGCCCCGGCGAGCATGGCGAGCAGCGTCGACTTGCCGACACCGGACCCGGCAAAGATGCCGAGCCGCTGGCCGAAACAGAGCGGGGTGAAAATGTCGATGACCTTGACGCCGGTCATGAAGGCGGTGCCGACGCGCTGCCGCGCCATGGCGAGCGGCGTGACGTGGGCGTCGGTCGACGCGGCGTCGCCTCTGACCAGCGGCGGACCGCCGTCGATTGCCCTGGTCAGCGCATCGATGGCACGGCCGCGCCATGACGCGTGCGGCGCGACGGCGAGCGGCCCGCGGCGGAACACGGCGTCGCCGATGCCGGCATCGGCGCTGCGCTCGAAAGGCGCGACCACGACCTCGTCCCGGCTGATCTTGACGACCTCGCCGCGGCGCGCGCCAGCCTGGCCGCGCTGCTCGACGATATCGCCCAGCCGGGCGACATCGGAAAGGCCGTGCACCTTATAGTGCGTCGGCGTGACTTCGGCGACGCGGCCGCCGCGCTTGACCAGCGTCCCGGCATCGCCGAACCGCCGCCAGACGCGCTCGAGCGCCGCCAGTGGTTGTTCGCATGCCGGCTGGAGCGGCTGCTCCGGAGCGCGCATGGTGGGCGGATCGTGCCGCATGCGGCTACTTGGAGCCCAGCGTCTTGATCGCCTCGTCGGTGGAGGAATCGGTCTGGCGCAGCAGCGCCGCGGTGTCCTCGAAGGCCCGTTGAACAGTTATCAGACGTGTCATTTCCAGCATCGGGTTGACGTTCGATTCCTCCACGAAGCCTTGCGCGATGCCGACGTCGGTGCGGTCGACCACAGCTTCGGGTGCGCGGTCCGGGACAATGCCGGAATTGCCATAGCGCACGAAGTTCTCGCCGGGATCGAAGGTGTAGAGGCCGATCGTGCCGACCAGCTGGTCGTTCTGGCGCAGCCCGCCGTCGGCGCCGGCCTTGGGCGGACCGTTACGGGGATCGAGCTGGATCGGCGCTCCCCCGGCGTCGAGCACCGGATGGCCCTCGATCGACGTCAGCTCGCCATTCTCGTTCATCGAGAACCGTCCATCGCGGGTCATGACCGTGCCGACCGGCGTCTCTATGGCGAACCATGCATCTCCCTGGATGGCGAAATCGAACGGGTTGCCGGTTTCGGTCAAAGAACCATGGGCGCTGGACAGATAGGTCTTGCCGGACGAGGCGAACGAGACAGCCCGCGGCCCGGTGCCGGAGACCACGTCCTCGAACTTCACGCCCGTCGATCGAAAGCCGATGGTCGAGGCGTTGGCGACATTGTCGGCGATCGTATCGAGACGGCGCTCGAGCGCGATCTGCGCGGAAAGGGCGACATAGAGACTGTCCCGCATGGTTTTAGAACCTCAGCTTCTGCATGGCCATCATCAGGTCGGTGGAAATGCCCACCGTCAGCGGCTGCGCGAACAGCACGCTGGCCGAGGTCACCGCCGGCGAGGTCGAATTGTTGATCTCCCACATGCTGGTGAAACGGGTCAGGAACTTGCCGAGCTTGGCGGGATCGGTGAAGTCCGAAATGTCGAGTTTCTGCTCGAACAGCTGCGCCTGCTTGTCGACGTCGGCGCTGGCGAAGGAATCGGGCAGTCCGAGCGCGGTGCGCACCACGCTGGCAAGGGCCGTGTCGGCCAGCACGTCGTACCAGTTCGTGATGGTCGCCGCCTTGCGGTCGAAGTAGAGCGCCAGGCGAACGCCCTCGTTGGACTGACCCGCATCCTCTTCCAGCGTCTGGCGCATGTACTTGTCGACGGTGGGCTGCTGCGCTGCGACATAGGTGGTGGCGTTCGCGCCATTGGCCTCGAAGTTGAAGGCCGAGGCCAGGGCGGCGTAGGCCGGGTCCTTCTGCTTGTTGGCGACGCTTTCGGGATCTCGCACGCCGCCTTGCAGGACCTGCTTGATGAAGCTCCTGTCCTCGGTCGCGGAATCGAGGCCGAACGACGCGAGCGCGTAGGTGTACAGGCGCTCGTTCGACATCAGGTCGTCGATCGACTTCACCTTGGGGATGTTGGCGAGGTAATAGGTCGTCTCGCCTTTCACATAGGCGGAATTGGGATCGATGCCGGCGATCCGCGCCTGCGTGGCGTAGTTGGCCGTCACCATCTGCTGCGCCTTGCTGTAGACGGTCGCATCGGCGCCATGGGCGGCGAAATTGAAGGCGGAAACGAATTCGGCGTAGCGCTTGTCGGTCAGCTTGTTGGCGAAGCTGTCCGGATTCGAGACGCCTTCCTTGAGCGCCTTGACCATGAACGCCTTGGCGTAGTCCATGTCCTCGAGGCCGTATGCCTTCATGGCATACTTGAACAGCCGGTCGTTCTTGACGAAATCGTCGATCGATTTCACCTTGGTGATGTTGGCGAGATAATATTTCGTATCCCGATCGACCACGGGCTGACGCTCGATCCTGTCGAGTGACTTGCCGATGTCCTTGGTGATGAGCTGGTAGCTGGTATAGGTACTGAGCAAGCACGCGCCTCCGGCCGAAGCTATGCCTACACAATAAAACGACTTCCTTGCGCGAAGCTGAATGGCGCGCGGCCCGATTCAAGCCTCACACAAGGCACGAGGCCTATCCGTTCTTCCAGCGTGAAACGCGGAAGGACCGTTCGTGGGCATTCTGATTGGACTTGTGGTGACGCTCGGTTGCGTCCTCGGCGGCTTCATGGCCATGGGCGGGCATCTCCATGTCCTGGTCCAGCCGTGGGAAGCGGTGGTCATCTGCGGCGCCGCGCTGGGCACTTTCCTGGTCGCCAACCCCATGAAGACGGTCAAGGACACCGGCCGGGGCATCATCGAGGCGTTCAAGCAGGCGGTGCCGAAGGAGCAGGACTATCTGGAAACGCTCGGTGTGCTGCACAGCCTGATGCGCGAACTGCGTTCGAAATCGCGCAGCGAGGTCGAGGCGCATATCGACAATCCCGAGCAGTCGGCGATCTTTCAGGCCTTCCCGACCGTACTCAAGAACGACGATCTGATGAGCTTCATCTGCGACTATTGCCGCATCATCATCATCGGCAACGCCCGCTCGCATGAGATCGAGGCCCTGATGGACGAGGAAATCCAGACCATCAAGTCCGACAAGATGAAGGCCTATCATGCGCTGGTCGCCGTCGGCGACGGCCTGCCGGCGCTCGGCATCGTTGCCGCCGTGCTCGGCGTGGTGAAGGCGATGGGCGCTCTCGACCAGTCGCCGGAAATCCTCGGTGGCCTGATCGGCGCGGCGCTGGTCGGCACCTTCCTCGGCATCTTTCTGTCCTATGCGGTGGTCGGCCCGGTCGCGACCAAGATCAAGACGGTGCGCGAAAAGAAGAACCGCCTCTACATCATCGTCAAGCAGACCCTGCTCGCCTACATGAACGGCGCGCTGCCGCAGGTGGCGATCGAGTTCGGCCGCAAGACGATCTCGTCCTATGAGCGGCCGACGATCGACGCCGTCGAGCAGAGCACGATGCACACCGCGGCCGCCGAGAAGAAGGCGGCCTGAGCCATGTGTCGCCGCGCGGTGCCAGCATAGCCATGACCAGCCCGGGAAGCCCCGCGGAAACCCGCTCGCTCATCATCGAACGCCTGGTCGGAGACAGCGGTGACGCGGCCGAGGTGATCAAGGCCGGGAGGGCGATGGCCGAGCGCGCCGTGCCGTTGCTGCGCAAAGGGCTGGCCGGGGAGCTTGGCATCGCTGTCGCCGTCGACCTCAAGTCCGTCGAGATCTGCCGCGTTCCCGAGGCGGTCTCGCGCGCCGGCGAGACGTTTGCTCTGACCGTGATCGGCTCACCCGTGTCGTCCGACGCGATGACCCTGGTGATCGATGCGGCGGCGATGGCGATCATGGTCTGCATGCTGTTCGGCGGTGATCCGGACCTGCCGACTTCGCCGATCGAGCGCGATCTGTCGCCGCTGGAAACCGACGTCTCGACCATGGTGTTTGAAAAAGTGGCGCTGGCCCTGAGCGCATCGGCAAGCAGCGCGCTCGACCTTCGCCTGCCGGCTCCGCGCGCGATGTCCGGGACCGATGCGAAACGGATGGTGTTGCGCGACGGCGCCGCGATTCGCATCGTCTTTGGCGTTTCGACGCCGGTCGACAGCGGCGCCCTAACCGTCACCATGCCGCAACGCGTGGTGCTTGCCGGCCGTGACGGCGCCGCCGGCATCGGCGACAACGACCATGGGCCGAGCTGGCGAGCCCGCTTTTCCGAGGAAGTAATGCGTTCCGTTGTGGCGCTCGAAGCGACCATGCCGTTGGCGCGGCTGACGCTCGGCGACGTCGCCGGTCTTGAAGTTGGCCAGGTCATCGACTTCGAGGAGACGGCGCGGTCGCAGGCACGCCTCAGCGCTCGCGGCCAGGCGCTGTTCGTCTGCGAGTTCGGCAAATTGGGTAACAGCTACACTGTCCGGATCGATCATCCCTACGATGCCGGGCAGGACTTTATCGACGGGCTGATGCCCGCCGGCGGCGCGCGCGCCTGAGCGATTGGAGACGATGAATGGGCAACACCAGACCGAACGTTGATCTCGACCAGCCGGACGAGCAGCTCGACCGTGCGATCGAGGAGCTGCGCGGGGTTCTGCATGAAGAGCGCCAGCGCCCCGATGCGGAATTCAGGGCGGCTTCCGGCGCCAATTCCAACGTGATCATGAACATTCCCGTCGATGTCCAGATCATCCTCGGCAGCACCGAGATGCCGGTCTCCGAGCTGATGGGGCTGCAGAAGGGATCGACCGTGGCACTCAACCGCCGCATCGGCGAGCCGGTCGACGTCGTGGTCAACGGCCGCAAGATCGCGCGCGGCGAGATCACCGTGCTGGAAAGCGACCCGTCGCGCTTCGGCATCCGACTGACCGAAATCATCGCCGGCACGAAGGGCGCCTAGCGATGGGTCGCTCGATTGCATGCAGGCAGCGGCGGCGGGTGGCATGACGGCGCTGGCAAGCCTGACCCGGCCGCAGAAGGCCGCCGCCATCCTGGTGGCGATGGGCAAGCCATCGGCCAGCCGGCTGTTGAAGTTCTTCAAGCAGGAAGAACTGAAAGTGCTGATCGAGGGGGCGCGCCTGCTGCGCACGATCCCGCAGAGCGACCTCGAGCGCATCGTCGCCGAGTTCGAAGCCGAGTTCACCGAAGGTGCGGGGCTGCTCGATTCGGCGGACAGGATGGACACCATCCTCAACGAGTCGCTGTCGCCCGAGGAGATGAGCGCGATCATGGGCAAGGACCGGTTCGAGGCGGCGCCCGAGGGGCCGCCGCCGATCTGGCCCGAGCTGGAAAAACTCGACCCGGCGCGGCTTGGCGCGTTCCTGGCCGGCGAGCATCCGCAGACGGCCGCCATGGTGCTGTCGAAACTGGCGCCGCAGGCGGCGGCCAATGTCCTGTTGACCCTGGCCAAGCCGATGCGCGGCGAAATCATCAAGCGCATGGTGACGATGGCCAACGTTCCGGACGCCGCCGCGAGGATCGTCGAGAACAGGCTGCGCGCCAGCGTGCTGACCGAAACCTCGACCAAGGATACGTCCGCCGGACAGGCGCGTGTCGCCAGCCTGCTCAACGAACTGGACAAGCCGTTGCGCGAGGAGGTCATGCTCGACCTGGAGGCCGCGGGCACGCCCGACCTCGACGGTGTCCGTGCCCGGCTGTTTTCCTTCGAGGATCTGCCGCTGCTCAGCCAGAAGGCGCGGGTGCTGCTGTTTGACGGCCTTTCGACGGAACTGGTCACGCTGGCCTTGCGCGGCGTACAGGCGGGACTGGCCGAATCCGTGCTCTCGGCGATCGGCGCCCGGTCGCGCCGCATGATCGAGGCTGAACTCGGCCAGGGCCAGGACGGCATCGCGGCGGCCGACATCGTCGCGGCGCGCAAGACGATCGTCAGCACGACGATCCGGCTGTCACGCGAGGGCGCGTTCGAGCTGCCCTCGACCCAGAACGCCGCCTAGCCCCGCGCCATGGCGGACGCGGTCGACAAGGATTCCAAAACCGAAGAGGCGACGGAAAAGAAGATCCGCGACACCATCGAACAGGGCAAACTGCCTCATTCGAAGGAAACGGCGCTGCTGACGTCCTTCATCGCGATCCTGGTGTTCACCGTCTTCTACGCCAAGGACGCCGTCATCGATCTCGGCATGTTCCTGTCTATGTTCCTGGAGAAGCCGGAAGCCTGGCCGATGGACACCGAGACCGACGTCATCGCGCTCTACAAGGTCGTCCTGCTCGAAGTCGGCCGTGCAGTCCTCAGCCTCCTCGTGCTGCTGACGGTCGCCGGCGTCGGCGCCTCGGTATTTCAGAACATGCCGCAGTTCGTCGGCGAGCGGATCCGGCCGCAGCTGTCACGGATTTCGGTTGTACAGGGCTGGAAGCGGCTGTTCGGCGTGCAGGGCTGGGTCGAGTTCCTGAAGTCGCTCGGGAAGGTCGGGTTCGCCATCACCGTGCTCGTCTTCACGCTGTCGGAGGATCACCGCAAGCTGCTCGCCGGAATGGTCACCAATCCGGTCGCCTTCGGGCTCGTGATCCGTGGCATTGCCGTCGACATCCTCGTGGCGATCGTCTTCGTCATGGGGCTTATCGCCTCGGTCGACCTCGTCTGGTCGCGCTTCCACTGGAAGCAGGACCTGCGCATGAGCAAGCAGGAGGTCAAGGACGAGTTCAAGCAGTCCGAGGGCGATCCCATCGTCAAGTCGCGGCTGCGTTCGCTGGCGCGCGACCGGGCGCGCAAGCGGATGATGACGGCGGTGCCGCGCGCCACGCTGATCATCGCCAACCCGACGCATTTTTCGATCGCGCTGAGATAT
The DNA here is from genome assembly GCF_041661565.1 of Mesorhizobium sp. Taxonomy (GTDB): domain Bacteria; phylum Pseudomonadota; class Alphaproteobacteria; order Rhizobiales; family Rhizobiaceae; genus Mesorhizobium. Next base: position 36,760 of record NZ_JBAZUD010000003.1, read on the forward strand.
GTGCGCGACGAGAATTCAGCGCCCGTCGTCCTGGCCAAGGGACAGGATCTGGTGGCGCTGAAAATCCGCGAGATCGCGCGCGAACACAACATTCCGGTGTTCGAGGACGTGGCGCTCGCCCGCTCCATGTACAAGCAAGTTTCGGTCGATAACGTCATCCCATCGCACTTCTACCAGGCCGTCGCCGAACTGGTGCGGATCGTCTACTCGAAAAAGGCTGAGCGCAGACAGATCTCATGAACCGCCAACCGCACGCAAAATCCCGCGAGATCATCGTTGCCAGCGCCATCGAGCAGGTGGTGGGGGAACTGCGGCTGATCGATGTGGCCGACTACATCGCCTTCATTCGACTGGAGCACTTCGCCTGCCTGTCCGATCTGGTCGACTCGGCGGCGGAGCTGTTCTTCATGCCCGGCACGCTGCGGCTCGGCCATGGCGGCGAGGCGCATATCGACTGGATCGGCAGCCCGCGCATCGTGCTCGATCTGGAACTGAGGCCACCCGGGGTAACCGTCTATTTCCAGTTGACGCTGACTGAGGCTGGCGAGTCCGTCGCGGTCAACTATGTCGCGTTCGAGAAACCGGGCGAGGACCCCGAGCACAACACCGCACTGCTCGAGGCGGTGATCGACCAGGCGAAGATAAACGCGTCCGGGCCGGCATCGCGCTTCGCCGAACCCCTAGGCCGCCAGGGACGGGAGCCCCGGGCATCCAGTCTTTAGATTCGATGACATCCGCAGCGGACCGGTTTCGGCGATGCGGCGAAAAGCAGGAGGTCAGTCGATGAGGCCCAGGCGCAGCGCCTTGGCGACGGCCTGGTTGCGGTTGACGGCGTTGAGCTTCTGGGTCGATTGGGTCAGATACTGGTTGGCTGTGTGGACCGACAGTTTCAGCGTCCGCGCGATTTGCTCGCTGGTGTGGCCATTGGCCGTCAGCTTCAGGCATTCGAGTTCGCGCTTGGAGATCGTATGCGCGCGGCCGGCGTCGCTCGGACGGATGCGGGCGACCGCGGCGAACAGCGAGAAGCAGCGGGCGTGGACTTCGTAGAGAAGGTCCTGCTTGAGGATGATCTCGGATCCGGTGAAGACGACGAGGCCGCACTGCCCGCGGTCGGCGTGAACAGGAAAGGCGATGCCGCTGGTGCCCGGCGCCAGCGGCGCCATCGGTCCGGTCCAGGCGAGCTTGCCGAACATGGCGTTCATGGCGGCCGAGCCGTCATCCGTCCACCAGCGCGGCTCGGTCGAATCGCGGGTGTGGTGCACCATCTCCTCGCCATTGGAGCCTGATATGAACTTGGTCGACACGGCAACGCCCGGATAGTCGGAATCGAAGCACGGCACCAGCCGCGCCCGCTCCGGGGACGGGCTGACGAAGAACAGGCCGAAAGCGGATGCGTTGATGTCGACGGCGATCCAGCGGCAGCGGCGGACGGCGTCCGGAATGGTGACCGCCCGATGGGTTTCGGAACCGAGCGAGAAGGCACCGAGCGGATTGTGCCTTTCGTTGAAGAGCGCTTCGGCCGCCATCTTGATATCGGCGTGTTTCAAATGATGCCGCTCCTGATTGCCGTGGCGATCGCCATCGCCCGGTTGCTGGCGGCGAACTTCTGGATGGCGTGGGTGATATAGCTGTTGACGGTGTTGGAGGAGACGCCAAGGATGACGGCGACCTCGTCGGTGGTCTTGCCCTCGGAAACCCAGAAAAGACACTCGCGCTCGCGGTCGGAGAGCGGGTCCTGCATCGCCGCGGCGGCGATCAACTGCGGCAGGTGCGACAGCGCATAGCAGCATTTCAACTGCGCCCTCATCAGCGCCGTCTGATCGATCTGGCCGGCAGTCGACGCCGAGAACAGGGCGAACAGGCGCTGACGCCCGACATTGAGACGCAGCGAATAGATTTCCGCGTGGCCCAGCACGTCGAGCAGGCGGGCCTCCTCGCCGGTGATCAGGCCATCGCTGTCGGGGGCCTGGCCTGCCAGCAGCGGCCTGGGACGGACCCCGGGCGCCACGGTCAGCGCCCCTAGCGCCAGCCCGGCTATCAGCCTCTTGCCGATGAGTTCGATGGCGTCGAAGATCCAGTTGGACGAGACGATGCGGGCATCGTTGCGGTCCTGGTCGTGGACTATGGCGACCAGCATGTAGCTGTCGGCGCCGATGTCGGCCGTCAGTTGCATGAAAAAGCTGCAGAGGTCGCCGCGCGACGTCAGCGGACCTGGCGTATCGGATTGCAATAGCGCGGCGGGACTGCTCATCGGGCCTTGTTCTGGTCGCAAGCATGCTGATGTCCGGATGCTGGAAGCCGCCGAACCCAATAACTCTCTTACTTTGACAAACACACAGCCGGTGCGGGATGCGCCAGCAGGATCAGCATCGATTCAGGGGAACGCGAAACCGTTCGCATCCGGTGCCGGAGGATCTCCGGAATCTTGGACTTTGACTGGTAGCCACGCCCCCCGGCGCCTGATTCGTTTCTAATTTAGCCGCAGACGATAAGGACAGCAAATGCGATTTGACGAAATCGAATCTTGTGGCCGGCGGCCGACCGCGAGACTGTCCAGCCGCTGAGTGCCGACCGGATTCCGAACGCCATCGGATCGGGGAGGCGGCGATTCTCTCGAGGCACGCCTGTCAACACAGGCCTGCCTCGTGGAGCAGCCTTGTCGTCCTACCGATCCTCGAAACCGGTGAGCACGCCGACGGCGTTGATGCCGATCTCTTCGACGGCATAGCCGCCTTCCATGACGAACAGCGTCGGCAGGCCGAGCCTTGCGATGCGCCGGCCGATCTTCGGATAGTCCGATGTCTTCAGCTTGAACTGGCTGATCGGGTCCTTCTCGAACGTGTCGACGCCAAGCGAGACGACGACGATGTCGGGCGCGTAGGCGGTGAGCCTGGCGCAGGCGTCCTCCAGCGAGGCGCTCCAGGCGTCCCAGCCGGTTCCGACGGGCATGGGATAATTGATGTTGAAGCCCTCGCCGGCACCCGAGCCGCGTTCATCGGCATGGCCAAGGAAGAACGGATATTCGACCATCGGGTCGCCATGCAGGTTCAGGACCTGCACGTCGGCGCGGTCATAGAAGATCTCCTGCGTGCCGTTGCCATGGTGGTAGTCGACATCGAGAATGGAGACGCGTTTGGCGCCCTGGTCCAGGAACCACTGCGCCGCGACGGCGGCGTTGTTGACGTAGCAATAGCCGCCCATGAAGCCGGCACCGGCGTGGTGGCCGGGCGGACGGCAGAGCGCGAAGGCGGAGGCCTCGCCGCCCTTGACAAGACCGGCGGCGGTCAGCGCCACGTCATAGGACGATTTGATCGCCGCCCAGGTTCCTTCGACGAAGGTGGCGCCGCCATCGAAGGAATAATAGCCAAGCAGCGCGTCGATGCGCTGGGGCGGCACATCGCCGCGCAGGCCGCGCGTCGGCCAGGTGAAGGGCATCGCCGAGCCCTTGAAACCGGAGGCCTCCCATTGCGGCCAGACTGTCGGCAGGAAGTCGATGTAGTCGGCCCTGTGGACGCGCTTGGCGGCGGCAAGATCGTGCTCGGCCGGTGCGATGATCGGACCCAGCCTCTCGCTCTCGACCCGGGCCTTGATGAACTCGGCCCGCGAGGGCATTTCGAAACCCGGCACGATGGCCGAGGTGACCAGTTCCATCTGTCCGGCATGGCCGGCATGAAGAGGTGAATAGACAGTCTTCATAAAATCCTCTCGAAGTGCGAAATCAGTCAAGGTTGAGATAGGGACTCACCAGGGCGAGCCACATGGTTTCCACGTCGTCCTCGATCAGGTCGAAGGTCTTGCGATCCTTTTTCAGTCCGACAAGCCGGCAGACATGGCCGACCTCCATCATCACCACGCCGAGCCGGCTGGCGACCTTGTCCTCAAGGGCCGGGTTCACATGCCGCAGCCATGCGGCGTAGAGGGCGATGATCTGGTCGTCATATTCGTTCTGGATCGGCCTGAGGTCGGCATTGCCTGAAATGGCCTCGATCACCGGCATCAGGGTGGCGTTCTCGAGATAGAGCCTGGACGTGTCGATGAAGAGCCTGCGCACCTCGCGGCGAAACTCTTCGCGGTTGGTGGGCGGGGCGACCTTGACGCGCTTTGCGATCACCTCGGGAAACGATGACAACCACCGCCGCGCAAGGTCCAGAAGAATGGCTTCCTTGTTGGGATAGTACTGGTAGACCGAACCGACCGACAGGCCCGCGCGTTGCGCGATGGCGAGCGTTGTGGGCGTTCTGGTTCCTTGCTCCCGGGTCAACATCAGCGCCGCGTCGAGGATCCGGTCGACCACCTTGCTCGACCGTTGTTGCCGTGGCTGCTTGCGCGGTTCGAGCGCTATCCTGGTCTTGCGGTCGAGACTGCGCTTCACTGCCCGATGTCCTCGTTCCCCGTCCGGTCTCAACACAGGCGTGGGGTGTTGTCCACAATACATGCCAAATCCCGGATGTTGACAAACGCGAATAATCAGTCGCATTCTTTATCCACGCTGGCCCCAGGGATAACAAGGGGAATTTCGAGGTCGGCGAACCGGCATCTTTTCCTGTTCCGTGGCGTTTTTCGTTGAGCGCTGGAGTGTCGGTCTCAGTCAGTCGTCAAAAGCGCGGAGTCGCGATGTCTGCCACCGGTCACGATGCGGATCTGATCGTCGTCAATGGTCGTGTGCTGACCATGGACGCTGGCAATCCCGCCGCCGAAGCGATTGCCGTCAAGGACGGCGCCATCGTTGCCATCGGCAGCTGCGCCGCGATCGAAGGGCTCAAGGGGCCGGCCACGCAGGTGATCGACGCCAGGGGCGGTTCGGTCCTGCCCGGTTTCATCGAAGCCCACATGCATCTGTTCTCCGGCGCGGCCGAGCTTGCCCATCTGCAACTGGCCGGCGTGCACGGCTTCGAGGCGCTGCGGACCGCGATACGTGAGTACGCGCCGACGCGGCCGGATGCGAAGATGCTGGTCGGCCAAGGCGTCGACTACACCGTGCTCGGCGACGAGCGGGTGACGCGCCACCATCTGGACGCGATCCTGCCGGACCGGCCTTTCGTCATGGCCGCTCCGGACCATCACACGATGTGGGCCAACACCAGGGCGCTCGAAATGGCCGGCATCCTGCACGGCCGCGCGCTCGGACCGGGCAACGAGATCGTCATGGGAGACGATGGCCTGGCCGCGGGCGAACTGCGCGAGGGCGAGGCCTTTGGCCCGGTGCTGGACCTTGCCGGCGAAAGCCGGGTGCGGCTGGGGCTGGCGACCGGCGGTGAGCCGGATCCGATGCCGTCGGCGCAAGAGCGCGCCGCCGACCGCGACATCATGCGGCGCGGGCTTGCCTGGTGCGCGCGCCACGGCATCACCTCGATCCAGAACATGGACGGCAATCTCTACCAACTCGAACTGCTGGCCGAGATCGACGCCGAGGAAGGCTTGCCCTGCCGTGTCCAGGTTCCGTTCCACTACAAGAATTTCATGACGCTCGACATGCTCGACAAGGCGTCCGTCATGGCCGAGCGCTATACCGGCGAATGGCTGTCATCGGGCATGGTCAAGGTGTTCTATGACGGCGTGCTCGATTCCTGGACGGCGGTCATGGTCGAACCCTATGCCGATCGTCCGGACTGGGTTGGCGAGCCCTTGTTCACGCCGCGGCAGTTCATCGACCTGGCCGTCGCGGTGGACAAGCGTGGCCTGCAGATCGCCGTGCATTCGATCGGCGACGGTGCGGTGCGCGCCGTGCTGGACGGCTACGAGGCCGCGCAGAAGGCGAACGGCAAGCGGGACAGCCGGCATCGGGTCGAACATATCGAAGTCGTCACCGCCGATGACGTCCCGCGCTTCGCGCAACTCGGCGTCATTGCCTCGATGCAGCCCCCACATCCGCCCGGCGCCATGGGATTTCCGCTGGAGCCGACGGTGTCGCGCATCGGGCCGTCGCGCTGGCCGCTGAGTTATGCCTGGCGCACCCTGAAGGATGCCGGCGCGCATGTCGTCTTCGCGTCGGACTGGCCGGTGTCGCCGATCGACCCGATCCTGGGCATTCAGGCGGCAGTGATGCGCAAACCGTGGGCACAAAGCGATCCCGATCAGAGTTTCACGCTGCATGAAGCGCTTGCCGCCTATACGGTCGAGGGCGCCTACGCCGAATTCGCCGAGCATCGAAAGGGCGCCCTGAAGCCCGGCTACATGGCCGATCTGGTGGTTCTGTCGGCCGATATCGAGGCGACGGCGCCGGAGGCGCTGCACAAGATACGGCCGGCGACGACAATCTGTGGCGGCAAGATTACCTACCAAGCCTGATCGTGGCATGAGGCTTGCAGGCCGAAATTGCCAATTGAACTGTGATTCAATGCCGGACTTGCCAACCTACCGGCCTTGTGTTCACATCCAACAGGGGACAAGCTCCGCCAGCAAGAGCGGGGTCAACAGTGAGGCGTAATCGTGCCGGATAAACCGGGTCGGAATGCGATTGAAGTTGTCGACGTAAGCAAGATTTTTGGGTCAGGTGAGGGGCAGGTCGCCGCCCTCGACACGGTGTCCGTATCCATCCGCGAGAACGAATTCTTCACGCTGCTCGGCCCATCCGGCTGCGGCAAGACGACGTTGCTGCGCCTGATCGCCGGCTTCGACTTTCCGACCCATGGCGAGATCCTGCTCTACGGCCAGGACATCGCGCCGCTGCCGCCGTTCAAGCGGCCGGTCAACACCGTGTTCCAGTCCTATGCGCTCTTCCCGCACATGACGGTGGCCGACAATATCGGCTTTGGCCTGGAAATGCTGGGCAAGCCGAAGGCGGAGATCAAGGCGCGCGTCGCCGAGATGCTGAAGCTGGTCAAGATGGAGGCCCTTGCCGGCCGCCGCACCAGCCAGATTTCCGGCGGCCAGCAGCAGCGCGTGGCGCTGGCGCGGGCGCTGGCGCCCCAGCCCAAGGTGCTGTTGCTCGATGAACCGCTCTCGGCTCTCGACTTCAAGCTGCGCAAGGACATGCAGATCGAATTGAAACGACTGCAGCACGAGACCGGCATCACCTTCATCTTCGTCACCCATGACCAGGAGGAAGCGCTGACGATGTCGGATCGCATCGCGGTGATGTCGGCAGGAAAGATCCTGCAGGTCGGCTCGCCCTGGGACATCTACGACAAGCCGGCGGAGCGCTTCGTCGCCGACTTCATCGGCGAAACCAATTTTCTCACCGCCGCCATATCGGGTGTCGGCAATGGCAAGGCGCGCGCGACACTCAAATCCGGCGCGACCATCGAGGCAACCGTTGCCGAGGGCTTCCAGCCGAAGGACAACGCCACCGTGGTGGTGAGGCCCGAGCATGCCAAGCTGACCAAGGACAAGGGCGAACTGTCCGGAACGGTCGACAACATCGTCTATTTCGGCACCGACACGCATATCCATGTGCGGCTCGACAGCGGCGAGGCTTTCACCGTGCGCCAGCAGAACACGCGCAGCGCGGGCTGCGGTTTCGAGCGCGGCGACAAGGTCGGCATTATGATCGGCAATGATGCCGCGCAAGTGCTGAGGGACTGATGGCAACCGCGGAAGAAGTCGCCAAGGCAGCGGAACGGCGCGATATCCGGGGCCGCTGGCTTTTGTCGGCGCCGGCGCTGCTGGTCATTTTCCTGGCCGCCACCGGCCCGTTGCTGATCGTGCTGGTCTACTCGTTCCTGACGCCCGGCGCCTATGGCGACGTGAAGTGGCAGTTTTCCCTTGACGCATGGACATCGGTTTTCCTCGAACGCGACATCTTCGACGATACGCTTTCGATCGCCGCCGCCCACGTCACCATCTTCTGGCGCTCGATCAAGCTCGCGATCATCACCACAATCGCAACTTTGGCGCTGGGTTTCCCAACCGCCTATTTCATGGCGACGCGCAGCGAAAAGACCCGCGATCTCTGGCTGTTCCTGATCACCATCCCGTTCTGGACGAACCTCCTGATCCGCACCTTCGCCGTGCTGCAGATCATCCGCAACGAGGGCATTATCAACACCCTTCTGCTCAAGCTCGGCCTCATCTCGGCGCCCATCCAGATCCTCTATACCGACACTGCGATCCTTCTGGGCATGGCCTATGTCTACCTGCCGCTGATGGTGCTGCCGATCTACGCCAGCATGGAAAAGCTCGATTTCCGGCTGGTCGAGGCCGGATACGACCTCTACGCGACGCGCTTCCAGGTGTTGCGGCGGATTATCTTCCCGCTGGTCAGGCCCGGCGTCATCGCCGGCTCGATCCTTGTCTTCATCCCGGCGCTCGGCGCCTATGTGACGCCGAGCGTGCTTGGCGGCGGCAAGAATCTGATGCTGTCCAACCTGATCGAATTGCAGTTCGGGCAGGGCCGCAACTGGCCGCTCGGCTCGGCGCTGTCGATCTCGGTGATGATCATCGTCATGGTGGCGCTGCTTGCCTATGTGCGCAACGCCGGCAATTCGGGGGTGCGTCATGGCTAGGAACTTCTCGATCAAGCACCAGCCCGGCTTCACCGCCGTCGCGGCGACCTGCTTCGTCGTGCTCTATTTGCCGATCATCGTCCTTGTGATCTACGCGTTCAATGCGGCCAACTCGACCTCGGAATGGGGCGGCCTTTCCCTCAAATGGTTCCGCTCGGCCTGGCAGAATACAGAGGTGATCGACGCCACCTTGCGATCCTTCCAGATCGGCGCCATCGCGGCGATCCTGGCCAGCATCTTCGCCACGATGGCCGCGCTGGCCACAACGCGAACGGCGCCCTATCGCGGCCTCACCTTCCAATACGCGGCGATCAACCAGCCCTTGATGGTGCCGGAGATCGTCACCGGCGTGGCGCTGCTGATCTTCTTCTCGCGCATCAAGATCTTCACCGGCTATTCCGGCCTCGGCTACCTCATTGCCGCGCACACCGCGTTCTGCATTCCGTTCGCCTACCTGCCGATCCGGGCTCGGCTGGAGAACATGGACCTGACGCTGGAGCGCGCCGCGGCCGACCTCTACGCGACGCCGTGGCAAACCTTCCGCCGCATCACGCTGCCATTGCTGTGGCCCGGCATCCTCGCCGGACTGATGCTGGCGTTCGTCATCTCGCTCGACGATGTCGTCATCACCGAATTCGTCAAATCCGGTGGCCAGGATACGCTGCCAACCTACATGCTGGGCCAGATTCGCCGCGGCATAACACCCGAGATCAACGCGATATCGACCGCCTTCCTGCTGCTTTCGGTCGCGATCGTCACGTTGTTTTTCTTCATCAGCAGGAAACGAGACTGAACCGACAAATGGGAGTTAAGACCATGAACTGGAAGACAATGGCGACCGCCATGGGGTTGGCGCTGCTTGCCTCGACAAGCCTTGCCCGCGCCGACGGCGTGCTGAACATCTACAATTGGGGCAATTATACCAGCCCCGACGTGATCAAGAAGTTCGAGGCGAAGTACAACGTCAAGGTCACCATCACCGACTACGATTCGAACGACACCGCGCTCGCCAAGGTGCGCCAGGGCGGTACCGGCTTCGACATCGCCGTTCCGTCGCAGACCTTCGTGCCGATCTGGATCAAGGAAGGCCTGGTTCTGGAAACGGATCCGAGCAAGATGGAGAATTTCAAGAACGTGGCGCCCGAATGGGCCAATCCCGACTTCGACCCAGGCCGCAAATATTCGGTTCCGTGGGCCTGGGGCACGGTCGGCATCGTCGTCAACACCGATGTCTACAAGGGCCCCGCGAACACCTGGGGGATCATCTTCAACACGCCGGACGAGTTGAAGGGCAAGGTCAATGTCGTTCCCGAAATGAACGACGTGATGCTCGCCGCGACGAAATATGTCGGCGCCCAGCAATGCGCCAGCGACAAGGAGACACTGAAGAAGGTGCGCGACTTGCTCGTCGCCGCCAAGCCGAACTGGATCGCGATGGAGTACAACACCATCGAGAAGATGGGCGCCGGCGACTTCAAGGCGACCAGCGACTGGAACGGGTCCGCACTGCGCCAGCGCCTGGCCCACCCGGCTATCCACTATAACTATCCGAAGGAAGGCTTCGGCCTGTGGAGCGACAACGTCGTCGTTCTGAAGGAAGCCAAGAATGTCGAGAACGCCAAGCTGTTCCAGAACTTCATCATGGATCCGGAAAACGCCGCCGGCCTCTCGGCCTTCCACCGCTACGCCAACGGCATCGCGGGGTCCGACAAATACATGCCTGCCGACATGAAGGACGCACCGGAAGTGATCATCCCGGCCGATGTCAAGGGCCTTGGCGAACTGCAGAAGCTGTGTTCGCCGGAAGTGCAGGAGATCTACACAAAGATCTGGACCGAACTGCAGAAGTAATTGCAATGCGACAGGCCCGGCGGCACGCGCCGCCGGGCCTGTTTTCATGTTCACCCGAGGTCGGCTTTCATGGACTCCTACCGCAACGGCGACGCGCGGCCGCCGATCATGCAGGGCTCGCCGCCCGCCATGGTGCCGCCGAAGCTCGACTGGGATCGGCCGCCCTGGAACCGCTGGGCGTTTCAGCACATCCGCGAAATTCTGCCGACCGCCGAAGTCTGGCGCGGCAACGGCCACCGCCACCGTTTCGAACGCGCCGAGGCGGATCTCGATGGCTTGGTCGTGGAGGACAGCAAGGGGGCGCCGACGACACTCGCCGGGCTGCTCGATGAGACCTATACGGACGGTTTCCTTGTGCTCAAGGACGGCAAGATCGTCCATGAGCGCTATTTCAACGGCATGGGCGAGCGCACGCTGCATCTGTCGCAGTCGATGGCCAAGTCGGTCACCGGCTCGGTGTTCGGGATATTGGCAGGGCGCGGCCTGATCGATCCGGCCAGGCCGGTGACCGACTATCTGCCGGAGCTCGGCGCCACGGGCTGGGCCGGCGCCAGTGTCCAGCATGTGCTCGACATGACAACCGGCGTGCGGTTCTCGGAAGAATATACAGACCCTTATTCCGACATCGGCCAGGTCGATGTCGCCACCGGCTGGAAGCCGGTTCCGCCAGGCAGCGATCCGGCGTTCCGCTGGCCGGCGCATATGTACGAACTGATCCTGGGTCTCAAGGATACGACCCGGCCGCACGGCGCGGCCTTTGAATACCGCTCGATCGAGACGGATGTTCTCGCCTTCATCATGGAGCGGGTGACGGGCAAGCGCCTGGCGCAACTGGTCTCCGAGGAACTTTGGCAACAGCTCGGCGCCGAGGAGAGCGCCTGCTTCACCGTCGATAGCGCTGGCTACGCGCTTGCCGATGGCGGCTTCAACGCAACGCTGCGCGACTATGGCCGCTTCGGCCAGCTGATCCTCGACAATGGCCGCGGCATCGTGCCGGCCGGCTGGATCGAGGCGACGCGCAACGGCAGGCATGGTCGGGATTTTTCGCCCAGCCTGCCCGAAGGCAGCTACCACAATCAGTTCTGGATCGAGAATCCCAACTCGCGCGCCCTGATGTGCCGAGGCGTGTTCGGGCAGTTGATCCATATCGACTGGAACACGAGAATGGTGGTGGTGAAGCTTTCGACCTATCCCGATTTCAGCAATGTCGCCTATTCCGTGGCGACGCTGAAGGCGGTGCATGCCATCGCGGCCGCGCTGGGCTGAGCCTCGACAGAAAAAAACCTGGAAGGAATCGCCATGACCGGCAAGACCGCGTTCGAAACCCGATACGGCTTCCGCCGCAACGAGGTGCTGCTCGCCAACTGGCGTGAAAATCCCTTCAACCGCTGGTCGTTCCAGAATCTCGGCGAACTGGTGCCGACCGCGCGCATTGCAGCCGCGCCAAGCAGCGTCGAGACGCCGATGCGCGATCTGGGGGGCCTGCTCGGCGACAAGGTCACCGTCGCAAGCGCGCCCGAGACGGTGGCGGAATTTCTCGTCCGCTCGAGCACCGATGCGCTGACCATCATGAAAGGCGGCAGCATCGTCGGAGACTGGTTCGCCCCGCATATGGATTTCGGCGCCCGCCACATCATCTTTTCGATCAGCAAGTCGCTGACCGCCATCATCGCCGGCATTCTGGAGGGCGAGGGGGCGTTCGATCCGGAAGCGCCGGTGACGACCTACATACCGGAGGCCGCCGGTTCAGCCTATGGCGACGCCAAGGTGCGCCATGTCCTCGACATGAGCGTCAGCCTGGATTTCGAGGAAGCCTATCTCGATCCCGAAAGCGCCTTTGCCCGCTATCGCCGCGCGACGCTGTGGAACCCTGGCGGCGGCACCGAAAGCCTGCGCCAATTCATCCTGACGCTGCAGGGTCTCGACGAGCCGCACGGCCAGACTTTCCGTTATCGCTCGCCCAATTCTGACCTGCTTGGCCTGCTCCTGGAGCGGGCGTCGGGCCAGCGCTTCACCGACCTGATGCGCGAGAAGCTGTGGCTGCCTCTCGGCGCTGCCAGCGAGGCCTCGATCGGCGTCGACATGGAAGGCACGGCTCGCACCGCCGGCGGCCTTTCGGTGACGCCGCGCGATCTGGCGCGCGTCGGCGAGATGATGCGGCAGGGCGGCATGGCCAATGGCCGGCGGATCGTGCCCGAAGCCTGGGTGCGCGACACGACCGCCACCGGTGGCAGTTCGCAAGCCTGGCAACGCGGCTCGATGGTGTCGCTGTTCCCCAAGGGCCGCTATCGCAACAAATGGTACCAGACGGGCTTCGAGAACGGCGCCTATTGCGGGATCGGCATCCATGGCCAATGGCTCTATGTCGATCCCAGGAGCGAAGTCGTGATCGCAAAGATGTCGTCGCAGCCGGAGCCGGTCGACGACCCCTTGGATATCGAGATCGTCGCCTTTTTCGAGGCGCTGAGCCGGATGGTCTGAACCTCCCGGGCCCCCAAATAGGCTTCACGCTTTCCTGTGGACCTCGTCCGTCGATGAAAACACGACGGTTGGCGGGGCTGTCATCCACGCCTATGGTCGCCGCTCCTTGGACAGCGACAGGACAAACATGGCATCCGACATCAAGCGCATCGCGGCCATCATCGCGGCCGAGATCGCCGCGCGGCCCGAACAGGCGGCCGCGGCGATCGGACTGCTCGACGAGGGCGCGACCGTGCCGTTCGTGGCACGCTATCGCAAGGAAGTGACCGGGGGGCTGGACGACACGCAGTTGCGGCTGCTTTCCGAGCGCCTTGCCTATCTGCGCGAACTTGACGCGCGCCGCGACACCATCCTTGGCTCCATCCGCGAACAGGGCAAGCTGACCGTGGAGCTCGAAGGCAAGATCATCGCCGCCACCACCAAGGCGGAGCTGGAAGACATCTATCTGCCTTACAAGCCGAAACGGCGCACCAAGGCCGAGATCGCCAGGGAGCGAGGGCTGGGACCACTGGCCGAAGCGATCCTTGCGAACCGCGCATTGGTGCCCGCCGAGCTGGCGCTGGCCTATGTCACCGACGAGGTGACCGACGCCAAGGCGGCGCTCGAGGGCGCACGCGATATCCTGTCGGAACAATTCGCGGAGAATGCCGAGCTGGTCGGCAAATTGCGGTCCTACATGAAGGAACGCGCCTTCATGCGTGCCAGGGTGGTCGACGGCAAGCAGGAGGCCGGCGCGAAGTTCTCCGACTATTTCGACCATGTCGAGCGCTGGGCGACCGTTCCAAGCCATCGCGCGCTGGCCATGCTGCGCGGCCGCAACGAGGACGTGCTTGCGCTCGATATCGAGGTCGATGCCGGTGACACTTCGCCGGTGAAGCCGGTCGAGCGGATGATCGCCAATGCCTATGCCATCGGCGGCAGCCTGCCGGGCGATCGCTGGCTGATGGAGGTCGCCGGCTGGACCTGGCGGATCAAGCTGTCGCTGCACCTGACGCTCGATCTGATGCGCGACCTGCGCGAGCGGGCCGAGGAAGAGGCGATCCACGTCTTTGCCCGCAATCTCAAGGATTTGCTGCTTGCAGCACCCGCCGGCTCGCGGGCCACGATGGGGCTCGACCCCGGCATCCGCACCGGCGTCAAGGTGGCCGTGGTGGACGGCACCGGCAAGGTGCTGGCGACGACGACGGTCTATCCATTCCCGCCACGAAACGATGTGCGCGGCACGCAGGCCGAACTCGCCAAGCTTATCCGTCTGCACAAGGTCGAGCTGATTTCGATCGGCAACGGCACCGGCAGCCGGGAGACGGAGAAACTGGTTGCGGACATGCTGGCCGACATGCCGGCGGATGGCGGGCCGAAGCCGCTCAAGGTGATCGTCAGCGAGGCGGGCGCCTCGGTCTACTCGGCATCGGCGATAGCGGCGGCGGAATTCCCAAATCTGGACGTGTCGCTGCGCGGTGCCGTGTCGATCGCGCGGCGGCTGCAGGATCCGCTGGCCGAACTGGTCAAGATCGAGCCGAAGTCGATCGGCGTTGGCCAGTACCAGCACGATGTCGACCAGTACCGGCTCGGCCGCTCGCTGGAAGCGGTGGTCGAGGATGCGGTCAACGCCGTCGGCGTCGATCTCAACACAGCTTCGGCGCCGCTGCTGGCACGCGTGTCCGGCCTGGGGGCGTCGCTCGCCGATGCCATCGTCGCGCATCGCGATGCGACCGGGCCCTTCGCCAGCCGGAAGGATTTGCTCAAGGTGCCGCGGCTTGGACCGCGCGCGTTCGAACAATCCGCCGGCTTCCTGCGCATCGCCAATGGCAGCGAGCCGCTCGATGCATCGTCGGTGCATCCGGAAGCCTATGGCGTGGCCAAGAAGATCGTCGCCGCCTGCGGGCGCGATGTCCGCTCATTGATGGGCGACAGTACGGCGCTGAAGGCGCTCGACCCGCGCGTCTTCGTCGACGAGCGCTTCGGCCTGCCGACGGTGCGCGATATCCTGGCGGAGCTGGAAAAGCCGGGCCGCGATCCGCGTCCGGGCTTCAAGACCGCAACTTTCGCCGACGGCATCGACGACATCAAGGATTTGAAACCCGGCATGCAGCTGGAAGGCACGGTGACCAACGTCGCCGCCTTCGGCGCCTTCGTCGATATCGGCGTGCACCAGGACGGGCTGGTGCATGTCTCGCAACTGGCCGACCGTTTCATCAAGGACGCGCATGAGGTGGTCAAGGCTGGCGACGTGGTCAAGGTTCGGGTCGTCGATGTCGACATCAAGCGCAAGCGCATCGCGCTGTCGATGCGCAAGGATGGTGGCGAGGGTGGCGCACCGAAAGGCGGGCCGCGCGACAAGGACGGCGGCAGGCCGGCGCCGCGTTCGCCTGCACCGCAGCGCCAGCCGGAGCGGCCAGCGCAGCAAGGCGCGTTCGGCGCGGCGCTGGCCGATGCGCTGAAGCGCAAGTAGCTACCACGCCAGAACAGCCGGCTCCTTGTCTAGCTGCCCCAAAAGCCAGTCGCGAAAACTGGCGACCGGCGGATGGCCGCGCTTGTCGTGCGGGACGACGAGATAGTACGCGCTGCGGCTCTGCATCGGCTCGCCGGGCGCCGGCACCAGCTGGCACCGCTGCAATTCGCCCGCGATAAGGATCAACGGCAGCAAGGCGACGCCGAGGCCCGCCATGCAGGCCTGGGCGGCGGTGCCGAACTGTTCGAACTGCATGCCCGGCCCTGTCGGCGCGCTCAGGCCCTGGTGTTCGAACCACTCGGTCCAGGCGCCGGGCCGGGTCGCCATGTGCAGCAGCGGCAGGCGTCCGATGTCGGCCGGCGTGGCGAGCGCACGCCCGGCGAGGAAGCCGGGCGACACGACCGGCGCCACCGTTTCGCGCACCAGCAGCGTCGAGTCGGCATCCGGCCAGTCCGGCAATCCGTAGTGAATGGCGGCATCCAGGCGTTCGCGAGCGAAGTCGAAGCGGCCGACGCGGGTAACGAAATTGATGGTGATGTCCGGGTTGGTTTCGACGAAATCGGGGATCATCGGCATCAGCCAGCGCGTGCCGAAAGTGGGAAGAATTGCCAGGTTCAGGAAGCCGGTATGCCGGTTGCTCATCAATCCAAGGGCCGCGTCGCGCAACTGCCCAAGCGCCGAACGCACCGCTTCGGCATAGATTTCACCCTGCGGCGACAGCCTGACGTTGCGGCTGTCGCGGTCGAACAGCCGGCGGCCGAACTGATCCTCAAGCAATTTGATCTGCCGGCTGACGGCTCCCTGCGTCAAGTCCAGTTCCTGGGCGGCGGCGGTGAAACTGCCGAGGCGGGCGACCGCCTCGAAGGACGCAAGGGCGCTGATATTGGGCAGAAGACGGCGCTGGACACTCATGATCCATTCCTAACGCTCATTGATCGGTGAAGCAATTTCGATTGATTTCTGCAGGTCCCGGGCCGATATACCAGGCTTCACCCGATGAGGACCGAGAAGCCATGGCCGCCGACAAGAATGCATTCGTCTGGGAAGATCCGTTCCTGATCGAGGACCAGCTTTCGCAGGACGAGCGTATGGTGCGTGACGGCGCGGCCGCCTTTGCCGCCGACAAACTGGCTCCCCGGATCGAGGACGCCTACCTCAATGAAAAGACCGACGCCGGCATCTTTCGCGAGATGGGCGAGGCGGGCCTGCTCGGCATCACCATCCCCGAGGAATATGGCGGGCTCGGCGCGAACTATGTCACCTACGGGCTGGTTGCGCGCGAGGTTGAGCGCGTCGATTCAGGCTATCGCTCGATGATGTCAGTGCAGTCGTCGCTGGTCATGTATCCGATCAATGCCTATGGCTCGGAAGAACAGCGCAAGAAATTCCTGCCGAAGCTGGCGTCGGGCGAGTGGATCGGCTGTTTCGGTCTCACCGAGCCGGATGCGGGCTCCGATCCTGGCGGCATGAAGACACGCGCCGAGAAGACCGCCAATGGCTACAAGCTCTCGGGCTCGAAGATGTGGATCTCCAACGCGCCGATCGCCGATGTCTTCGTCGTCTGGGCGAAATTGAAGGGCGAAAGCGGCAAGGACGAGATCCGCGGTTTCGTGCTGGAAAAGGGCATGAAGGGCCTTTCGGCGCCCAAGATCGGCGGCAAGCTGTCATTGCGGGCGTCGATCACCGGCGAAATCGTGATGGAAGGCGTGGAGGTCGGCGAGGACGCGCTGCTGCCCAACGCCAAGGGGCTGGGCGGGCCGTTCGGTTGCCTCAACCGGGCCCGCTACGGCATTTCCTGGGGATCGATGGGTGCCGCGGAAGACTGCTGGCATCGCGCCCGCCAGTATGGCCTCGACCGCAAGCAGTTCGGCAAGCCGCTGGCCGGCACGCAGCTTTTCCAGAAGAAGCTCGCCGATATGCAGACCGAGATTGCCTTGGCGCTGCAGGCCTCCCTGCGGGTGGGCAGGCTGATGGACGAAGGCAAGATGGCGCCGGAAATGATCTCGATCGTCAAGCGCAACAATTGCGGCAAGGCGCTCGACATCGCCCGCCAGGCGCGTGACATGCATGGCGGCAACGGCATCCAGATCGGCTACCACGTCATGCGCCACGCGCAGAATTTGGAGACCGTCAACACCTATGAGGGCACGCATGACGTGCACGCGCTGATCCTGGGACGGGCGCAGACGGGTATCCAGGCGTTTTTCTGAGCCGGGGCAGCGGGACGCAGGCCAGGGCGCGCCTGAAGGGTTGCTGACTGCCCTAACAAATACCGCGGGTAAGAGGACCGCCTTCCCCCACTCCGTCGCCGCTTCGCGGCGCCCCCTCTCCCCCTTCCGGAGGGAGAGGAAGGGAGCTGGCTGGAATCAGTTCGCGCCCTTCCTCTACCCCGTCGATAGGGGGAGAGGTGGCTCGGCGAAGCCGAGACGGAGTGGGGGTCGGCCTCCTCGGTCGGAAAGGCCCGGCGCATCAAAACAAGCCGTCCGATTGCGTGCAGCGCAACATCTCTGCTTGGAGAACGGCTGCTATTTGTGTCAGGGTCCGGCGAGTTCGTTTGAAACGCTGGATTCCGGGGCCCCATGGCAATTCTGGCAGCCGTCTATCATCTGACCCATTACAAATATGACCGGCCGGTGGTGCTCGGGCCGCAGATCATCAGGCTGCAGCCGGCGCCGCATTCGCGCACCAAGGTGCTCAGCCATTCGCTCAAGGTCGAGCCGGCAAACCATTTCGTCAATCTGCAGCAGGATCCCTACGGCAACTTCCTCGCCCGCTTCGTGTTTTCGGAGCCGGTGACGGAACTGAAGATCGAGGTCGACCTCGTCGCCGACATGACGGTCTACAATCCGTTCGACTTCTTCGTCGAGCCGTCGGCCGAAACCTTCCCGTTCGAGTACCCGGAAGAGATCCGCGATGATCTCACCATCTACCGCACGCCGGAACCGGCTGGTCCGCTGCTTGCCGCCTTCCTTAGCACCGTCGACACCAGTGCGAAGAACACCGTCAATTTCCTCGTCGATCTCAATGCCAGGCTGCAGCGCGAGATCGCCTATATCGTGCGCATGGAGACCGGCGTCTACTCGCCGGAGGAAACGCTGGCGGCGGCCAAGGGATCGTGCCGGGATTCGAGCTGGCTGCTGGTGCAGATCCTGCGCAATCTCGGCATCGCCGCACGCTTCGTCTCCGGCTATCTGATCCAGCTCAAGCCGGATTTGGTCGCGCTCGATGGGCCGCCGGGAACCGCTGTCGACTTCACCGACCTGCATGCCTGGTGCGAGGTCTATCTGCCCGGGGCCGGCTGGATCGGCTTCGACCCGACCTCCGGCCTGCTCACCGGCGAAAGCCACGTGCCGCTCGCCGCCACGCCGCATTTCCGCAACGCGGCCCCGATTTCCGGCATGGCGAGCTTCGCCAATGTGGAATTCGGCTTCGAGATGCGGGTCGACCGCATCGCCGAGCATCCGCGCATCACCAAGCCGTTCTCGGATGAAAGCTGGAGCGCTCTGGATGCGCTGGGCAAAAAGGTCGACGCCGCGCTTGTCGCCGGTGACGTGCGGCTGACGATGGGCGGCGAACCGACCTTCGTTTCGATCGACGATTTCGAGTCGGCCGAGTGGAATACCGCGGCCGTCGGCCCGACGAAGCGCGAAAAGGCCGATGCGCTGATCCGCAGGCTGCGCGAACGCTTCGCTCCCGGCGGCTTCCTGCACTATGGCCAGGGGAAATGGTATCCGGGCGAAAGCCTGCCGCGCTGGACGTTCTCGCTTTACTGGCGCGCCGATGGCGAGCCGGTGTGGAGCGACCCTTCGCTGATCGCGCTGGAGAACAGTTCGGCGGATGTCGGCCCCGAACAGGCCGAAAGCCTGCTGGCCGCGATTGCCGGCGAGCTCGGCATCGACAAGGCCATGGTCAGCGAAGCCTATGAGGACCCAGCCGAATGGCTGCTCAAGGAAGGCAAGCTGCCGGAGAATGTCGATCCGTCCAACTCAAAGCTGGAGGATCCCGAAGAGCGGAGCCGCATGACACGCGTGTTCGAACGCGGCCTGACCAAACCGTCCGGCTATGTGTTGCCTGTGCAGCGCTGGAACAGCCAGGCGTCGGGGCCGCGCTGGCGTTCGGAGAGATGGAAGACGCGGCGCGGGCGGCTGTTCCTGGTGCCGGGCGATTCGCCTGTCGGCTATCGCCTGCCGCTGGGGACGTTGCCCTATGTGCCGCCGGCGCAGTTCCCCTACATCGTTCCCGTCGATCCGTCGGTGCCGCGTGGCGCGCTGCCTGCGCGGGAAGCCATGCTGTCCTCCTCCGCCCCTGCCGAACTCGAAGGCGCCGACGAAATGGCGCGCCGCCAGCAGCCGGCCTCGTTCACGGCCGCCAGCGGCCAGCAGGACCGGGTCGAACAGGAGATCACGGAGATCGGCGGCGCGGTGCGTACCGCGCTTTCGGTCGAGCCGCGCGACGGAAGGCTCTGCGTGTTCATGCCGCCGGTCGAGGCCCTCGAGGATTACCTCGAACTCGTGGCCGCCGCCGAGAATGCGGCAAGGGCGATCGGGCTGCCGGTGCATATAGAGGGCTATGGCCCGCCGCATGACCCGCGCCTCAACGTCATCCGCGTCGCGCCCGATCCGGGTGTCATCGAGGTCAACATCCATCCGGCCTTCAACTGGCAGGACTGCGTGGCGACGACGACGGCGATCTACGAAGAAGCTCGTCTGACGCGCCTCGGCGCCGACAAGTTCATGATCGACGGCCGCCATACCGGCACCGGCGGCGGCAACCATGTTGTCGTCGGCGGCGCGACGCCCAATGACAGTCCGTTCCTGCGCCGGCCCGATCTTTTGAAGAGCCTGGTGCTGCAATGGCAGCGGCATCCGTCGCTATCCTACCTGTTTTCTGGCCTGTTCATCGGCCCGACCAGCCAAGCGCCGCGCTTCGACGAGGCGCGCCACGATTCGCTCTACGAACTCGAAATCGCCATGGCGCAGGTGCCGCATCCGGACAAGGGCGGTGCGCCCTTGCCGTGGCTGGTCGACAGGCTGTTCCGCAACCTGCTGACCGACGTCACCGGCAACACGCACCGCTCGGAGATCTGCATCGACAAGCTGTTCTCGCCGGATGGCCCGACCGGCCGGCTCGGCCTTGTCGAGTTCCGGGGCTTCGAGATGCCGCCCAACGCGCGCATGTCGCTGGCGCAGCAATTGCTTGTCAGGGCGATCATTGCCCGTGCGTGGAAGAACCCGCTCGACGGTCGTTTCGTGCGCTGGGGCACCTCGCTGCACGACCGTTTCATGCTGCCGCACTATGTCTGGGCGGATTTTCTCGATGTGCTCGACGACCTAAACCTGAACGGCTTCGAGTTCCGGCCCGAATGGTTCGACGCCCAGCTCGAATTCCGCTTCCCGTTCTGCGGCGAGGTCCAGCATGCCGGCATCAAGCTGGAACTGCGGCAGGCGCTGGAACCGTGGCATGTCATGGGCGAGCAGGGCGCGATCGGCGGCACGGTGCGCTTCGTGGATTCCTCCGTGGAGCGGCTGCAGGTGAGAACCGAAGGTCTCAACCCGGAGCGCCATGCCATCCTCTGCAACGGCCGCATCGTGCCGATGAAGGTGACGGACAATCGCGAAGTCGCCGTGGCGGGCGTTCGTTTCAAGGCCTGGCAGCCGGCGTCGGGCCTGCATCCGGCGCTGCCGGTCAACACGCCGCTGGTGTTCGACATTCATGACCGCTGGTCGGGCCGGGCGGTGGGCGGCTGCGTCTATCACGTCGCCCATCCCGGCGGGCGCAACTACGATACCTTCCCGGTCAACGGCAATGAGGCGGAGGCACGGCGGCTCGCCCGCTTCGAACCGCGCGGCCACACGCCGTCTGCCTACGTGTTGCGCGAGGAGCAGCCGGCGGAAGATTTCCCGATGACCCTTGACCTTCGACGGCCGGCAAGAGTCTGATCAGCGATGGCAAAGGGGAATCACAAAAGGATACGCGGCAATCCGCGTATCCACGCCCTGCTGGAGCATTACCAGCCGATCGAAGGCGTCGTCGACGAGATGGTCGATGCATCGGGCAATCCCCGCCCGGTCTGGAAAGATTTCATCGAGGCGCTCGACGAAGTCGGGCCTGAAAAGCTCGCTCAGCGCTTCGCCCGCGCCGACCAGTATCTGCGCGATGCCGGCGTTTACTACCGTGTCTATGACAAGGCCGGCACCAATGAGCGCGAATGGCCGCTGGCGCATGTGCCGCTGCTCATCGAAGACGGGGAATGGCAGGCAATCAGCGCCGGTCTCATCCAGCGCGCCGAGCTGTTCGAAGAGACCATCGCCGATATCTACGGACCGAACCAGCTGGTCGAGAAAGGCATTCTGCCGGCCGGGTTGATCGCCGCCAGTCCCGAATATTTGCGGCCGATGGTCGGCATCAGGCCGGCCGAAGGCCATTTCCTGCATTTCTGCGCCTTTGAGCTCGGCCGGGGGCCGAACGGGGAGTGGTGGGTGCTCGGCGACCGCACCCAGGCGCCGTCGGGCGCCGGCTTTGCCCTGGAGAACCGCGTCGCCACGACGCGGGCGCTGTCGGATATCTATGGCGAGATGCATGTGCACCGCCTGGCCGGCTTCTTCCGCCGCTTTCGCGACGCGCTGATCGGCATGGCGAGGGAGGGCGACGGCCGCGTCGCCATCCTGACGCCGGGGCCGCTCAACGAAACCTACTACGAACACGCCTATATCGCCCGCTACCTGGGCATCATGCTCCTGGAAGGCGAGGACCTTACGGTATCCGATGGCAGGCTGATGGTGCGCACGGTTTCAGGCCTGACGCCGATCAGCGTGCTGTGGCGGCGCCTCGACGCGGCGTTCGCCGATCCGCTCGAACTGCGCCCGGATTCGCAGATCGGCACCCCCGGGCTGGTCGAGGCGATCCGTCATGGCGCGGTTTCAACCGTCAATGCACTGGGATCCGGCTTGATGGAGACGCGCGCGCTGCTCGCCTTCCTGCCCAAGATTTCGCGCGCCTTGCGCGGCGAGGAGCTTCTCTTGCCAAGCGTGGCGACCTGGTGGTGCGGCCAGGCGACGGAGCGCGCGCATGTGCTGGCCAATATCGAGCGCATGGTGATCGGGCCGGCGCTGTCGACGCGCCTGGCCTTCGAGGACGACGAGCAGACGAAACTCGGCTCGGCGCTGACGGACGGGGAGCGGGCAGAGCTGGTGGCGCGCATCGAGCGCGATGGGGGCGACTTCGTCGGCCAGGAAGCGGTGACGCTGTCGACGACGCCGGTCTATGTCGACGGTTGGCTGGAGCCGCGGCCGGCCAGCCTGCGGGTCTATCTGGCCCGCACGCCGGAGGGCTGGACGGTGATGCCGGGCGGTTTTGCCCGCGTCGGCCTGTCGCTCGACCCGACGGCGATCGCCATGCAGCGCGGCGGCCAGGCGGCCGATGTCTGGGTGGTCAGCGAGAGGCCGGTCGAGCGCGAGACGCTGCTGCCGCAAGAGAGCGACAGCTTCACCCGCACGAGGCCCGGCAGCCTGCCCAGTCGCGCGGCGGAGAACCTGACCTGGCTCGGCCGCTATATCGAACGCTCCGAAGATACCGTGCGCATCCTGCGCGCCTATCATGTGCGGCTGGCCGAAACCTCCGATCCCGACATGCCGCTGCTGGCCGATGTCAGGGATTATCTCGAACCCTTCGGCATCGACGTCGAGACGGCGATCCCATCGGCGTTGATCGGTACGCTGGACAGCGCGGTCTACAGCGCCGGCCAGATCCGCGACCGCTTCTCCCCGGATGGCTGGCTGGCGCTCAAGGACCTGTCCAAGACCATCCACCAGTTCGCGACGACGGTGGCGCCTGGCGACGACGCCACCAGGGCGATGACGGTGATTTTGCGCAAGCTCGCCGGTTTTTCCGGCCTGCTGCACGAGAATATGTATCGTTTCGCCGGCTGGCGCTTCCTCGAGATCGGCCGCCGCCTGGAGCGCGGCATCCAGATCGCGCGCACGCTGTCCCGGCTGACCAGCGCCAATGCGCCGGACGGCGCCCTAGACATGATGCTGGAGATCGGCGACAGCGTGATGACCCACCGCCGGCAGTATCCAGTGCAGACCGGCCGGCGCACGGTGATCGATCTCCTGGCGCTCGATCCGCTCAATCCGCGCTCCATCCTGTTCCAGCTGGAAAGGCTGAAGGCCGAGATCGGTCTGCTGCCGGCGCTGGGCGGGCAGGGGCACATGTCGCCGGCGGCCAAGGCGATCCTGCAGCTCAACACACAGATCGCCATAAAGGAGCCTTCGGACATGACGCCAAAGGCGCTGGACGCTCTCGCGACCGAAATAGGCAGCCTCTACAACAGTCTCGCCAAGGCCTATTTCGGGTAAACAGGGTTCGCTGAGTGTCGCACGGTCATGCGAGACGAACCTGCGCCAAACCAGAAAAGTAGCGCATGCTCTACGATATCAGGCTTCATCTGCACTACGACTACGCCGCGGCGGCCGGCGGAAGCCGTCATCAGGTCCATGTGCTGCCATCGACGATTGCAGGCGTGCAGCGCGTGATCGCGGCTTCGCTCTCGTTCGCTCCGGCCCCCACGGAACGTTCCGATTTTCTGGACTTCTTCGGCAACAACGTCACCTCGATCGCCTTTCGCGACGCGCATGACGCACTCGACATCAGGATGAGCGCGCGCGTGTCGGTGGCTCGGCCCGAGCCCGGGCTGGACGTGTCGCCCGACATTGACCGGCTCCGACGGGAACTCGGGTCCGTGCGGTCGCTGGCGCCGACTTCGCCGCACCATTTTCTGGCCGGCAGCAGCCATTCGGGCATCGATGACGCGATAACAGCCTATGCGAGGGAGAGCGTCGGCGGTTCCGCCACGGCCATCGCCATGGACCTGTGCAATCGCATCCATAGCGATTTCACCTATGACGGCGACGCGACCACGGTGCGCACCAAGGCCAGCGATGCCTTCAGGCTGAAGCGCGGCGTTTGCCAGGATTTTTCCCACATCATGATCTCGGGCCTGCGCGGGCTCGGCATTCCGGCGGGCTATGTCAGCGGCTTCCTGCGCACCATTCCGCCCAAGGGCAAGCCCAGGCTAGAAGGCGCCGACGCCATGCATGCCTGGGTCAAGGTGTGGTGCGGCCGCGATGCCGGCTGGCAGGAATTCGACCCGACCAACGGCATGCGGGCCAGCAACGACCACATCACCGTGGGATATGGCCGCGATTATTCCGACGTGGCGCCGATCGTCGGCGTGCTGAAAACCACTGGCGGACAAGTCGGCGAGCAGGCTGTCGACGTCATTCCCGTTGAGCTCGAAAAGGCTTGACGGCAGCCCGCGACGCGGGCGGTCATCCTTTGGTCCATTTAAGTTGATAAGATGCTTCTCAAACCTCGGCGTGGCAGCTATTCTGAATTCGCTGCGACGGGAACAGTAGTTTTAGTCTAGATGCGCATCGGCGCGGAGTTTTTTTATTGAAATCGGTCAGCGTCGTCATTCCTGCCCACAACGCATCGACAACCATCGCAACAACGTTGGCTTCGCTCGGCAGCGAAGCCAAAGTCATCGGCGAGATTCTGCTGGTCGATGATGCATCGACCGACGGCACGGCCGATGTGGCGCGGCAGGCCGCGGCGCGACTTTCCCTGCCGCTGCGCGTGCTGCCGGTCAGTTGCCGCGATGCCGGCGCCGCCCGCAACGTGGCACTGGCTGAGGCGGTCCATCCCTGGGTGTATCTGATCGATGCCGACGATTTGCATCTGGCGGGTGGATTGCGTGCGCTGTTGGCTCGCGCGGAGGAACACTCGACAGCCGACATGATCGTCGGCGCCTATCGGCGCCGGGTGAATGGCCAGGATCGGCAGATCAAGGTGCCGAACGGCTATCAGGCCGCGTGCCTGGCAAACGCTTCGGCCTATGTGAAAGGCGACATACGCTCGGTCGCCGTCGGCAGTGTGCTGGCGTCACGGCGCCTGATCGGCGAAACACGGTTTCCAGTGGGGCTGGCTTATGACGAGGACACGCTGTTTTGGGCGCGGCTGATGAGCAAGGCATCGCTGGCCATGATCCAGCAGCCGGTGATGGTCTATGAGGTTTCGCCGCAACGGTCCGACGACCGGTTCATGATCGATCCGGTGCGCCGCTTCCTGCAATGGCGCCGGCATTTGCGCACGCTGACCGATTGCACCATCCCGATGTCGGCCCTCAAGACCAGGGAAGGCGTCGTCGCCCTCAAGATCGCCCGCGTCCATTATGCGCGCGGCGACCTGGACGTCGCGGCGCGCTTCCTGGAGGTGGCCGCGGCCGCGCCGAAGCGGCGATCGGATGCTTGGCGCTGCCTGCGCTACAGGCTCAAGATCAATTCGCGGCGCCGGTTCTCAAGGCCGCCAATCCGCCTGCAAAGTGCCTTGTGACAGCAAGGCCGCATCTGGCGGTTGTCGTGATAGGTTGTCGCGCGCCGGCAAGCATCGTCGGTTCGGTCAGATCGCTTTCAGCCCAGGGCGTGCCTCTCGAGATGCTGGTGGTCAACTCCGGCGGAGGAAATGCCAAAGCGCTTCTCTCGCATGCCGGCGTCGATGTGCCGGTGATCGAAATCGCCCAGCAGGTGTTTGTCGGCGCCGCGCGCAATATCGGGATCGCGGCCACGACGGCGCCCTTCGTTGGTTTCCTCGCGGACGACTGCCTTGCCTGCCCCGGTTGGGCCGAAGCGCGAATTCGTCGCCATCTGGCCGGGGCAGCCACGGTTTCCAGCGCCATTTCAAACAGCCATCCTCGAAATGCGTTTGCGTGCGCCGCATATCTCGCCCTGTTCGCGCGCCGGCTTCCCGGCCTTCCGGCGGAACTGGCGCTGCGCTACGGCGTGTCTTTCGACCGCCGCCTGTTTGAAGAATACGGCCTGTTCGACGAGTCGATGCGCGTTGCCGAGGACACGGAATTTCTCAAAAGGCTGCCACGGGAACTCGAGCCGGTCTGGGAGCCGGAAGTGAGGACGATCCACCGCAACGAAACGCGACTGCATGGTTTGCTTCTTGACCAATACAGACGCGGCTATCGCAGCGGTGCTTATTACATCGGGACATCTGCAGCAAAACCCTTTCGGCTTGCCCGCGCCACTTTCAGGGACCGCCGGCAGATCCGAAAGCTGGCCAGGATTGGACTGTCCGGATCGGAACTGGCCTGCGCCAGACGTTCGATGCCCATCGTCTGGCTGGCTCTGTTGGCGAAGTCCGTCGGCCTCTATTTCGGCGCCCACCGTCACCTGAGAAAAATGCGGCGACTGCAGGATGATTACTAGCCACATGAAGCCAAGGCGTTGGCGTCGGGGACGATTGTTTTGGACCCGTCAGAGGACGATCGCGGTCTTCATCGTTACGATGCACATCTGGTGCCCGACCTGATCGCCAATATTGACCCGATTGTTGATGGCTGGATCGCGTTGAACGACCGTCAAGCGAAGGTCATTTCTTGACCAACACATAGCATTTCAGACGCTCTTCGGAACCGGCAGCCTGTCCGGTGCTTATCTTCGGATATTTCGGTGGAGCCGACATGCTGGACAAATCAGGGACGCATATTGGAGGGCCGGTCGCGCAGGAGGGTCCCGTATCGGGGCGCCAGCAAGGCGCTGTCTTCGACACCGCGCTGACCTATGTCAGCGATGCCGAGCCTGGTATCCGCCGGGTCAGCAGTGGCAAGGGATTCTCCTACAGGAAGCCGGATGGGCGGCCGGTATCGAACATCACCAGGGCGCGCATCGAGGCACTTGTCATTCCCCCGGCCTGGACGGATGTCTGGATTTCGCCAGATGCCGATGGTCACATCCAGGCGACGGGCAGGGATCAACGGGGGCGCAAGCAGTATCGTTATCACACCAAGTGGGCCGAGGAGCGCGACGGCGCGAAATATTCGAGCCTCGTGGCCTTTGCAGAAGTCCTGCCGGAGTTGCGGCGCCGGATCGACGCGGATCTGCGCCGACACGGCCTGCCGCTCGAGCGCGTGGTCGCCGCGATCGTCTGGCTGCTCGACAACACGATGATCCGGGTCGGCAATGCCGCCTACGCCCGTGACAACAAGAGCTTCGGGCTGACCACCCTGCGCGACCGCCATGTCGATATCACGGGCTCAAGCCTCCGTTTTGCCTTCAAGGGCAAGTCGGGCAAGGAATGGCGGCTGAAACTGGTCGACCGCCGCATCGCCGGGATCGTGCGGGGAGCGCAGGATCTGCCAGGCCAGAAGCTCTTCCAATATCTCGGCGAGGATGGCAGGAGGCGCCCCGTCCGCTCCGAGGACGTCAACCGATATATCAGGGAGGCCGCTGGTCCCCGCTTCAGCTCCAAGCACTTCCGCACCTGGGGCGGCACCATCCACGCCGCTTCGCTGTTTGCGCAGACGGAAATGCCCGAAAGCCAGACGAGGCAAAATCGGGTGATGAACGGGGTCATCGACAAGGTGGCCGAACGGCTGGGCAACACACGCGCCGTCTGCCGCAAATGCTACATCCATCCCCAGGTCTTCGAGGCCTGGTCGGAGGGGCGGCTGTTTGCCGAGATGGCGCAGGCCAACAAGCGCAAGCGTGCGATAGACGGTCTCGACGACGAGGAAGCCCTCGTGCTGCGCTGGTTGAAGATGCACGAAAGCTGAAAAAGCATTTGGCGGCGGTCAATCCACGGCCGTCGAATTTCTATCGACGCCATGTCGGGATCGGTCCTACTGTTTCGTCCTTTGCTACAGAAAAGGACCACCGATGCTTTATGCCATCCTCTGCTACGCCTCCGAAGATGTCGTCAGTTCCTGGAGCAAGGCTCAGGAAGACGAAGTCATGGCAAAGCTCCTCGACGTGCAGGACAAATATGCCCAGGCAGGGCGGCTCGGTCCTGTCGCTCGCCTGTTGCCAACGACGGCGGCGACGACGCTGAGAAAGGTCAAGGGCGAAGCTGTCGTCATCGACGGGCCGTTCGCCGAGACCAAGGAGCAATTCCTGGGATTCTATACGCTGGAATGCGCTGCTCTCGACGAGGCTGTCGAGTTTGCCCGCGAGCTTTCCGAGGTCAACCCGAGCGGCGGGTCCTATGAGATCCGGCCGGTATCGGTGTTCAATCCGAGCAAGGTCCAAGCATGACCGAACTCGCCTGGATCAGCTCGGCCATCAGCGCAGCCCGCCCGCGGGCGATGGGTGCGCTGCTGCGCTATTTCCGTGATCTCGACACCGCGGAAGAAGCCTTCCAGGATGCCTGCCTCAGGGCTTTGAAGAACTGGCCGCAAAACGGGCCGCCGCGTGACCCCGCGGCCTGGCTGATCCTTGTCGGTCGCAACAGCGGCATCGATGCCGTGCGCAAGCGCGCCAAGCAGGCGCCGCTGCCGGAGGAAGACCAGATTTCCGACCTGGAAGATGCCGAGAGCGATGTCGCCGAGCGTCTGGACGGCGCGCACTACCGCGACGACATCCTGCGGCTGCTGTTCATCTGCTGCCATCCCGACCTGCCGGCGACGCAGCAGATCGCAGTGGCGCTGCGCATCGTGTCCGGCCTCACCGTCAAGCAGATCGCGCGCGCCTTCCTGGTTGGCGAAAGCGCCATGGAACAGCGCATTACCCGCGCCAAGGCACGCATCGCCGAGGGCGGGGTGCCGTTCGAAACGCCGGGCGCCGTCGAGCGTTCGGAACGGCTCGCGGCGGTCGCGGCGATGGTCTACCTGATCTTCAACGAGGGCTATTCGACAAGCGGTGGCGAGGCGTCAGCCCGCGCGCCGCTGTGCGAGGAGGCGATAAGGCTGGCCCGGCTGTTGCTGCGGCTGTTCCAGACCGAACCGGAGATCATGGGACTGACGGCGCTGTTGCTTCTGCAGCATGCGCGCGCACCGGCTCGATTCGACGAAAACGGCGAAATCGTTCTGCTCGACGAGCAGGATCGCGGCCTCTGGAGCCACAAGATGATCGAGGAGGGGCTGGCGCTGGTCGACAAGGCCCTGCGCCACCGCAGCCCCGGCCCCTACCAGGTGCAAGCGGCTATCGCCGCGCTGCATGCACGGGCCGAAAAGGCCGACGATACGGACTGGGTGGAGATAGACCTGCTCTATGGCTTGCTCGAACAGATGCAGCCGTCGCCCGTGGTAACGCTCAACCGTGCGGTCGCTGTCTCCAAGGTGCGCGGCCCGCTGGCGGCGCTTGCCATGATCGAGCCGTTGGAACAACGGCTGTCCGGCTATTTCCACTTCTTCGGCCTCAAGGGCGGACTGTTGATGCAGCTCGACCGCGGCGAGGAGGCCCGGATTGCCTTCGACCGTGCCATCGCGCTTGCCAACACGGCGGCGGAAGCGGCCCATATCCGCATGCATATCGACCGGCTGATGAAGGACGGCGCCGTGCGCGACCCTGTGCGTCAGGCCCGCTGAGCCCCGTTTGCGCGCTGGCTCAATCGTGCCATGCGGGCTTGGACCATGCCGGGGTGGCGATTTTCCCCTGAAACGAGTAATGCCACGCCATGACTTTGCCTGAGGTGCCTTCGGCACGGGCGAAATGGCGCGAGGCGCTGGGCAAGCGGATCTGAAAGGAACAAATATGACGATAGCGAAGGAAACGGCCGAGCTGCTCGCGAAACTGGGTGTGGCCAACGAGACGCTGGTCGGCGGCGACCTGATCGTGCGCAGCCCGGTGACCGGCGAGCAGATCGCGGCGCTGAAGACGATTTCTCCCGCCGATGCGGCCAAGACCATCGATGCCGCGCACAAGGCCTTCCAGGCCTGGCGCATGGTGCCGGGTCCCAGGCGCGGTGAACTGGTGCGGCTGCTGGGCGAGGAACTGCGCGCGCACAAGGCCGAGCTAGGGCGGCTGGTGTCGATCGAGGTCGGCAAGATCCCGTCCGAGGGCCTCGGTGAAGTGCAGGAGATGATCGACATCTGCGACTTCGCGGTTGGCCTGTCACGGCAATTGTACGGCCTCACCATCGCCACCGAGCGCCCGGGCCATCGCATGATGGAAACCTGGCATCCGCTTGGCGTCGTCGGTGTGATCTCGGCCTTCAACTTCCCGGTCGCGGTATGGTCGTGGAACACGGCCCTGGCGCTGGTCTGCGGTGACGCGGTGGTGTGGAAGCCGTCGGAGAAGACCCCGCTCACGGCGCTCGCCTGCGAGGCGATTCTCAAGCGGGCGGTCAAGCGTTTCGGCGCGGACGCGCCCGAGGGCCTGGCGCCGGTGCTGATCGGTGACCGCGCCGTCGGCGAAATCCTGGTCGACCATCCCAAGGTGGCGCTGGTGTCGGCCACCGGGTCGACGCGCATGGGCAGGGATGTCGGCCCGAGGTTGGCAAAGCGCTTTGCCCGCGCCGTGCTGGAGCTTGGCGGCAACAACGCCGGCATCGTGTGCCCTACCGCCGATCTCGACATGGCGCTGCGGGCGATCGCCTTCGGCGCCATGGGCACCGCCGGACAGCGCTGCACCACATTGCGGCGGCTGTTCGTGCATGAGAGCGTCTATGATGCCCTGCTGCCGCGGCTGAAGAAGGCCTATCAGAGTGTCTCGGTCGGCAATCCGCTGGAAACCTCGTCGCTGGTCGGCCCGCTGATCGACAAGGCGGCATACGAGGCCATGCAGAAGGCGCTGACGGAAGCCTCCGCCCGTGGCGGCGAGGTGACCGGCGGCACGAGGGTGGAGAATGGCTATGCCGACGCCTATTATGTGCATCCGGCGCTAGTCGAAATGCCGAAGCAGGTCTCGCCGGTGACGGAAGAGACCTTCGCCCCAATCCTCTATGTGATGCGATATTCCGATTTCGACGCGGTACTCGAGGAGCACAATGCGGTTGGGGCCGGACTGTCGTCGTCAATCTTCACGCGCGACCTGCAGGAATCCGAGCGGTTCCTGGGTGTGGATGGATCGGACTGCGGCATCGCCAATGTCAACATCGGCACCTCGGGAGCCGAGATCGGCGGTGCGTTCGGTGGTGAGAAGGAAACCGGCGGCGGACGCGAGAGCGGTTCGGATGCCTGGAAGGCGTATATGCGCCGTGCCACCAACACGGTGAACTACTCCAAGGCGCTGCCGCTCGCCCAGGGCGTCTCCTTCGACATAGACTAAGTCGCCGGGGCTTTGCCTCGATCACGCGGGCAAGAACCAAAAAGCAAACCGGCCGATGTTTCCATCGGCCGGTAGTCGGAATTAAACGCTAGACCGACAGCGCAATCAGCTGCAGACCCGAACTTCCTCGATCACCCTGCGGTGGTGGCGCCAGTGCTTGACCAGTTCGGTGTGGCAATGGCGACGCCAGTGATGGCGACGATTGCCGTCATTGTAGCCGCCGTACTGATCGTCGTTGTTGTGATGGCGGCGGACGACGATCTGGCCGTTGCCGTCCTGGTCGTCATTGTTGTGGTGACGGCGAACGACGATCTGCCCATTATCGTCGTCGTTGTTGTCGTCGGATTGAATGATGACGCTGGCGGCCAGGACCGGGCCGCTGATTGCGGCTGTCGTGGCCAACGCCAACATGGAAGCAAGAATCAGATTTTTCAAAGGGGTGTCCTCCTGCGGTTAAGTCAGCACCTAAACTCGCGGCAGGACTTAGCGTTCCACCTTGGATTAGTAAGTTCTTGAAAGCCGATCCTTATCGGCAGACCCGGCTAGAGGCGGACAAACGCGGTCAAGGGCAGGTGGTCGGACGCCACGCGAGACAGCGGGGTGTCATGTGCCTCGACCGCCGAGATCATGCCCTGGCGGTTGGCCATGATGCGATCGAGCGCCAGCAGTGGCAGGTTGGACGGGAAGGTGGGGACGGCCGGCGGCAACGGGCCGAACGTCACATGCAGCGTGTTCAGCGCCGAGCGGTTGCCGAGCCGCCATTCATTGAGATCGCCGAGCAGGAGGGTCGGCTTCGAGTCCGGGCTGTTCATGATGTCGAGCACGACGCGGGCCTGCTGGGAGCGTGACCTCCGCAGCAAGCCGAGATGCGCGGCGATGACCCGCAGGGTCCGGTTTCCGTCAAGATCGATCTCCGCGACCACGGCGCCGCGTGGCTCGAGCCCCGGCAACGTGATCTGGTGCACGTCGCGGACCACGCCCTTCTTGAACAGCAGCACGTTGCCGTGCCAGCCATGGCTTTTGCCATTGGCTGAAATCGGGACGGGCACAAGGCCGGTCTCCAACTCGAGGCGGGACAGGTCAAGAAGCCCGTCGCGGTCGCCGAACCGGTTGTCGGCTTCCTGCAGCGCGATGACATCCGGGTCTATCTCACGGATGACCCGGCTGGTGCGTTCGGGATCGAACTTCCTGTCGATGCCGATGCATTTGTGGACATTGTAGGAGGCAACGAGCGTGGTGGTAGCGCCCATTTTCTCGGGCGCCGCGGCGTTTGCCTTGCGCATTCTCCTGTCGCGGATGGATAAAAGCATGCTTGCCGGCAGGCTGCGTCCAGGTCTCTGCATATGCGCGCTGCTCGTCCTCGCTGGCTTCAACTCAGAAGCCGGATACAACCAAAACAGGTTCAGTCTGCCTATGTTCCATTCCCACCAGTGCCTACAGATAGGGTGAACCAAGCCACATTACCCGGTCGAAGAGCCGGGTGAGGAAGGGCCGGGCCCGCAGGGCCTCGAGCGTGACCGGCACGGCGGAAGCGAGCGCCGCCCCGATCCTCGCCTCGATTTGGCTGGCAAATCCGGCGTCGAGGATCTCGAGGTCGATCTCGAAATTCAGCCGCAGTGACCGGGCATCGAGATTGGACGAGCCTACATAGGCCCAGACGCCGTCGATCGACAGCAGTTTCGAATGGTCGAACGGTCCCTCGGTGCGCCAGACGCGGCAATAGTTCTTCAGCACCTGGTCGAACTGCGCGGTCATGGCGCGGTCCACCAGGAACAGGTTGTTGACCGCCGGCACCACGATGTCGATCTCGACGCCGCGCCGGGCGGCGGTGATCAGCGCGCTGATCAGTTCGCGGTCGGGCAGGAAATACGGTGACATCAGGCGGATCGATTTGCCGGCGACGGAGAAAGCGCCGATCAGCAGCTTGTGGTTGGTCTCGTTGCTGGCGTCCGGACCCGAGGCGACGGCGCGCACCAGCATCGGCACGCCAGGCGCCGGCCATAGGGGGATAATTCGCCAGGCATCGCCCTGGAGGGCCTCGTTGGTGGTGAATCGCCAGTCCTCCGCAGCGATCGAAAAAAGATCGGCCACGACCGGTCCGGTCACCCGGAAATGTGTGTCCTTGGCGGTGTTCGACCCGGCGAACTCGGCCGAGAAACCCTTGCGGATGTTCATGCCGCCGGTGAAGGCGACCGCGCCGTCGACGACCAGGATCTTTCTGTGGGTCCTGAGATTGGCATAGGGCAGGCGAAGGCCCATGACGATGTTGCCATTGAAGACGTCGGCCGGAATATCGGCCTTGCGCAGATGGCCGAGGATGCTGGGGACGGAATAGCGGGCGCCGACGGCATCGATCAGCACGCGAACGATAACGCCGCGCCGGACGGCGCCGGCGAGCGATTCGACGAAGAGCAGGCCGACGGCGTCATTGTCGAAGATATAAGTCTCCAGCAGGACACTGCGCTCGGCGCCATCGATCGCGGCGCACATGGCGGCATAGGCCTCGTCGCCGGTCTCCAGCATCTCTATGCCATTGCCCGGGTTGAGCGTGCGCCGCGCGACCCTGTCGCCCAGCGTTCTGAGGCCCATGAAGCGCTGCCCGTATCGCTCGGCGATCAAGGCTTCTTCGGCCGCCACATCGAGCTGGTGCTTCGCGGACACGACGCCATCGGCGAACGGGCGCTGTGCGCTGATGGTGGCGCGACGGATGCGGTTGATGCCGGCGACAGCATAGATCAACACGCCGAGGATAGGCGACAGCACCATGACGCCAACCCAGCCGGTGGCCGCGCGGACATCATCCTTAGTCATGACGGCGTGGACGATGCCAACGGTCGACATCACCACCGAGATGATCGCCAGGATATGAGGCCAGTGAGTCGCCAGGGTTTCCAACATGGCCGGACTATCCGGCGGGCAGTCGCGGAAGGCAATGCGGCCGATGATCCGGACCGCTTATGCACTCACCGCTTGCGCCTTCGCCCCCTTCCCGCGAGGCCCGAACAACGACAGGGGGCAAACCCAGAAGCATCGGCGTTCGGGCATACAGCATGCCCCGGCTTAGGGCGTCATTAAGCATGCCAGTCAAAATGGCTATGTGTCGTACGGGCCGCTTTGGTAACGAAAGCCGCACGGCTGCGGTTAATACCGCCGCCGGGCTAAGGAAAGCCGGTCAGACCGACGCTCTTCAGGCAACTTTCCAATCAAAATCAACGCCATCCACCAAATGCCCGGGTTGCTCGCGCGATCCGTTGGACAACAATTTTTTAGATATTCGACCTTACTAAACAAACGAGCGCCAGTCGGAACGGCAAGAGGTAAGCTTTGTCCTTCAACATAGACCTGATCCGGATTCTGGGCTCTCTTGCGCGCGACCGTCGCGGCAATGTGCTCATTGTCTCCGCGCTTCTCATGCCGGTGCTGATCGGCATGGCCGCTCTTGTGACCGAATATGGCGGGGCCCTGGTCGAGCAGGCGGACAACCAGCGCGTTGCCGACCTTTCCGCCTATGCCGGCGCACTGGCTTACAACGCCACGAAGTCCACCGACCAGATGACGGCGGCCGCGGTCAACGTGGCTGTTCTGAACGGCGTACCTTCAACCGATGTCCAGGCAGCGCTCGTGGCTTCGCCGAAAACCGTTGGAATAAACGCCGTTTCCGTGTCGATCCGCACCCACAAGAACCTGTTTCTGGCACGCGTGCTGGACCGTCGCCAGGAGCTGCAGATCTACGCGGGCTCCGTCGCCGAGGTTGGTGCCCAGGCGCAGACGCCGGGCTGCGTGCTTGCCCTGGACGCGACCCAAACCGGCGTCACGCTGTCGGGCGGCACGGCCATCAGGGCCCCGAGCTGCACGGTGTCGTCGAACAACACCGTCACCGTCCCCTGCGGCACGACCATCTCTGCCATTGGCGTGAATTACAATTCGGCGGCGGCGCCGACCCAGCCTTGCAGCGGCATCACCGGCCCCAACAACACGGCCGCCATCATCGCCAAGAAGTCCACCACCGATCCGCTGGCCGGGAACGCCGCGGTGACGAGCGCCGTAGCCCGCCTCACCAGCGTGGCCGCGCTTACGGCAACCACGACGCCAGCTGCGCCGACAAACACCACCGGGACCAACATCGATTTCGCATGGGACCAGACGGCGACCAAGAACGCCGCGGTTACCGCCGGGTGCACGGCGTCCTGGTCGCAGCCGACCTGGACATTCAGCTGCGGCACCAAGACAGTGGTCAACCTGGGAAATGTCACCATCGGCGGCGGCATCAACCTGAACTTCGCGGTGGCCGGCGCGGCGACAACCACCTACAATTTCGCCGGCGACTTCACGTCAGCCGCCACGACAAATTTCGGCCCAGGCATCTATAATTTCGCCAAGACCCTCACCACCGCCGGGACCACGACATTTGGCGCCGGCACCTACAATGTGGGCAAGCTGGTCACCACTGCCGGCACCACCACCTTCGGCGCCGGCAGTTTCAACTTCACCAAAGGTCTTGCAGCCAACGGCGTCACAACTTTTGGCGCGGGAACATTCAAGATCGGAATAAGCGACAGCAACTGCGGGGCGGCACGCGTGAGCGTCTGCAACGGCGGCGGCGCGAAATTGACGTTTGGGGGACCGAGCGTTTTCGAACTCCCCGGCGGCTTCAACAATACCGGGGGCGCCACGCTCACCTTCGGCTCCGGCACATCCAACAGCTACAAGATCGGTCCGGGCAGCAATGGCGATGCCATAACGCTCGCGGGTGGCGCCACGATCATCATGGCTGACGCCACTGCCGTTGGTAGCGTGTTCCAGGTCGCTGGAAATGTGAATGCCGGAGGCGGCGGCAGCTGCTTTGTCATTCCGGCCGCCGCGCAGCATGACATTGCCGGAAATTTCATGGCTTCCGGCGCGGTGGTGTTGGGCGCCGGTGTGTACACCGTGGACGGATATTTCACACTCGGTTCCAACGGCGGCGGCAGCGCCAACTGCAATGGAAGCACAATCAGCGTCAGCGGCACCAATGTGACCCTGGTCTTGTCGGGGAAGACAAAATCCAGTTCGGGAAGCTGCACAGGCTACGTCTTTTGCGTCGCGGCCGGTTACAGCAACATCTCGCTGACCGCGCCGCAGACCGGCGCCACGGCAAAGCTGGCGATCATCGGCCCGACCTCCAGCAGCAACACCGGCGGCGCCACCTTCGCCGAGGGCGGATCCAATGCGCAGATCTCCGGCGCATTCTATTTTCCCTACGGCCCGATCATCATGAATGGCGG
This sequence comes from Mesorhizobium sp., assembly GCF_041661565.1. Lineage (GTDB taxonomy): Bacteria > Pseudomonadota > Alphaproteobacteria > Rhizobiales > Rhizobiaceae > Mesorhizobium. The sequence goes on from NZ_JBAZUD010000003.1 coordinate 73,301, forward strand.
CTCGAGCATACTGGGCTCTACAGACGCAAGCAAATGCCTGCAGCTTATCGGATCGCGCATCACGCTTTCCGGCGGCACCGCAGCCACATCCGAGTGCATCGCGGCGTCGGGGGCCACCGCCACCAGCAAAGTGAGCCTTGTGCAATGATGTCCCGCTTCGATCGTGGTCTGGCGGAAGCCTTCCGCCGCTCCTTGTTCGCACGCTTCCTGCTTCGTGAGACCACCGGCGTATCGGCGGTCGAGTTCGCGCTCGTCACGCCTATATTCCTGCTGATCCTTGCCGGCACTGTCGACATCGGCGGATCGCTCAAGGCCAAGTTCGAACTCAGTTCTGCCGTGTCGGCCGGCTCGAACTATGCCCTGCTCAATGGCGACAAAGTCAGCTCGGCCGGCGGCGATGCTCTGGCCAGGAGCATCATGGGGGTGGCAGCGAGCGGGGTCGGCGGCAATGGTGGCAACGTGCAGGTCGTCATCAACAATGGCACCACGATCTCACTTGATGCCAGCACATCCCAGGCGACCGAGAGCGGAACCGCTTCGAACGCCGATCTGTGCTACTGCCCGACGCGGTCCGGAACCACCCTGACCTGGGGAGCGGCGAAGACATGTGGCTCCACCTGCACAGGTGGTGGAATGGCTGGAAAATTCGTTACCGTTTCGGCAAGCAAACCCTATACGCCGCTCTTTGGGGGGTTCGGCATTGTCACCAACGGCAACATCACGGTCCGGTCGGTCGTGCAGCCAAAATGAGACGTCGCCGTTCTTTCCTCAGGGATACTTCCGGCGCGAATGCGGTGGAATTCGCGCTGCTTTCGGTACCCTTGCTGTTGATGCTCCTGGGCGTCGTTGAATTCGGCAGGATGTACTGGACGCAGCATGTCCTGGAGGAGATAGCCAACGCGGGAGCACGCTGCATCGGTGTGCTGCAGAGCGGGTGCACGAAAAATGGCGCCTACGATTCCGCAAATACGATCAGCTACATCAGCGGCAGGGCTGCGATCGGCGGCATCCCGCTCACCAGCGCCAACATCGTCGTGAACAACAACACAAGTTGCTCCGGACTTACCGGCTTTTCAAGCGTCCAGGTCACCTACACCTTCGTGACCATGCTGCCTAGCTTCCTCTCATCGCTGGCCAACGGACCCCATCTGAGCGCCAGCGCCTGTTTTCCGAACCAGGGCGCATAGCGCTTTTCGAACCGCGCTGAACTCAAATTCCATTTCGCAGGCATGGGTGCCTGGGGCTTGGCGCGATCGATGCGGCCGGCCTCTTTTTGAGACCGGCCGCTTTCACAGACAGTCGCGCGTCAGGCCGAATGATACAGCCGGTGTTCGATAAACGAACTGCCGCGCAAGGCATGGATCGTCTTGGCGAGAGCCAGCACCGCCAGGTCCGCAAGCGGCTCGACGATGATCACCAGCATGTAGGCGCCACCGAAGCTGGCGATCGAGTGGACATTGTCCGCCCCGAAGCCCTGGCCGTAGAGCGCCCAGAAAGCAACCCAGGCAACGATGCCTGCCTGGTAGCTGGTCGAAAGCGCCAGGGCCTGGCGATATCTGAGGTCCACGTAAGGCGTGGCGGGCGTGATGACGCGCCCGGCCAGTGCACTGAGTGCGAACAGCGGCACGAGCAGTGTGGTGACGTTCATGCCATATTGCGGCAGGTCGAAGGGTGCAAAGAACAGGCCCTGGATCAGCAGCCCCAGCGCCAGCCCGATCGCCGCCGGCGCCGCGCCGAAGATCAGGAACAGGGTCGATCCAAGGATCAGATGCACTTCCGAGACGCCGACGGGGTAGTGCGGCAAGGCCTCGAAAAAGCAGAGGACAAGAGCGGTCGTGACCGCGCTTCTTACAAGCAGCGGCAGAGGTCCGCTTTCCTTCGCGGTCTGCCATGCGAGTTTGAGCGCGTAGGCTCCCGCTCCGGCAGCCGTTACGTAGCTCAGCCAGATCTTGGCATCGCTGACCAGTCCAGGTTCGATATGCATTTCAGTTCTCCTTTGCCGTCTCACCCGACGGCGTTGAGGTTGATCGATGCTCACGGTCGGTCTCCTGACTCGCGGGTCGATGCTGATTTCCGTCTTCCCAGCCGTCGAAAGACGGCCAGTGACGCCGTGGAAAACAGCTCGCCGCATACAGTCGCGGGGGCGGTCGGGTTTCGGCTGTCGACGCTCCGTTCCCATTCTCCGAAGGGTGGTCCGGGAAACCGTGTGCGCCGGCACTATCGGATGAGCGAGGGCAGTGTGCAGGGCGACGTCCTCATCCTCTTGGCGTCGCCGATCTTGTGTGTGGAGCGGAGGCATGGCGGCCCCGAACGACATCGCGACCGCCATTGATTTCAAGCCTGCGCCGGCTGGAAGCCGACCTCCTTGAACCGCCTGGGCAGGAGGAAATCGATGATGGCGAAGGCGATGATCGCGATGCCCGTCAGCGGAAAGATGACCGAGACAGCCAGCGCGATGATCGCGATGCCGATGGGCAGGCGATGGTTCCTCGGGTAGAGCGGCGCGCCGAGACGGCCTGCCGGCCGGCGCTTCCACCACATGACGATGCCCGACAGCGCCATGGTGATCACTGACAGGCAGAACAGGACGTTCAGCGCCGTGTTCCACCAGCCAAGGTTGGCTTGATGCAGGGCGATGCCGGCTGCCATCGCCTTCCCGGCCAAGCCGTAATCGGCGAAGCGGACATCGGCGAGGATCTTGCCGGTGAAGCGGTCAATATGCACCGTCCGGTCGCCGAACGGGTTGTGGGTATCGCCATCCATGGAGTCGGCGGAGATCGTGTAGACGCCGTCGTCACCTTGCGGGGCATTGATGCGGAACTGCTCGGTGAAGCCGTTGGCGCGGGCAAAGGCCGCGACCGTGTCGAGATCGACCAGCGATCCCGCCGGCAGTCCAGTCGCACCGGCTTCGGATCCGGACATGGGCATCGGCGTCTGCTCCAGCGTCCACGGCACTTCCTTCATGGCGCCGTGGTTCATGCTGGCATGGGTCTTGTCGGAAAGCGGAACGTTGTCCCATTTCGCGGCCGGGAACGTGCTCCAGGCCTGCACGATCCGGGTGCCCCAGATGCCGGTCCAGGACAGGCCGGAGAGCAGGAAGAAGAAAAGCACGACCGATATGTAGAAGCCGAGGGAGACGTGCAACTCCTTCCAGAATGGGCGCCCCTTGGCGCGTAAATCGGGGATCAGGATCCGGTTCAGCGAACGGCCGTTGCGCGGCCACCACATGTAGAGGCCCGTCAGGATCAGCACGATGCCGAGCCCGGCGGCGACCTCGATCAGCCGGTCGCCGACATCGCCCAGCAGCAGCGTGCCGTGGATGTGGTCGGCCCAGTAGAACCAGGTGTCGTCCTTGACGATCGTATCGATCGCCTTCGCTCCATGCGGGTCGACGGCGACGACATTGTCCTTGTCGTTGCCTTTGACGATGAAGACGGTGGCCCGGTCCGGCTCCTTGGGAACGACCATCAGCTTGAGCGAGCCGCCAGGAATGGCAGCTATGGCGGCCTGCGATTGCTCGACATAGGATGCTCGCTCTCCGCCCGGCGCTACATGGTGCTTGGCGCCGAGGAAGGTTTCGATGGAATTGCCGTAGACCATGATCAGGCCGGTGCAGGCGAGCATCAGCAGGAACGGGATGACATAAAGGCCGGCGTAGAAATGCCAGCGCCAGATGGCGCGATAGAGCCGGGTGCCGGCCAGCGCATCCGGCGCGGCGGCAAGGGTTGCGGAAGACATGGATGGACCTCTCCAGATGGCGGCCTGGACGGCCGCTGGTTGATGCGGTTGCTGAAAGGAAAGCGGCCGCATCGCAGACGCGGCCACGCTTGCTCAGTCGCGTGCCACGCCGGGCAGCACATGGTGCAGGAGAACCGCCGCCTGGCCGAACAGCCACGCCAGCGCAAAGGCATCGAATCCGTCGAGACCGTTGTGCCGGAGGTCGAGCAGTCTCCCCGCCGCCTGCGGCGACAGAAGACTTGTGCCGGCAAACACCGCGAGCCCGGCGGCCGCGCCGGTGGCGAAGGTCAGCCCGAACTGCGCCGTTGGGCTTATGCTTGCCAAGTGATCCGGCCTCATGCCGCAGCTCCCGCGATCAGATTGCGCAGCTTGCGCAGCCGGATCGCCATGTCCTCGCCATAGGAGATCGTCCCCTTGAACTGCCCCTCGGCGCCCATCAGGAAGATCGTCGCGGTGTGGTCCATGGTGTAGTCGCCGTCCTCGGTCGGAACCTTCTTGTAATAGATGCGATATTCCTTGCCGACGGCGGCGACATCGGCCTCGGTGCCCGTCAGTCCGGTGATGCGGGAATCGAAGGACTGCAGGTAGCGCGCCATGAATTCCGGCGTGTCGCGTGTCGGATCCACCGAGATGAAGAGCACCCGCAACTTGTCGGCGTCCGGCCCCAGGCTTTTCAGCGCCTCGGTCGTCTCCCACAGCGTCGTCGGACACACTTCCGGGCAGCGGGTAAAGCCGAAGAACACCGCGAAAGGCTTACCCCGCAGATCGGCATCCGACAGCTTCGCACCCGTCTGCGTGGTCAGCGTGAACGGCCCGCCAATCGGTGAGACCGTGTTGTTGATGGCCGTCTGCACGGTCCTGGGCCAGATCAGCATGACGGCCACGCCGAGCAAGACCAGGACGAGGCAGGCAGTCGCAACAGTGGTGCCGATGCGCCTGCCTGGGCTTGGGACTTCAGTCGGCGTGCTCGTCATGCTCACCTCCCATGGCATCGACGGAATATTCCACCTCGACCGTGCCGGCCTTCTCGAAGGTCAGCGTCCCCCTGAAGGATTGGCCCTGCCTGACCGGCTTCTTGAGGTCCATGAACATGATGTGGAACGAGCCGGGCTTGAGCGCGACTTCGCCGGCGGCAGGGATTTCCAGGCCGTCGGCAAGCTGCTTCATGGTCATGACGCCATTGGCGTCCACGGCCATTTCATGCACTTGGGTGACCCCGGCCAACTCGCCGGTGGCGGCGACAAGGCGGTCGGCAGTTTCGCCATGGTTCTTCAGCACGAGATAGCCGGCGGCGACCTTGGCGCCCTCCGGCGTCGCACGCGACCAGGGGTGGACGATTTCGATGTCGCCTACCTTGAATTCATGTGCCCATAGCGGATGCGTCATCGCAAGCAGCAGCGTCAGTGTGAAGGTGACGATGCCCAACCTTTCCTCGAAGGAACGGAGGCGGCTCAGCGGATGACAATGCGAAAGCGTGCGCGCAAGGGCGCGATAGGAATATTGCATTTGGAATGCTCCCACGGCGACTCCACCGCAGGCGGCGGAGTGCGAAACCAGTGATCTCTGTCGTTGAATGAAGCCCGCAGATTGCGGGCACGCGATCAGGCGGTCAGTGGGGGAGCGCGTGGATTGCCAGGCCTGTAGCCCTGTTCGTGTAAATCGATCGGCTTGACCTGGGCGAACGCCACGCGGTCCGCGACGCGCAAGCCCGCGGCGAGCACGCCGACATTGGCCGGCGGCGCCAGGCCGGGCCACAACATGCTGCAGGCAAAGGTGCAGCAGGAAGGTATCTTGGAGTGATCCGGCGTCCCGGAACCGCTCGAAGCGTCATGGTCCGAACCGTTCGTGCAGAGCGGGTTGCCGAACGCGTCCAACTGCTGACCAGCAGCATCCGCGCCGAGCGCGAATGCACCGACGGCCGATTGGGTGATCAGCACGAGTGCAAGGACCAGTGCAGTCACCAGACGCGATGTCGCGGTGCGCTTGACCACGATCCCCTCCTGGAGACGTCTTGCTAGCATCCATCCTGGAGGAGGAGAAGACAGTTTTGCGATCCGCGACGATCTGCACTGCCCGCAGAAACAAGACGTGTCAGGCCAACGTCCGGCAAGCATTCAGCAAGCATTGCAAATGCTGACTATTTAGCCCTTGTTACAGAGGGCGTCCCGTGATTCGCGGGACAGGGGAATGGTTCCACGACATGGCAGCTACTGATCGTTCGGCGCGGGGCGCTTGCCCCGGCCTGGTTTCCGCGCGCCTCGAATTTGGCGCGCCACGTCTTCGATCCGTGCTTCTTGCCGGCGTTGCCGGCACGGTCCTGATCGCCGGCGGGCATGGCGCGAATGCCGAACCCGTTGTCTGGACCGGTGGCGGTTCGAGCAACTCCTGGGACGCCGCCGGCAACTGGCAGTCCGCCGGCGTTCCCACCGCGACAAGCGCGGTGACCATCGAAGGTGGCCTCGTCAAGAACCAGGCCGTCAAGACCGCGATCACCGGCGCTGCGGTTGCCTCGTCGATCGACCTTGGCAGGGATGGTGCGGCCGCCAAAGCGACGCGGATGCAGACGCAGCTTTCCGGTACGCTGGATGTCGGCACCCTGCACATCCATTCCGGCGGCTGGCTTCAGATCCTCAGTCCGTCGCTCGCGCCCGGCGTCGCCGGGCTCACCGTTGGAACGTCGAGCGTCGATGACAAGGGAATCCTCGATATCGATGCCGGGAACACGGTCAATGTCACCTCGGGATTGACCCTTGCCGGCACCGCCCAGGGAGCGGGCAAACTCGTCTCCACGGGCCCGATCGTCCAGACTGCCGGGCGCATCGGCGTCGACCAGGTGCAAACGACGAATTACACCATGTCCGGCGGCGTTACCGGCGTAACGACGATCGCGTTCTCGACAGGTTTCACCCTGTCCGGAACCGGCACCGTCTCGGACGTGGGCAGCAAACTGGTCGGTGGCGCCGGTTCAACGATGGTCCAGTCCGGCGGCATCATGGGCGGAACGGTAACCGGAATCACCAGCTACACCCAGTCGGGTGGCGTCATGGGCAATCTTTCCGACGGCTTCATCAACGGCTCAGTCACCACCCCGACATACACACTGTCGGGCGGCAGCATTACCGGGCAGGTCGGATTCTCCAGCCTGTTTGACCTGTCCGGCTCGGGCACGGTCGAAACCGCCGCGGTGCTGACCGGTGTGTCCGGCTCGACGATGACGCAGTCGGGCGGGACGATGAAAGGGACCGTCACCGGCATAGACAGCTACACCCAGTCGGCCGGCGGCCTGAGCGGCAACGTCACGACCGGGACTTACGCGCTGACCGGCGCCGCCGCCACGTCTTCCGGCGCCGTCATCACGGCCTCCGGCAGCTTCGACCTCGGGCCGGACAACGGCACCGCCATCGTCGCGGCGAAACTGTCGGGCACCGGCGATCTGGTCAAGACCGGTCTCTCGACCGTCGTCCTGGCCAATGGCGGCAATGATTTCAGCGGAACGGTGACCGTCGGCGCCGGTACTCTCGAGGTCCGCGACGATGCGCTGCCCGATCTCAGCGACGTCACGGTTGCCGACGGCGCGACACTCCAGATGACGACCGTCAACGATACGGCTTTCCTGGGGACGATATCAGGCGAGACCGGCAGCCTGGTCAAGACAGGCGCGGGCACTTTGACGCTGGGCGGCGAGATCATGATGGGCGATCTGTCCGTCGCCGGCGGCAAGCTGCAGGTCGGCACGGGCACGTCGACCAACACGGCATCCTTCGATTCGGCCGAGATCGCCGCCGGCGCGACGCTCTATGTGGCGAGCGGCGCGACGCTGACGATCCGGGTGCCCAACAACATCATCAACAACGGCCATCTCATCAACGACGGCACCGTCAACGACGATCTCGACAATCACAGTCTCTTCGAGAACAACCACGACTACAATGCGGACGTGGCGACCAACACCGACGTCATCGACAACAATACGCCCGGCGTCTGGACCGGCGACGTCGAGAGCAACGCCGGCACGATCAACAACAACGTCCAGGCCGTGTGGAACGGCAACGTCGAAACCAATTCCGGCTCTATCAACAACAGCTCCGCCTGGACGGGCGACGTGCTTGCCAATAGCGGGAATATTGCCAACCTTGCCGGCGCCACGTGGACGGGCAGCGTCGCCAATACCGGCAACGTATCCAACAAGGGGGAATGGATCGGCAACGTCGAGTCAAACAGCCTGAAGTCCATCTACAATGACGGTGCTTCCGCGCTGTGGACCGGCGACGTCAACAACAACAGCCAGATCGTCAACATCAATGGCGGCACCTGGAACGGCCAGGTACTCGTCAACAACAACGCCATCTTCAACATGAAGGACAGCACGTGGACGGGCGACGTGGTGGCCAATGGCGGCGGCAGCAACGATCTGGCACAGATCGACAATTACGGCGCATGGAGCGGCGCGGTGCGCAGCAATGCCGCGACTATCTTCAATGTCGCCGGTAGCTGGACGGGCGACATCAAGGCCAACAAGGGCCTGATCCTGAACAATTTCAACGATCAGAACAACAACCCGCTTGGTCTCAACCATGCCACGTGGACTGGCGATATCGTGAGCAATGGCGGCGAAATCAGCAACGACCATGGCGGCACGTGGAACGGCAAGGTTCTCGGCAATGCCGGGAGCATCGTCAACGAGAGCAGCGCCAAATGGGTTGGCGACGTGACGAACAGCGGCGATGTACGTAACCAGGCGGGAGCCGACTGGAAAGGCGATGTCGTCGGTAACGCTGCCGGCAAATCGGTCGGAAACTACGGCGGAACCTGGGAGGGCAAGGTCACCCAGGCCAATCTCGGCGCCGTCTACAATTCCGGGACCTGGACGGGTGAAGTCAGCGGCAATGGCGGCGATATCCACAACGGCTCTTCCGGCGCATGGAATGGCGCGGTCGAGAGCAATGCCGGAACGATCGAGAACGACGCCGACAGCACCTGGACGGGCGATGTGCTGGCCAATGCGGGGACGATCGATACGGCCGGCGTGTGGGACGGCGATTTCACCAATGCGGGTACGGTCAACGCCGAGGGCGAGATCGACGGCGCGTTCGACAATAGCGGCCTCTTGCATCTCACCGGCTCACTGACAGGGATCACCACGCTGACCAACAGCGGTACGGTCGACCTTCGCGGCAATGGCGCGTCGCAGGTTCTCGATGCACAGACGGCGACCTTCAAGGCCGGCTCAGTCTACGGTATCGATGTCGACGCGGCGGGCGGTACCGACAGGATCGATGTCACCGGCCTGGCGACACTGGCCGGCACGGTAATCGTCAGGGCGGGAACAACGGGCGGCGCCTATGACCTGATGACACCCTACACGATCCTGACCGCCGGCAGCATTGCCGGCGAATTCACCGGCGTTACCACCGATCTCGCCTTCCTGACGCCGGAACTCGACCAACAGGTGGACCATGTCGACCTGAAGCTGGCACGCAACGATCTTGGATTTGCCGAAGTCGGCACCACGCAGAACCAGCAGGCAGCAGCCGCCGGGGCTGAATCGCTTGGCGCCGGCAACGAAATCTACGATGCCTTGCTGTGGCTGAACAAGGATCAGGCAGGCAAGGCTTTCGACAGCCTGTCGGGCGAAGGCTATGCCTCGTTCGAAAGCGTGTCGATCCAAGCGGCCGGTGTTATTGCCGACCTCGTCACGGAACGTCTCGACCGTGCCTTCGGCGCGGCTGGCGAAAGCAAGCCGATGGCGGTCAGCGCTTACGCCGATGGGCCTGCCTTCCCCTCCGGTCCGGCGCGCGATACCGGCACCTGGGCCGCGCTCTACGGCGCGTCGGCTACCCTTCCGGGAGACGGCAACACGTCGGACGCGATTTCCACGATGGGCGGCTTTGCCGGCGGCCTGGACGGATTGCTCGGCGACTGGCGACTGGGCGCCATGCTGCATGTCGGGCGCACCAGCGCCGATGTGGACGATCTGGACACATCGGGTAAGAGCACCGACTACGGCGCCGGCCTCTATGGCGGCCGCCAGTGGGGCGATACAACGCTGTCGCTCGGCGCGACCTATACGCGGCATGATTGGGACGTCAGTCGCGGCGTCGACTTCCAGGGCCTGTCCGAAACCCTGTCGGCCGACTATTCGACCGGCACGGCGCAGGCTTTCGGAAAGGTGTCTCACGCGTTCCGGATAAACACCGTCTCGCTGATCCCCTATGCAAGCTTTGCCTATGTGAACCAGAATTCCGACGCGTTCACGGAAAACGGCGGCGCCGCGGCGCTGCAAAGCGGATCCAACTCGATCGACGCCGCCTTCACCACGCTTGGCCTCGGCAGCGAACGGACCTTCGCCGTCGGCGACATGCTCCTGACAGCCAAGGCCGGGCTCGGCTGGCGCCATGCCTATGGGGACGCGCCCGGCGCAACCCACACATTGTCGGGCGGCGACAGCTTCTTCATTGTCGGCGCGTCGATCCCAAGCGACATGGTCGTTCTCGATGCCGGACTCAATTTCAACGTCAGTCCCGTCACCACGCTCGACATCACCTATAAGGGCCAGATCGGAAATGACGGCGCTCAGGCACATGCCTTGAAGGGGACCTGGGCAATGCGGTTCTGAATGTCGGTTGCCGCGATGGCTTGGGTCCAGCCTGGGCCGTTGCCGCTATTCGGTCTGATGTAGCGGGTGTGTTCGCAGGCCACGCGCAGGTTCCGGCGCGACGACCGGGACCGGTCCCGATTGGCGTCCGCCTCTCGCACTGGGGCGCGCCTCGTACGCTGAGACATCCTTATCGGATGGTGAGGAAATACATGCCTTCATCGCGATAGACCCCCATCAAGAGGGGAACCGAGGAATGCTGCGCCAATCTTTGTGCCTCCCCGGGCGAGCGAACGATCTGATGGTCGATCGTAAGTATGATGTCGCCGATCGCCAGCCCGGCATCTGCCGCGCTGCTGCCCTCGCCGACAGCCAGGACCAGCGCTCCCTCCGCCTTCTTGTTTCCGACCGCGGTTATTGTTTCGAAATCGCTCAGGCTGACGGATTCAAGCAGGCCCGATCCCTCGGTCACATGATCGCTTCCTTCAGTCGAGAGTTTTGCCGTAGCGGTCGTTGGACTGCCGTTCCGGATCATCGACAGCTTCGCCGGCGTGTCCGGTGAGATGGCGCTCATGACGTGCTTGAGGCCGGCAGCATTTTCCACGCTTGCGCCGTTCACGGCGGTGATGATGTCGCCGACACGAACACCGGCATCCTCAGCCACCGACCCTGAAAACACCTGATTGACAAGAGCGCCCGTTTCCTTGGCGTGGAATGCCTCGGCGAGGTCCGCGGTCAGATCCTGTACGACCAATCCAAGCTGCGCACGTCGCACCTTGCCGTAGGCGATGAGCTGTTCCGTTACCTGTTTCGCCATGGCGGTCGGAATGGCGAAGCCGATGCCGACATTTCCACCGCTCGGACCAATGATCGCACTGTTGATGCCGACGAGTTTCCCATCGAGATTGACGAGCGGGCCGCCCGAATTGCCGGGGTTGATGGAGGCATCGGTCTGGATCAGGTTCTCGTAGCCACCTCCCAGTGCGGACCGCCCAAGCGCGCTGACGATTCCCATCGTCGCCGTTTGTCCGAGGCCGAACGGATTGCCTATGGCCACGACATAATCGCCGACGCGGACCTGCACCGGTTCTGTCAAAGCCAGTGCCGTCAAATGCGGCGCTGCAATCTTGATGACGGCGAGATCCGTCTCTGCATCGTTTCCGACGGGTTCGGCCTGGAAGCTGCGGCCATCATTGAGTGTGACCGTAATCGAGTCGGCATTCTGGACGACATGATTGTTGGTCAGGATGTAGCCTTTCGCGGCATCGATGACGACGCCCGCGCCTGCCGCCTGGAATTCCTGTTGGGGTTGTGGCGCATCGCCCGCCGAGGAAGAGAATTGCTGGCGCAAGGAATCCGGCGCTGTCGGGTTGGCAGACGGTTCATTGCGGCCCTGCACGGTGATGCTCACGACCGTCGGCAGCACACGTTCCAGCATCGGCGCAAGCGAGGCCTGACTGGTCGGGACAAGCGGGGATGCTGCATTGACAGGGGCTGCCGTCAACGCCGCCGCCAAGCCGAACCACGCCGCCACCAGGCAATGCCGCAAGCCGGACGTAGTCATCCTTTCGACGCTTGGTCGTCGAGATGCAGACGATCCGATCGCTTCCCGCCGCACCACATGGCCCCGCTTCCTTCTCGTTCGCTCACTGGAGCGCTTTTCATGCTCGGCCCCCTTCTTCTGGGCATGCAACCCCAGACGCATACTACGGGCAGGATGTTGGCGTTTTGCGCCGGATCAAGTGCGAAGGAAAACTGCGAGAGAGGCGAATTGATTCAGGGCAAGGCGGTCCGCGCAAACCGATGCAAGAAGCGGTTGGACTGCCTGTCAATAGACAGCCTATCGACAGCGAGCTGCGATCCCTGGCCCTGAGCGCTGTCAACCTGGCCGCCTTGGCCGTTCATCTTGGCGCCAGCTTGTTTTGAGCCAGGAACCGGATCGCCGGAGAGAAAGGATGAACCATGGTCAGCGTATCGAGACGTGTCTTTCTCTCACTTGCGGCCATGGTCGCGGCGTTCGCCAACCGGAGGGCATCCGCCGACACGTCCAGCCTGCCGGAAGCCGCCAAGAACGGAGGAATGTCATTGCTCGAGGCCCTTTCGCTGAGGCAATCGACACGGCTCTTCGCCGACAAGCCCATCGATGACGAGACCCTATCGACATTGCTTTGGTGCGCCTTCGGCATCAACAGGCCGAACAGCGGCGGCCATACCGCGCCTTCATGGCATGGGGCGATGGAGACCGAGATCTATGTCGCCGACGCGAGGGGGGTACGCAAATTCGACCCGGACGGACAGGCCGCGGCGACCGTTCTTGACCGCGACATTCGAAACGCCACGAGCAAGGAGTCATTTGTTGGAACGGCGCCTGTAGTGCTGATCTATTGTGTTGATCGGAC